>SLSZ01000259.1 GCA_007130125.1 Bacteroidales bacterium
GAGTAATTATAAATAACGCCCCGATTTTCAGGGTTGACCATATGCCTTATGGTGGTGTGAAAGATTCAGGGCAAGGCCGCGAAGGAGTTAAATATGCTGTTCATGAAATGATGGAACCAAAACTGCTTGTAAAAGACTTTTAATCGCTTCAACAATCATTGTAGATTGTTATTTATCAAACACCACAAATATTTACTTTTTACTGATATGATGCAATTTTAAAGATTAATAAATCCGGCTATTGACTGTCAAACAGCGCCTGTTGAGCGGAATTATTTTTACTGCAAAACCTCTTATGCCATCATTTTATTAACTTCTCTCTTTTATCTTGCGAAGTATATAACGCACAGGTATCAGAGAAATGATCCATGCAAACTGAGCCATAATACAAAAAACTGCAACCAGGGCAGGCAAATAAATTATGGCAAGTGAAATACCCAGCCCTATATTATTTAATCCCGAACTTATTGTAAAAGTTGCTTTTTCATGGAATTGACGGGAAGGCATCATATACCAGCCCAAAGCATACAACCCCGCATAAAAAACCAATGATAACATAATAAATATTAAAACCAGCTCAGGTTGCTGAAACACCGTTTCCTTGTTTTTTGATATGGCAATCATCAAAATCAAAGATATGCACGTAACAGTAATGTACTGCAAATTATTTGTCAGCCAGCTCTTCATCTTTTGATTTCTGCGAAAAGGCAGGTGAACAAAGAAAGGCATTATTATGGTAATAAAGACTGTTTGGAAAAGGCTGAACTGATTAATAGTTGCAACATCTCCCGATAACCAGGGAATAAATAACGGGATCGTAAACGTTGCAACAATACTGCTTGAAGCAAGTATTATAAGTGCCAGGTTGATATTTCTGGCAAACATAATTGTAACAGGTGGCGCAGCAACTGCTGAAGGTAATATAAAAAGAAAGAATAACGCAAATGCATAAAATTCAGAAATGTTCCTTAGTAGAAAGAAAAATAATAAAGGTATCAGGATGTATCTGAAAATGGTAAAAATAACTGCATTCTTGGATTCTTTACGAAAAACTTCTTTTTTCAATTCCAGCTGAAAGCAAGAAGAAAAAATTATTATAAAAAGAAGGACCAGAATGACATATGATGCAGCATCGCCGGGCTCAGGAATAAACAAGCCTGCAATCCCGGCAATAAGAAGAATATAACTAAAATAATCATTTATAAACCCGCGCATACATTTTTTTCAAAGCTCAAAAATAATAATTCCGGAATAAAAATCATCTTAATTTATTCAAACTTTGCAGACCGTTTAACCGGAAGGTTTGTTCTCATTAATAAATATTTTTCAACAATCATCTTTATATTCTTCTGCTTTTTAATTGGCAAAGCAAAACTAAAAGAACATGAGTGTTGCCACACTAAAGTAAATCAGCAAACCGGTAGCATCAACCAAAGTTGTAATTGCCGGGCTTGCAACAATAGCGGGGTCGCCTCCAAAACTTTTAACGATTAGCGGCAAACTTGCTCCGATAAGGGTTGAAGATATAACCTGCAGACTTAATGCTATTGCTATACCGAGCCCCACAAAAGAAAGTGAAAGCTCACTGGGTATTGGTACATTAAATAACGAAGTAAGTATCAGCACATTTCCAAAAGTGATAACACCAATTACCAGGCCCAAAAGTATGCTTACTCTTGCTTCTTTAAGCAATATTTTTAACCATTGCTGCACTTTTACCTGCCCAAGGGCCATAGCACGTATTACAATCGTTGCTGCCTGGCTGCCTGTGTTACCTCCAGTATCTGCTACCATTGGCATATAGAATGCTAAGATCACCAATGAAGCAATTGCATCTTCAAATTGATGGATTACCATCCCGGTCAAAAGCCCAAGAACAGCAAGTATTGCAACCCAAACCACTCTTTTTCTAAAATGTGATACAGGCTTGGTTTCAATGTAGTTCAATTCTTCTTCAGCAGGTGTATGCATAATCCCCATAAACTTTTCCATATCCTCTGTCTGCTCAACACGCATAACATCCATAGCTTCGTCATGCCTTACAATACCGGCCAATTGGTTAAGCTGGTTTATAACAGGAATAGCCACCAGGTCGTATTTGTCAATTTTTGAAGCAACACTTTCACGGTCTTCATCCACATGAGCAAAAATATAGTCCGAATAAAGAAATTCGCTAACCGGCGTACCAGGCTCAGCCATTATAAGATCTTTAAGAGTAGTAAACCCCTTTAATTTCATTTGCTCATCAACAACATACAAATAATAGATCATCTTTTTAGAGGGTGCATCCATTCGAACTTTTTCAATAGCCTGCTGTGCCGTCATGTTTTCAAGCAGTGTAGCAAAGTCGGTGCTCATAATACCACCGGCGGTCTCAGGATCGTATGAACTCAGATGCGTTACGTCTTCACGTGTCTTCTTATTTAGAAAAGGTAATAGTTGCAATTGCTGTTCGCGGTCAAGCTCCTGATATAAGTCAGCCCGGATATCCGACGCCATATTGGTAAAAATATCAGCAAAAGACTTCCGGTCAAGCAAATCAAAAACCTTCAACTGTTTTTCCAGATCAAAATCTGATACAATATAACCCTGTTCTTCAACATTAAAATAACCTAAAACTTCTATAAGAATATCATCCTCCAATTGAGCCAATACCTCAACAACGTCTACAACAGGCATTTTTTTCAATATAGCCACTAAGGCTTCCCATTCTTGGGCCCTGATCAACCCTTCAATAATCATGTTTCTTTGATCTTTATCTACATTTACCATGACACCCTCCTTTCTTTTCTTTAGTTTATTATTCCAACCATTTCACTTCTTATTTAATTTTTAACTCTCGTTTTTAAAAGAAATAACATTTCCAATGTTTCTTTTTGACTTTTAACTAACTAATCAAAAGTATTCAAAAGTTATTTTTTGAAATCCAGAATACACTTATAACATAAATCCAATACTTAAAACCCGGAAAAAACCTGAAAGGAAGGATATTTAAGTGTTTTAAAACAAAAAACCCTTCCGAGGAAGGGGCTAAGTTTAACACTTTAAAATGCTATCTTTTAAAAAGCATTTTGCCCCTTGTTGAGTTTTAGCTCTTACTGACGTATTCTGTACAAAACAGAAAGCTACATTAAGCAAAGCCTTAATCCGGCAATGCCTGTTTTACCCATTGGCGTCTTTGGACGTTTTTGGGCAGCAGCCTTTGTTCAGCGAGTAGCCTCACCTAACAGGCAATTCCAACATTTTTTAAATGCGAAATTTCACTTGCAAAAGTACAATTAGTTTTTCAAAAATCAAAACAATAAATACATCTGCCCTTAAAAAACAGTTAAAATTTTTTAATAATAAAAACACGTATTTTAAAACTGGTAAAACTACTGTTTTTGGTTGACAATAAGCTATTTATCTTTGTTTTCAGAATCACGGCAAAAAATATTTTTTTATTTTTTAAAAAAATCGTATATTGCTACTGAATAAGCTTAGTAAGTTTTGTTAGTTTTTTCATTGTTTTTTGGTTAATGTTGTTTTTGTTTTAGTGGTTAGAGAAGGCAGAAGGTGATCCTGGAATTACCTTCTGCTTTTTTTATATATTTTTGTTTGAGAAAACCAACAACAAAAAATCATGTTTCAGCAAATATTGACCATTCAAACTGATAATCGCGAGGGATTATATGATATTACAAATGCCGTTCAATCTCTTATATCCAAAAGCAATATTAAAAATGGAATGGTAAATGTTTATGCACAAGGAGCAACCGCTGCAATAATGATACAGGAAAATTGGGATGAAAGCGTTCAGACCGATATTTTAACATTGCTCAGAAAATATATTCCACAAGGTGTTTGGCTGCATGACCAACAAGACGGCAATGCTGATTCTCATCTTAAAGCCGGGATTATTGGCCCTTCAGAAACAATTCCTGTAATAAACGGAAAAATGGGATTATCTACATGGCAAAATATTTTTTTCTGTGAATTTGACGGACCGAGAAACAGCAGGAATATCGCTGTAACCGTTATGGGTAATTAAAAACAAAACAGCTAAAATTTTCTTTAACCTTTGTCCGATTATCAAATTCCTCCTTGTACCTGCACATTTGTCAATCCTGCCCTGCGAGCCCAGGTTACAGCTTGACGATACTCTCTTAAGGTAATTCTCCTCGAAATTTCGTCATAATCATGAGCTTTATACATTGGAGTATATTGCGACATTATGTTAATGTAAGTATCTTTAGGCAGGTTATCAGCTATCCACTCTATAATCAAATCTGTCCGGCAGACATTCTCAGGCATTACAAGGTGACGCACCATCAAGCCCCTGTCAACAAGGCCGGTATCAGGATCAGGTTTTGCTACACCGACTTGCCTGTCCATTTCCAGGAAAGCCTCTTTTGTAATTTCAGGATAGGAATAGGCTCCGGCAGAATACTTGCCGGCCGGCTTGGAGTCACCATACTTAAAATCAGCCAGGTAAATATCTACAACACCATCAAGCAATTGTAATATTTCAAGTTTTTCCCATCCACAAGTATTATATACTATAGGCAGCCTTAATCCCTGCCCGGCAGCTTTATCAACACCCCGCATTATTTGAGGAACATAGTGCGAAGGAGTAACTAAATTAATATTATGACATCCGTGGTTTTGCAATGCTAACATCATATTAGCCAGGTCATCAGTTGTATATGTCCTGCCCCTTCCCAAATGGCTAACATCATAATTAATACAGAAAACGCAAAGCAAAGAACAATTTGTAAAAAATATTGTTCCCGATCCATTATTGCCAACCAATTCCGGCTCTTCTCCAAAATGCGCATGGTATGAAGATACTTCAAGGTTTGAGTTGGCGTTGCAATCACCCCTGTTACCTCGTAAGCGATTTGTATTGCACTCCCTCGGGCAAATATCACAACTCTCCATCATATCCCACAATACGTCAGCACGCTTTTTCAACTCTCCGCTCCTGTGTAGTTTTAAATAAGGAGGTTCATATGAGTGTCCTTTCGAATTCTTTTCCATACTATAATTTGGTTTATTTTTCAAAAAGAGACTGTTTGCAAAAACCAATGAGGATGAAAACAACAAAGGTATACTTGCCAGTCCTTTAATGAATTTCCGACGTGAATATGGCAACATAGCAATTTTGTTTTTATTATTAGTAAAACAACCATAAAAATAACAATTTTTTTATTTTTTTCAAAGTTCTAATAATACACTTTTTCCAAATAAAAATGCCGGGAGGTTCTTTCCCGGCATTTAAATAGCATGCTTTTATTAGTGCTTAGTGCAAAGTTATTTCATATGGAATCCGTGCTTGTATTCCGGTCATATGTTCGGCATCCTGAAGCATTTCAAGGTATTTGTATTTATCGCCCATTCTTCTTTGCAACCATCTATCCTGAACTCCTCCAAAATCTTCCATCAATTGAACAAAAAAGTCTTTTCTTTCGGGATACTCAACCACTCTGTATTTTTCAATTTCAGCAAGCTCAGCTGCTTTATCAATGGCATATTCAAGCCCTCCAAAGTCATCAATCAATCCAATCCTTTTAGCATCAACGCCACTCCAAACACGTCCGCGGCCTATCTCATCGACGGTTTCTTTTGTCAGATTTCTGCCTTCGGCCACATGGCCTATAAAAGTATAATACACCTCATCAATGGATTCTTGTATAATTTCCTTTTCGACCGGTGTTAAAGGACGGTGTAATGATGCGAAGTCAGCCAGTTCATTGGTCTTTACATTATCAAAAGTTATTCCAAGCTTTTCATTAAAGAATTCCTGCATATTAGGTATAACGCCGAATACGCCGATAGAGCCTGTAATAGTATTGGGGTTGGCAATAATATAATCGGCAGCACAAGCAATGTAATACCCCCCGGAGGCTGCTACATCACCAAACGTGGCAACAACAGGCTTTTCTTCGGCAGCAAGCTTAACCTCTCTAAGTATTACATCTGAAGCCAATGCACTACCTCCCCCCGAATTAATCCTGAAAACAATAGCTTTAACCGATTCGTCAAGCCTTGCTTTACGTATGGTTCTGGCGATCCTGTCTGAAGCAATAAATCGCTCGCCGGCATCACCTGAAATAATATTGCCCGTCCCATAAACGACTGCAATCTTGTCACGGGTTGCCTCAGGACGCACAGATTCAGGAAGTGGAGCTTTTTTATACTGTGAATAGTTAACAAAACTTATATCATCCCCTTTTTCCAAACCCAGCCTGTCACGCAAATCATCCATCACTTCATCATAATACATCACACCATCGATCATACCATTTTCAAGTGATTTTTCAGCCGTACGGGTTAATAAATTATCAGCAACATAATTAAGATGGTTTAGTGAAAGAGACCTGGATTCAGAAATCCCTTTCAATACGTTATTCCAGATAGAGCCAATGAAAGCCAGGGTTTGCTCCCTGTTTTCAGGACTCATCTCATCCAAAAACAGTGGCTCCCCAGCGCTTTTATATTCACCATACCTGATAATCTGAGGTTCTATGCCCAATTTTTCAAGCATGTTTTTTATAAAAAACAATTGAGCATTCATCCCGCTGAAATCAATGGCGCCCTCAGGGTTGAGGTAGATATCATCCGATACTGAGGCTAAATAATAAGCATTTTGAAAATATACTTCGCCATAGCTAATTATAAACTTATCTGACTCCTTAAAGTCTATTAAAGCTTCCCTGATTTCTTCGATTGTAGCAAACCCAGCTTGAACGCCACTCAGGTCAAGTAAGATCCCTGAAATGTTGTCATCTTCTTTTGCTTTATTGACATTTTTCAATATCTCATTAAGCCCTATAACCTGGGATGGACGTCCTGATAAAAAGTCAAAATCTTCAAAAGGACTCCGCCCTCCCCTGTCTGCTATTTCATTTTCAAGCTTCAAATGAAGCACAGAGTTTTTGTCTACTTTTACTGTATCTCTTGAAGCTAAAGTAGCAAATGAAGCAAAAATACCTGCGAGAATAAAAAAGATAATTACTGATGTCAGAAAAAACCCTAACATCGAAGCAAACATGAATTTAAAAAATTGTTTCATGGTCTTTTATGTTTTAGTTAAAAAATTTGAATTGAAAATTTACTTTACGAATATAACATAAACATTTTTTTATTTGTATGTTTTTTATAAAAATTTAAATCAAAATAAAAAAATCCGAACAACTAACTTAAACTGTTGAAGTGTATTTGTACTAAGGTTGAGAAAAAGTATTTTTTGCACTTATCTTTCTTAGTATTTGCATTTACTTCTATTATCAAAAAAAGCTACAATTTCAATAACA
>SLSZ01000056.1 GCA_007130125.1 Bacteroidales bacterium
AATGTGCCAATTATTCAATGTGCCAATGTGCCAATGTGCCAATTATCCAATGTGCCAATGTGTAAATGTGCCAATGTGTAAATGTGCTAATGAGTCAATGAGTCAATGTGCCAATGTGCCAATGAGTTAATGTACAAATGTGCAAATGTGTCAATGAGTAAATGAGTAAATGAATCAATGAATCAATGTGCCATAAACTAATGAGGTAAAGTGGTAAATGTTATGAAAAGCTATTATTGTAAAGGGATAATGAATATATTTGATAAATAAATTCTGTGATTTTTACTCCCAATTAACCAAATAACCGAGCTAATGAAAGAATCAGGTAATAGAATTTTGGATTTGAGTTTTGATTTCGCTTTACAGGTTGTTTCTTTTTCTGAAGAATTGGAAGTTAAACGTAGATATGTAATAGCGAATCAGATATTGCGAAGTGGAACATCAATAGGTGCAAATGTTCGCGAAGCACAAAATTCTGAAAGCAAAGCAGACTTTCTTCACAAACTCAAAATAGCTGCGAAAGAAGCTGAAGAAACTAAATACTGGCTTTTGCTTTGCAAACATTCAAAAAATTATTCATATAATGATCAATTGTTTTATCAATTAAAGGAAATACAAAAATTATTAAATAGTATCATATGCTCTGTCAGAAAAGGAATGCGTGAAAATGCATAAAAAGCCAGTGATAAACGATAAATGATTTAGTTATATTTATTTATTTTTTTTATTTTATTGTAAGCTTTATAAATCGAAATACTAATTCATTTCCACATTAAATAATTGGCACATTGACTAATTGGCAAATTAACACATTATATCATTTGCACATTAAATAATTGGCACATTGACTCATTGACAAAACCTTATGAAAAAACCAACAAAAGCACAAATTATTAACCTCGATAAGAAAGACGGCCTTGCTGTTTTTCGCGACAGGTTTTACATTCCGGCAGGAATAACATACATGGATGGTAATTCACTTGGCTTGCTTTCCAGTGACGCTGAAGAATCATTGATGAGGGTTTTGGATGAATGGAAACGACTTGGCATTAAGGGCTGGATGGAAGCAGAGCGGCCATGGTTTTGGTTTGCCGAGCAAATAGGGGATATGGCTTCCCCAATTGTTGGAGCCAAATCGGGAGAAGTTGTTTTTAGCGGCACCACCACCGTTAACATACACTCATTGATCAGTAGTTTTTATAATCCCAAAGGCAGGAGAACAAAAATATTGGCTGACGAACTAAACTTTCCATCAGATATTTACGCTTTAAAAGGCCAGATGAAATTAAGAGGCATTTGTTCCCAAAAAAACCTGGTACTTGTAAAAGCAGACAAAGATATGTTGCTTGATGAACAAGACATTATTGAACAAATGACTGATGAAGTTGATTTGGTGTTTTTACCATCTGTTATTTACAGTACCGGTCAGCTATTAGATATGGAATTGCTTACGGCTGAAGCTCATAAGCGTAATATTACAATAGGTTTTGACTGTAGCCATTCTGTTGGTGCTATCCCACATAATTTTGATGAATGGAGCGTTGACTTTGCATTATGGTGCAGTTATAAATACATGAATGGTGGCCCGGGCGCTTCGGCATTTTATTATGTGAATGAAAGACATTTTGATAAAGAGCCTTTACTAACGGGGTGGTTTGGATATTTAAAAGAAAAGCAGTTTGATATGCTCACAGAGTTTATACCGGCTGCAAATGCCGGCCGCTGGCAAATTTCTTCTCCCGGAATTTTAGGTTCTTCTACTATCGAAGGGGCTTTGAAAATTATCCTTGAAGCCGGAATAAACAATATCCGTGAAAAGTCACTTAAAATGACATCTGCATTAGTCGATTTGCTGCAAGAGAAAGTCTTTCCGGATTATCCTGAATTTAAGATTATTACACCATTTGATGATAACAGAAGGGGAGGGCATATTGCCCTGGAACACCCTGAGGCTGTCAGAATAAACGAGGCTTTAAAGGCAAGGGACATTGTTCCCGACCTGCGGCCACCCAATATCATACGCCTTGCACCTGTCGCACTTTACAATACATACGAAGAGGTGTGGAATGTTGTGGAAGCGTTTAAAGAAATTATGGATAGCAAAGAATTTAAAAAATACAGCAAAGAGCGTAAAACTGTTTCTTAAACCAAATAGATTTATAGTCTGATATTACCGGTTTCTAATCAGCCTGATTTTTTGCTGTAGATTATAATTTCACGTTTTACCCTCCCTATCCAGGTATACTAATCATATTTTACTAACTTTCGTACTTGTACATCTTTATTACCTCGCATGCTTAAAAAGTAGACACCGGCAGGTAAATTTTGTTGCATGTTTATCTCAAAACTTTTTCTGCCTTTTTCAAAATACTCTTTTTCAAAATGTTTAACTATAATTCCTGATGAATTTCGTATTTCGAATGAATAAATTCCTGGCTCAACAATATCTGCATCAATATTTACAACGTTAGAAAAAGGATTTGGCCATGGATTGTGTAGGAAAAAACTATCTGGTTTTTCATCTGCTATATATTCAGTACTTACATAAGCATCTAAAATTCTTATGTTTTTATTTGTGCCGTCCCAGGAGCAGTTGACATACAATACCCCCTTGTTTGAATCCCAATAGTAAGAAGGGTTTTTAAACACAAAATCTTCCTGAGAGCTTGCTTCAGGTATTGCTGTTCCATTTATTTTTACCGATGCCGGCTTTGTGGATATTCGATACATCTTGAATAACATATTTCGGATTTCCGGAGCATTGGGATATCCGTTACCGGTTTTTGATAAATCAACATGAATTTCATCTCCATAATATGAACCATCAAAATGGAGTAATTCAAATTTGTTCAAATCCAGGCTACTAGTGGATTTTCCGTCATCTGCAAACATATATCCATAAGATTCCTGTACTTCTTTGTCAGGGAAATACTGTATTATAAGACTGTCTGTATTGTAATGATCAGTTGATTGCATTGGTCTTACATTGGAAATAAAACTACCTGCACGTACAAAAACAGGGATATTTTCAATATTGAAATTTACTGTGTAAGTTTCATTTCCAGAATATTCTTCATAATCATGATAACAAAGCCATTTACCTTCAGGGAATTTGACCTGACGTTGAGATACTGAACGCTCCAAAACGGGAGCAATTAAAAAGTCTTTACCCCATAAATAGCTATCATTAATATTTGACAAGGCATTATTTTCGGGTTCGTAGTAGTTTAATTGACGGGCAAGTGGTGTACCCTTTATTGAGTTTTCATAAGCTAAAGTATAATTATATGGAAGCATTTTATAGCGCAGGTTTATATAATCGCGCATAATGCTTTTGTAAGGTTCTGAAAAATTAACCGGTTCGGTCGTTCCTACACCATGCATACGTAAAATTGGTGCAAATACACCAAATTGGACCCATCGTGTAAAAAGTTCACCATCGTTGTCGTTTCCAATAAAACCACCAACATCGGAGTGCATATAGCCTAGGCCTGACATTCCGGCGCCGAGCATAATCGGTATTTGTGCTCTTAATCCGTCAAAGCTTCTTTGTATATCGCCTGACCATGGAAATGTTGAATATCTCTGCATTCCTGCATATCCTGAGCGGATCAAGTTAAACAAACGCTCCCCGGGATAATGTTGTTCATAATTTTCGTCAATAAATTTAGCCCATAACAGCGAGTAAATATTGTGTACTGAATTGGCTGAACCCATTTCATGTTGCATATCATGTGGGTGATCCTCGGGTTCGCCCAGGTCGCACCACCAACCACCTACCCCTTCTTCACGGCGTGCTTGGTAAAAGTCCCACATCCACTCTTGAGCATCTGTTTGTGTCATATCCAACAAAGAAGCATCACCTGCCCAAAACCCCCAAAGGACATATGGTTCACCGGCTTCATCAAGGGCGAAATAACCCTTGTCAGCCAATTCTTGATAATTATCTGAATTTAAAGTAAAATAAGGCTCGGTAATCAATATTGTTTGAATGCCTTTTTCTGAAAAATCACTCATCATTTGCTCAGGTTGTGGCCATTGGCCATAATCCCAATCCAAATTACCCATATCATTCTCGGAACCAAACCAATAAAGGTCTAAAATAAGTGCATCCAAAGGAAAGTCTTCTTCCAATATTTTGTTTACAATGTTTCGGGCTTCAGTTTCGTTTTGATAGCCATACTTAGATTGGATGTATCCCAAAGACCATAGTGGAGGCATTTTCTGTTTACCGGTAAGAAAGGTATAATTATTCAGGAGATTGTCAAAACTGTCGCCTGCAATAAAATAGTAACGCAGCCTGCCACCTTCTGTGTTGTATATGGTGCGTTGTGTGTTTTCGGAATCCAGGTTTAAGTTTGCCGGGTATCTGTTGTCAAAAAACAATCCATAGCCCTTATCAGACACTACAAAAGGTATGCTTATATTTAGTGTGGGGGTATTGTTTCCATAACCATAATGTGCTTCATTATATATTCTTAAATTTCTGCCACGTCTGTTAACTGGAATTGCACGCGAGCCGCCACCGTAAAAATGTTCGTTTTCACCCATGGTGAAACTCATTGTCCCACCTGCCGGTCTTGGCTCAAATCCAGCTGATTCAGCTAAAATAGTATCACCGGCTTGAACATAATGCAGTAATACTGGGTCCTTGGTAATATATACTTCAATTTTTGAAGATTCAAAAATCAATGCATCATTTGTTTCTGTTAAAGAAGGGGAGATGGTTTCAGCTTCAGCAATTACGGTAAATGTAGTATCCAAATTGTCTGTACCTTCATGAATATATTCGGCCTTTACGGTAGTGGAGTTAAAAAACTGAATTTCAAATAAGCCATTTTCAACAATAATCTCCAGCTTTTCATCTGTTATTTGATGTGAAATGTAACTGCCGGGTGTTTTTTTGTTTATTTCTACAAAAATATCTCCGCCATCTTCGGTTCTGCCAACTTTAGTATAGTCTTCATTATGAAATAAAAAAGCTAGTTTTAAAACAATTTCATCTTCACCAATTCCATAAAAGTCACGAATATTAAAAGATATTTCGTACAAGTCGTCTTCTATACGAGTCATTAGCGTATTAGGATTTACTTCTCCCCATTCATTTTTCACGTGCTTCCAGTCATGATTCCCTGTACTTTCAGCTGTAATTACGCCTGTATAAGTATAAACATCGCCTGTGTAGCCTTCTAGCTCTTTGTTGCCAAGGGAAGCATTAAAAGTAATGGTTACATCTGAATCAGTATGTGCATCTTCCGGTTCTATGCTTATGAGTTGAGCAATAACTTGTGTAGAAAAAAATAAAATGAAAGTAAATAATAGTAAACTTATTTTCATAAAAGAAGATTTTGATTTTTTAGTACTAATGACGAAAATACGGTTTTTATTCTTTTTATAGTAATCAGTCTTTGATTTTTTTGTTGCAAGCAACCTTTTATTAGTAGTTTTTTTAAATCGAAGATATATGTTTTGATAATTTGTTTGAGATATAATAAAGCAACAAAAACATTCCAATTTTATGAACTTTATATTAATTTAAAACGGAGTATTATTAAATTTGCTTTCATAAATAACTTAAACAAAATATAACATATGCAACATTTATTTTTAAAAGTGTCGATTTTTTTCATCTTTTCTTTCATTTTTGCTTTCTGCATAATTGGTCAGGAAGAAGAAATGGTCAGGTTACCAGAGCCACAGACTTCTGGTGGTAAACCTCTAATGGAAGCGCTTAAAGAGCGTGAAAGTTCACGTAGTTTTAGCTCTGCTGAGCTAAGTAAGCAGCAATTGTCCGATCTGTTATGGGCTGCATTTGGTATTTCCCGTCCGGAGAGTGGCTTGCGAACAGCACCATCGGCCATGAACACCCAGGATATTGACATTTATGTGGTCATGGCAGAGGGGTGGTATTTATACGATCATGAAAGCCATGCTTTAGTGCTCAAAGGAAAAAGTGATATCAGGGAATTCACCGGTTTACAGGAATTTGTTAAAACCGCACCTGTTAATCTTGTTTTTGTTTCAGATTTTACAAAGCTCAGTGACAGAATGGATGAAGATACAAAGAAGTTTTACGCCTCAAACCATGCAGGCTATATCTCACAAAACGTTTATCTATATTGCGCATCAGAAGGATTAGCCACAGTGGTAAGGGGTGCTATTGACAGGGATAAAATTCATAAAACCCTTAATTTGGAAGATCATCAGCACGTTATATTTGCACAAACCGTGGGATATCCGGGAGAGTAAAATAGAAAATAGAAGATAGCAAATATCAAATATCAAATATGAAATTTCATAATAAACAATTAAATCCTTAAGATCATGAAACTGTATCAAATTATTAAAATCACCTTATTTGCACTTATAATAATTGGCTTAATATCATGTGCGCCAAATGATAAAGCTGATGTTATTTACAAAAATGCAACCATATACACCATGGATGAGAGCAATCCTGTAGCTTCTGCATTGGCCATAAAGGGAGACAAGTACATTTATGTTGGTGATGATGAAGCTGTTTTGGAATATGCGAATGCTAAAACAACAATAATTGACCTGGAAGGCCTTACGGTTATTCCCGGCCTTACCGAAAGCCATATTCACTTCAGCAGTGTTGGTGACAATATTCTTACTGCACCTCTTGACGTTTATTGGCTTCCCATTGATGAGTTGAAAGAAGCTATTAAAGAAGCTGTTGATGAATCAGAGCCGGGGGAATGGATCCTTGTCAGGGGCTATAATGATGCCATTTGGGATGTTGAACCTCACAAACATATACTTGATGAAGTAAGTCCTGACAACCCTGTTGTAATACGTCGTTACTGCGGGCATAATTTGTTTGTGAATTCTTTGGCGCTTGAAATAGCTGGTATAACGGACGAGACTCCGAATCCTGAAGCTGGAGTTATTGTGCGTGACGATAATGGCGTTACAACAGGTGTACTGATTTCAGCAGCAGGAATGTTGGTTTCCGAACATATACCAGAAGCTCCTGACCTTACAAAAGAGCAAAGACTGGAAGCACTGAGACTGGGCAGTGAAGCATTGCTTGCTTCCGGGATAACTACAGTGCATGATGCTACTGCCACAGGAGTTGAAACAACAAAATTAAGAAAAGAAGCTTATGAAAAAGGTTTGTTGATAGTAAGGGTTATGGATGCAGTTGATTATGAAACAGCAATGGAAATGGGCAAGCCAAAGACAGGACTTTTTGATAATCGTTATAATGTACGCTGGGTGAAAATGTTTGTTGATGGATCACTTGGCGGTAGAGGAGC
>SLSZ01000096.1 GCA_007130125.1 Bacteroidales bacterium
AGCCGGCTTTGTGAAGCCGGCTTTTTTATAGTCAATAATTTGACCTTTCAGAATTCTTTAATCAGGTAACTTATGCTATTTTTACATTAGTTGCGTTCATTCCTTTTTTGCCTTCTTCAAGGTCGAATGATACTTCGTCACCTTCTGCGACCTTGTCGACAAGACCTGTTGCATGCACGAAGAATTCTTTGTCTGATTCAGAATCTTTAATAAATCCAAATCCTTTTAGTTCATTGAAGAACTTTACTGTTCCAGTTTTCATAAATTGTAAAATGTATTGTGTTTGTTAATTCTTGGTATTGATAAACGCAATGTTGATTGGGAATTATTCTGAAAAGGAATTTAATTCTGTATTCAAATGTGCGAAATGCAATACCGATTTTAATTATCGATGCAAAGATAGTTTAAATTTTTACACAAAACAGTTTTTAAAAAAATATTTTTTTAATAAGTAGTATATTCTCTATTAATGGTTTGCCGGTTATGTTTTAAAATATAGCTGTTCTTAATAAATTCTATTTAATAGGGTGACTTTTTTTGTTTACGCTTTGTTATAAAGGGATCTAATTTTTATTTTTGCACGATAATATTGAGAGATAAGGCAGAATAAATTTTAAAATAAGCGTAAGAAATGAAACCAACAGGAATTCAAATAGCAGGTGAATATAAAGGGTGTTTGCCGGGAATTCTTAATGATCTGGAGGCTTTAGAGCAGCTGGTAGAGAGTGCTATTACAAATTCCGGTATGACGATTGTTCGTATTACTTCACACCGGTTTGATCCGGTAGGTATTACTGTTGCAGCTATCCTTAGTGAGTCGCATGTTGTTGTTCACACTTATCCTGAGGCAGAGCACGCATCTGTTGATATTTATACCTGCACATATAATCCTGAACCGCCAATGCGGCTTTTTGAATACATTCAAAAGGAACTGCAGGCAAAGCGCGTTAAATATATAGAGATATTTCGTGGCGATATCCTTGATAAAAAAGAAACAAATTTGATAACTACTGCAGCTGGCAATGGTTTTGAAATACGCTATGAAGTTGAAAAATTATTGTTTAGTAAAAAAACTGATTTTCAGCAGTTGGAAATTATAGAAAATGCAGTTTTTGGCAGAATGTTATTTCTTGATAACGATCTTCAGATAGCTGATTCGGATGCTCATATTTATAATGAAGCTATGGTTGCCCCTGCCAAAGCATTGAAAGAAATGAATAGTGCACTAATACTTGGTGGGGGAGATGGTGGTATTGCCAATCAGCTTATTGAGGAAACAAATTGTGAAATAACTCTTGTGGATATAGACCCATTGGTGATAGAAGCATGCAAAGAATATATGCCTAAGGTTGCCGGCAAAGCTTTTAAAGATGAACGCGTTACTGTTCTTAATAAGGATGCTGACAAATTTCTAAAATCGATTGAAAATAATTATGATGCTGTATTTTATGATCTCTCAATGCATCCTGAGATTTTTTCCGTAAAAGACAAACAAACTTACCTCACTGATTTGTTTGGCTCACTGAAAAACACGATAAAAACAAATGGTGTGCTCTCAATGCAGTGTTGTTCTGCTTTTGATAAGGGAACTCTGGAAATAATTAATGATGTAATTCCTTTGTTTTTCCACGATGTCAAATTTAATGAGGTCTTCATACCTTCATTTTGTGAACCGTGGATTTTTGCTTCTGTAAAAATTGGCAGTTAAAGTGGTTTGTTTATAATAATAATTATATTTGTCTATTAACTGTTAAATTTATTTCTCATGGACGAATTGACTTCTATTGCAGAACAATCCTGGTATGATAATTATATTTGGCAATATGGCATATTTATTTTATTTATAATTGCCGGCCTGATTTTTAAAAGGTTCTTTTCGCGGATAATTAGCTTTTTCCTTTTTAAATTTTTTAGAAAATACAGGGAATACATTGCAGCAGATGCTTTTTACAAATTGTTAAGAAAGCCTTTGATGCAAACGTTTATGCTGATCTTTATCTATTTGGCTTTTATGCAGATCAGTTTTCCTGAAAAATGGGATATTGCTCCCCAGGAAGAGTTTGGTGTTAACATGGTGTTAATTCGCATATACTCTGTATTGCTTATATCATCAATCATTTGGATCTTTTTGCGCCTGACTGACTTCATGTCGCTGATAATGAAAAAAAGAGCTGAAAAGCATGACAACATACATAGTATCAATCAACTTATTCCATTTATTACTGATGGAATAAAAATTATCATTGGAATATTCGGGTTGTTTTTCATTCTGGGTTCAGTTTTTAATGTTAACGTAGCTACATTGATTGCAGGATTGGGTATTGGAGGTCTGGCCCTGGCCCTGGCAGCGAAAGAGAGCCTGGAAAACCTGATGGGATCTTTTACAATCTTTTTAGATAAACCATTTGTTGTTGGTGATTTTGTGCAAGTTGGAGGAGTACTGGGTGTTGTTGAAAAAATAGGTTTTAGAAGTACAAGGCTAAGAACTTTGGAAAAGAGTTATGTGACATTACCTAATAAAAAAATGGTTGACCAGGAACTTGATAATTTGTCATTACGTACCAGCAGAAGGGCAATGTATACTATTGGAGTTACCTATTCAACCACCAAAGAGCAAATCCAGGCTATTATTAAAGATATCCAGGAACTTATTGACAATCATCCTGAAACCAGTGATGATGGTATGGTGCGTTTTTCCGAATTTGGCTCAAGCAGCCTTGACATTATGGTTCTTTTCTTCGTAAATACCATGAACTGGGGAACATTCCTCAGTGTTAAACAGGAAATAAACTTTAAGATTATGGAGATTGTCAAAAAACACAAGGCAGAATTTGCTTTCCCATCCACCAGTGTCTATATTGAAAAAGAATAAATATCTATTTAATGTTATTGGCAAAATAGCTTTTTGTTGGAAAACAGAGCGTTTTTTATATGCCGCTATCTTAGGTGAAATGTGTTGATTGTTAATAAATGTAGTGAGCAATACTAAATTTTGTATTTAAACAATTATTAATTTTGCAAAAACAATAAAAACCGGTATTTATTGTTGTTTATTTGAGGGCTTATATAGCGCCGGTATTGTCAGGAATAAGCTTTAATTGCAATTAATTTTACCGGTTAAATATCTGCATTTTCAACACAAAAAAGTGTTTTTAATTATCATAAAACTTGAATTATATAATAATTTATTGGTTTGTAGGTTCATAATGTAAATAATTTATTAACAATAAACAGAAATGCTAAAAAACTTTTTATTACAGGTACAGATGCAGGGAGAGGAGCAAGTGGCAGACACATTGGCTGCTGCAGCTGACATGCCGGCAGAGGAAACTCTATCCGTTTGGAGTCTTATGTTGAAAGGGGGAATAGTTATGATCCCTCTGGCTATTATGTCTATAATTGCCATATATATTTTTATCGAGAGGTATTTAGCTCTTAGGCGTGCTTCTCGGGAAGAGACCAATTTTATGAATAACATACGTGATTTTATGCATGAAGGAAGGATCGATTCGGCCAAATCTTTGTGCAGAAATAATGATTCACCTATTGCAAGTATGATTGGCAAAGGCCTTGTTCGTATTGGCAGGCCACTTAATGACATAAATACTGCAATTGAGAACGTTGGAAAGCTTGAAGTAACTAAGCTGGAGAAAAACATTGCTGTTTTGGCGACCGTTGCAGGTGCTGCTCCCATGCTTGGATTTCTTGGTACGGTTATAGGAATGGTCAGAGCTTTCTATAATATGTCAATGGCAGGCGGAAATATTGATATCAGCTTGTTAGCCGGTGGTATTTATGAAGCAATGATAACCACAATAACAGGCTTGGCTGTTGGTATCATAGCGTATATCTGTTATAACATACTAGTAACAAGAATAGAGAAAGTAGTGTTTTTACTTGAAGCAAAAGCAACGGAATTTATGGATCTTTTGCATGAACCTGCTGCTTAAAAAATTATATTATGGCAATCAGACCCCGAAATACACGCAATCTTTCGTTCAATATGGCATCATTTTCAGATCTGGTGTTTTTATTGTTGATATTTTTTATGCTTACTTCAACGCTGATAGCACCAAGTGCCATCAAGCTATTGCTGCCGGCAAGCGAAAGTCGTACTATGGCAAGGCAAACAGTTACTGTGTATATTAACGAAAACATGGAGTACTTTTTAGAAGAGACACCTGTTGATATTGATGCATTGCATTCTGGCTTGATTATTGCACTTAGAGATGAAACGGAAGGATCGGTTGTATTAAGGTCTGATCATACAGTGCCGGTGCAACATATTGTTAATGTTATTGACGTTGTAAATGATATCAACAATCTTTATAAAACCAAACACAGAGTTATTCTAGCAACACAACCACCAAGGTAAATGGAAGAAAAGAACAAAAAAGATAATAATAAAGCATTGACAGGCACAATTCTGTTTCACCTGTTGCTATTGGTATGCTTTATGTTCTTTGGGCTTTCAACTCCTTTACCTCTGCCAGAAGAAGAGGGTGTGCTGGTTGACTTGGGTTATCTTGATCAGGGAATGGGGGAAACCCGACCGGCATCAACCCCTCAGCCGGCTGCATCACCGGCGGAAACCCAACCCGAACCTGCACAGGAGGAAATAGCAACTCAAACAACAGAAGAGAGTATAAGTATTCCTGATACCGAAACCCCCGAGCCGGTAGATGATCCTGAACCTGACAGGAGGGAAGAGCCTGTACATGAAGAAACACACGAAACGGATGAAGTTGTTGAAGAAGAGCCGGATCCAACACCCGACCCAAGAGCAATGTTCCCGGGTAGTGATGAGAGGGATACTGACGAGGAAAGTAAAGGTGATACCGATATACCTGGTTTCCAGGGAAGACCGGAAGGTTCTGCAGAAGGAGAAGGTGCTGAAGGAGAAGGCCGGGGAGGTGGAGTGGAGTTTAGCCTTTCAGGCCGCAGGGCAACTCACCTGCCAATGCCTGACTATACCTCACCTGAAACCGGGCGAGTTGTTGTGTCAATTACAGTTAATAGACAAGGGCAGGTTATTAGGGCTAACGCCGGTGCAAGAGGTACAACAACTACTGACAGAAATCTGTGGAGACATGCCGAAGAAGCAGCTCTCAAAGCCCGCTTTGATCTGCAACAAGATGCACCCGAAGAGCAAAGAGGAACAATAACGTATAACTTTATCAGACTGAATTGATTGATGCAATACCACCAGATAATCCAGTACCTCCACGAACAATTGCCAATGTTTCACCGGGTAGGACCGGCTGCATACAAAGCAAACCTCGATAATACGCTTGCACTTAGCAAATATTTCAATTACCCCGAACGAAACTTTAAATCTGTTCATATTGCCGGAACAAATGGTAAAGGCTCCGTAGCTCACATGCTTGCATCTGTTTTGCAGGAAAAAGGTCTGAAAACGGGACTGTGTACATCCCCACATCTGAAAGACTTCCGTGAAAGAATAAAAATTAACGGACAGATGATAACCAAAGAATATATTTGTGACTTCTTCAATAATAATATAGACTTTATTAATAAAACATCTCCTTCATTTTTTGAACTGACAATTGCCTTGACTTTCAAATATTTTTCTGATGAAAAAGTTGATATTGCTGTTGTGGAAACAGGCATGGGAGGAAGGTTGGATTCCACCAACATAATAACCCCCCTGGTATCTGTCATAACAAACATTGGGCTAGATCATACTAACCTTTTGGGTGATACAATAGAAAAAATAGCAAACGAGAAAGCAGGAATAATTAAGCCGGAAGTACCTGTAATTATTGGAAGAGAACAAAAAAATATTTCAAATATATTTAATGAGAAGGCCAGTGAAAATAATTGCGATTTGTTTTTTGCCGACGAGGCATATGATGTTTCTCCAGTGGCTCAAAACAATAACATCGCTAAAGGACGTTTTGAATATATTGTAAATACTGCCGACGGAGGTCAATATACACTTGAAGTTGGACTGGGAGGCAGTTACCAAAAAGAGAATATAGCTACAGTATTAAAATGTGCCGATGTGTTGAACGAGTCTACTAAAATGGATCTGACATATCAACAAGTCAGTTCGGGTTTAAGAAACGTGGTAGACAACACAGGTCTTATGGGTAGGTGGCAAATATTGGGAACCAGGCCATTGATTATTTGCGATACCGGCCATAACCCTGATGCAATAAGATCGATTTTGAATCAGCTGAGAAGCATAACTTACAAAAAGTTGCATATTGTAATTGGCATGATGAATGATAAAAGTATACCGGAAATATTGGATTTATTACCCGGGAATGCTAAATATTATTTTACTAATGCCAATGTCCCGCGCGCAATTGATGCCAAAACTTTAAAACAAACCGCGAGTAATCATAATCTTGTCGGCGAGGCATACGATACGGTTGAAAGAGCTTTTGATGCAGCAAAAAACTGTGCCGATGAGGGAGACCTTATATTTGTTGGTGGTAGCACCTTTATAGTTGCAGAGGTGGTTTAAGATAAAAAAACCAGGCAGTTTTTTTACATAAACAACCTGGCTTACTAAACTCAATATTTTAAAGGATATTAATTCTCTTCTTCTTCTTCTTTTTCTGCTTCACTTCTTCTGATTATACGTTCTTCTGCTTCCTCTTCAGTTAAGCCTTTTTCCTCCATAAGTTCTCTTTTACGCTTTTGAAAAGCTTCTTCACGTGCTTTCTCTCGCAGCAGATGTCTGACGTATTGTTGTAATTCTTCATCTTGCCTATAATCTCTTAAAATTTCCTGGTATAATTCTGAGCTAAGCTCTTTTTCAGCAAGAATGGCCTGGCTCATGCTTCTCATCTGCTGGCGTAGTTCGTTAACCATGGGGCCAACTTCGTTAAAAGCAGCTATTTCTTCATTATCGAAGCTTCCACTATCCAAAGCTCCAATTTGTGAAGCACGAGCTATTTGATTAAAACGCTCCATAGTTAATCCTGCTTCTTCTACTATCTCGGAAATGTCATTATTAACATCTCTTCTAAGCTCGCTGATCTCCCTGTTGGCCTGAACAAAATTCAATAAGTCTTCGTCCTCATATTTATATTCAGTCTCTGGTTCGTCTGATAAAACCTTTAATGAAGAATTGGCTTGTAAGTTCATACCCAACAAGATAAAGGCCGTTAAGACAATCAACCATGATTTCAAATTCTTAATTTTTGCAAACATCATCTTTTTACTTTTTTAGTTCTTAATGTTTTGATTTTACTTTTCTGACAAATATAACATTATCAGGTTACTGTTTTTC
>SLSZ01000170.1 GCA_007130125.1 Bacteroidales bacterium
ACCCCGATAAAGTGCCGGAAGAAAAGTCTCATTATGAGCAAAATATTTATTTGGCAGAAAAATTATATGAAGGCAAAAATCTTGAATACTTAAAGGCTTATTATATTTTCCACAAATTTAACTTTGGTGAATTTGAAAAAGCAACAGAGTATTATGAAACCTTCTTAGAGGAACAACCTGACGAAGAATACATAACCATCCTTTCTTCTATTTATGAAACAACAAAAAAATTACTTCCCGGCAATCCTGCTCCCGAATTCGAGTTAACTGACTTAAAAGGTGACACAGTTTCCCTGGAAGATTTCCGTGGAAAGGTAGTTTATCTGGATTTTTGGGCAAGCTGGTGCGGGCCATGTATGAGAGAAGTGCCTTATGCTAAAGAACTAAAAAACCGATTTAAAGATGAAGAAGACCTTGTATTTGTTTATATTTCTCTTGATGAGGACCTTGAAGCATGGAGAAATACAATAGAAGCACAAAAAATGGAAGGTGTTCATCTGAAAACAGGAGGATGGGACCATGATGTACCAAAAAGTTATAATGTCAAAGGTGTTCCATCCTACTTTATTATAGACCGAAACGGGAATATGTTTGACAATAACGCAAAAAGGCCAAGCTCGGAAGGCATTGACGATGATCTGAGGGCTGCCCTTGAATTGGTATCATAATGAGTTATTAGAATTTTTTCTATATGACTCTATGTGAACTATGTTTATATGTGGTTCAAAAATATTTTGAAATTTTTGAATTTTATTTTAACACCTAAACTCAGAATTTATGAACAGATTATTTTTAATTTTAGTGGCGGTTATGTTCGCATGTACCGCTAAAGAAGAAAAAACTATTATTACCGGCACTATAGATAATCCGGTTACAGAAAAGTTTGAAATAACATACCCAAAGGATTTAATAACAGGTCGCGAAGAAAAACATGAAATAATATTGGATGAAAACAACAGTTTTTATCTTGAGTTGGATATAAGAAAACCTGTTGTAACGCAACTCCAATTAAGAGGCGAAGATCCCGTTATTCTATATATTAAGCCCGGAGATGATTTGCATATCAGTGCTGATGGAGATGACTTTAAATCATCATTGAGCTTTGCCGGCAAGAATGCTGACAACAATAGTTTTCTTTTCAAATACCATAAAAACCTGGACAACAAATACAAGCAACAGCAAATATTTGACAAAATAACGTCTTTAGAGCCTGCTAAGTTTATTGAGTTTGTGGAGGAAATGCTTAATAGCAAGAAAAAGTTTTTTAATAACAAAGCTGAAAACAAAAGCATTAGTGAGGATTTGATCAATTATATGGAAACGGAAATTGTTTATGAATATTACACATACCGCCTAATATACCCAATGTACGTCCTCTCTAAAAGTAAATGGGAAGAGTTGCCAAAAGATTATTTTGATTTCTTAGAAGATGCCCGTTCAAAAATGGCTGACAACAAACTAATATCTTCAAATTACCGGAGTTTTGTTGAGCATTACCTCGACTATTACAAATCGGAAAATCCTGATGCAGCACCGGATGGCCTGTCGAATGCAGAAACAAATATCTACATCGCTGAAAAACTTCTGGATGACAAAACATTAAATCATACTAAAGCTAGCTTGATTTATAATGAGTTTTACCTGGGAGAGTTTGAAAATGCTGAAAAACTTTATAAGTCGTTTGTAGAAGATTTAAAAGAAGAACCATGTGATAACATGGCAAACATTCTTACTACCACTTATGAAAATATACAGCGTACTTTACCTGGTAATCCCGCACCGGATTTTGAATTAACTGACATTAACGGCGAGTCCGTTTCGTTATCAGATTTTCGAGGCAAAGTAGTTTATCTGGACTTTTGGGCAAGCTGGTGTCCGCCATGCATGCGTGAAGTACCATATGCCAGGGAGTTGAAAGAACGCTTTAAAGATGAAGAAGACCTTGTCTTCCTATACATATCTATTGACGAAAACCCCGATGCATGGAGAAAAACCGTTAAAGAAAGAGAAATCAAAGGTGTGCACCTGAATGTTCCCGGAAGATACCAGGAGGTTCCAAGCAGCTATAATGTGAGATGGATACCAACTTACTATATTATTGACAGGAATGGCATAATATTTGAAAATAATGCCAAGAGGCCCAGCAATGAAAGTATCGATGATGATCTTAAAGCAGCATTGGAAATAGTATCATAGTAGTAAAGTTGATTGATTTTTTCATAACTGAATTGAAACAAACTTTTTTTAAGTATACTTTAACTTTAGCAAATTATGAAAAAGCTTTTAATAATAAAGTTTTGTGTGATTATATTATTGATGGCTGCCTGCAGTCCATCTATCCATTTAAACGTCAAGAGGCCTGCCAAAGTCAATCTCAGTGAATATAAAACCATTGCTGTAGGAGATTTTACAGGAGAACGAAACAGAAGGTCTCTTTATTCTGTTAGTATTGAAGAGGCAATAACTTACCAATTGTTCAGAACCGGTGCTTTTGATATTGTTGAAAGGCGAAACCTCGACCTGCTGCTGGAAGAGCATAACCTTAGCTTATCAGGATTAGTAGATGATGGCTCTACAGTTGAGATAGGCCAATTGTTGGGGTCGGCAGTCCTGGTTTTTGGAAGAATAGCAGAAAATGATTATCAGGAAGAAACATCAAGAAGTGATCAACAAGAAGATACGGATGGCAACAAATATTACGTTAATTACAGAAGTGGAAGGTATAATCTTGCAATAAACATAAGAATAGTTGATGTTAGCACAGGCAGAATTCTTTTTACACAAACTTTCAAATCATCAAAAACGACAAGAACTCAAGCAAAAGATGAAGCTGCACCACGAATTGACCGCAACAAATTATTTAACGAATGTGTTAATGAAATCAGTGCTCAGTTTGCAAAAAAAATAGCTCCGTATGAAGAAAGAGTAAGGGTTAGTTTTGAAAAAGACAGAAACCTCCCGGAACTGGATCTTGCTATAGCACAAATCAGGGTTGACGATTGGGATGATGCCATACATACCTTAAGGTCGGCCACAATGAAACCTGAAATTGATGATGATACACGTGCAAAAGCTTTTTATAATTATGGCCTGGTTATTATGTATTATGGGAAATATGATGAAGCTGTAGAAGCTTTCAGAAGAGCTATGCAACTAAACCCGGGTCGAAACAAATACCAGGATGCTATAATCAGAGCAAGAGCAGAAAAAGAGAAAGCCGAAGAACTCCAAAGACAACTCGGAAGAGAAGATTAACAGGTTTTATTGATTTATAAATCTGAAACTCAAAACAATTCGTTGTCTATTCTTTTCATCAAATTATCAACTGCATTTTGCACAGCTTTTTGTTTGGCCTTTTCAAAGCTTAGATCGGCGCCAGAAACATTGCTTACTGAGAAACTCAATAATTCTACACCCTTATCACTTATAAATAATACAGTAGCATCACTAAATGCAGTATGAATATTTTGTATTACTGTGCCTCTGCGCAAATTAGCATCAAATTTTAGGATATAATTGCATTTGCCTGTTTGTGTGGTAAACTCAAATCCCTTTTCTGATAACGAACTTCTTATCCTCCCATTACTTGCATCCTTAATAAGTTCATTATATTTTCCCCTGTCAACATAATCAATACAAAAAACCACACTTTCAAGCTCTATATCAAGCCTTGCCTCAGGCAAGTTTATGTTATCAATAAGATCCGCAACCGCGGGTTCTTCTCCCAGACCACCTGCTATTGCATCAATATCGGGCATAGCAACAATTATCTGTGATCTGAAAGGAGATGATATTCGGGATAAAGAAAGATTAGCTGTGCCATCAGGGCCGGTAACCACTTTTTCCACTAATTGCCCCTGTCCCCTTTCAAAAGATAGCAATAAAGGCATTTCCGGCACAGGCCTGTTTGCACTACTCCGAGAATATTGTGACAAAACTTTTATTTTTACCTGATCATTCAAGCCTTGCAGAAACCTTCCTGTTGCGTTTGATGGAATAAATTCTATTCTTAAACTTCTCATCATATCCTGGGTCATTCCCCAAATATGATTCTCTAAAAACACATTCTCATCATTTATATTCGCTTCAATACCATAACCTATAAAATCACTAATATTGCTATAGGCTTGAAGATTATATCTGATAGCCTGGGCATGTTTGTTGGTTTCTATTTCACTTTCTGATTTATTAATAAGATCCGCCGAAAGGTTGGATGCGATCCTTATTCTTTCCTCGATCTGGCGACGATACAAGTCCTTGGAAAGACGGTAATAAACCCAGTAATGATGATCGCCCTCCCAGGAATCAACCAGCTCATAACCCTCAAGATCCTGCTTGGCAAAGCTTGATATTCTCTCTTCAAAAGTATGGCTGAAAAGATAGTTATCCTCCCTGATACGACTTTCAGATTCGCTGACTATCTGCACTGTTATTGAAGAAGCTATCTCTGCCAAAGCTGCGTCCCTGGCTTGAGAAAAATGTTGAGCAGAACCCGGTGTAATAGGAGCAGAAGCTATGCCTATAAAGTATTGCTGATCGATAGGATACTGCTGTACCCATTGAGGTGGCCGCTCCTCCTCCACAACAACAGGAGTTTGTTTAACACTTCGACATGAAAAAAACAAGGTAATGCAAACTATAGAAAGTATGGAAATTAATAATGTAGTTCTATTCATCTTATAACAATTTTATAAAACATTTTATGACGCGGTTTAAAACCATAAAATTAATCCTAATTTTGATTACATCGCAAGGCAAATTATTTTTTTTATTTGAATTGCTGTATGTTTATTATAAAATAACATCAGCTCATAAACAACCGGCAAACATACACCCAAAAAGGTTATTAACAATTCTTAAAACCGCCAAACACTTTATAGGCAAATCTTTTGCCGGGATGCTGTTAATAACTCTGAAAGTTATTAACAATTAGGCGGGTTTAATAACCGAAATTTAACACTTTCAAAGAACAAAACTTTTGCCGGTTTAAAATGTTGCAAAACTTAAACATTATTTTACTGGCCATAATTGGAAAAATAGCTTTTCAACAAAAACAAAGCACATAAATTCCCTCTGTCATAAAGCTAATTTAATTATAAGGGTTAAATTTGCTGTGACCATAATACTATAAGCTTTTAATAATAATGATAAACCTAAAGGAGCATTTTAAGCTAACGGCAGTATATACTTTTTTCGCAGCCTTCCCTGCTTTGCTTCAATTAATTGTTTATCCTGTGATTGAAGGTAAAGACCGTTTAGGTGCTGAAGATTTTGGTTATTTGGCTATTACTGAAGCTATAATAACGGTTGTTTTTATTATTTGTCTATTTGGAACGGGTAACGGTATTGCCCGCCTTTATTACGATAATAAGGATGATTCGTCTGATTATAAACAACTTGTTTCAACGGTGCTCAGCGGAATATTGGGACGGGGTTTTTTGCTCTTAGGGTTAGCATTGATTTTTGCACCGCTTATTGGTAGTGTATTTCCACAGCCTGCCTTGCAGGATTTTAACGAATATGGCCCTGCTTTAATCATTACTGGCCTTAACAGGGCTATTATTTCCATGGCTGTTATTTTATACAGACATGAAAAAAGATTAAAGCTATTTGTTTTGATTAGCGTACTATCCGGAATATTTCGTTCGGGCTTCCAGGTTACAGGAGTTTTGCTTTATGATCTTTCTTTTATAGGATATGTTTATGGCACGGCTGTGGGAGGAGGAATAATAGCTCTGGGAATAGTAATTTTTGTATTCAGGAATTGTGGAATACACTATAAAAATTCGGTTAATAAAAGCTTATATCCTTTTTCACTACCATTGTTTTTTTCCGATTTGATCTTTTGGGGCATATTATTTATTGACAGATTTTTTCTTTTAGGCAACCCTTATGAACTTGGAATATATGATAATGCCATTAAGTTTGCCATAGGAATTCAAATGATAATACAAGGGCTATCCAGTGCAGCTCAACCTGAAATATTCAGATGTCTTAAAGAAGGCATAAAGAAAAGGGAGTCGGAAATAAAAAAATTATCTAACTTATTTATTGCAGAAACTTTAATAATTGTTTCATTAACAATAATACCGGTTATGGTGTTTATATCAGTTTTTTATGAAACTGATCTGACACTTTCGGCCGGACTGATCGCAATAATTTTCATCAGATATATACTGAAAAGCCAGTACATGGTTTTTTCCTGGATTGTTATGTTTGCAAAAAAGACAAATCTGATGTTTTTTATTAATTCCGGAGTTCTGATAGTCTGCCTTGTTATTAACTGGTTGCTAACCCCCAGAATAGGTTATTACGGGGCAATAATAGCTTTCCTGACAGCTTTCTTTATTCAGGTTATTGCTTTCAGAATTGCCCAACATAAAGTTCAACCAATAAATTGGAACTACAATAAAATTTTTAATTTTCCTTTAATGGTCGTTATATTGGCTATTATTCTGGAAGTAGGCAAAGTATTCCTTCAAATCAACTCTTATATTACTGCAGCAATTCTGGTCGTGTTCGTTATTACAGGGCTGATAAAGCTTTACAGAAAAGATATAAAAAGGGTAATAAAACATGACTAAAGCGGTTCATTTTCAAGTGAAGGACTATGTTTTCAGTAATCCTGTTATTAAAATAAATATTACTACATTAGCTAATATTTTTGTTATAGTATATATTTTGTTTAAGTAATCATGATTTAGTAAAAAATGAAGAAAATAGATTCTCACATGCATGTAAATTTATGTGGATTTGATGCTGAAAACATTATAGATTACATGGATGCTGAAAATATTGACAAGTGCTGGCTTTTGACATGGGAGGAGAAAAATCCTACCTTCAGTGAACTTTATGATAAGATTACGATTAACGACATAATTGAAGCACACGAAAAGAGTCCTGACAGGATTGTGCCCTTCTATGCACCTGACCCAACAAGAAGTGACTGGGAAAAAACAATGCGATACTATAATTCTATGGGGATTGAAGGGTGCGGAGAATTAAAGGTTACCTATAGATGGCTTGATGATGAAATTGAAAAAGTGTTGGATGGCATAGACAAACTGCAAATTCCGCTCGTGTTCCATATGGAAGATCCCAATTATCATTTTTTCATAAATCAGACCAACCTTTTTTACAAACTGCTGGACAAATTATTAAATGGTGCCTTTAACGGACTTACAAGAAAGTATGCTGAAAAGTTTATTAACAAAACAGG
>SLSZ01000139.1 GCA_007130125.1 Bacteroidales bacterium
AATAATTTATTTCAGAAGGGATAAAGTAATAAGTGTCACTACCATCATGTGTAAAAGGAGGCTGATATGAGAATCCAATTGCTGTAGATAATTTATGAATGTCTTTTGACCATAATATCCTTTCATAGCCAAGGCTATAAATTAATCCATTTCCAAACAACTCAAAATAAACGCTGTTTTTTTTAAATGTTTTATTTTCAAGATTGTTTTGCACATCATTTTCCGTACCAATATAAATAGTATCATTTTTATCCGATTGAGCTATACAAACAGATGACAGCAGCATATAAACAAACATAAGCATTGTCAGAATTGAACTACTGCGATTTTTTATCATAACTTCACAAATTTACTGCTGATAACATCAGAATCATATATTGCCTTTAAATAATATATGCCCTGCTTAAAACCTGAAATGTCTATGGTGTAAATACCATCGTTATAAATACGTGATTGATATACAACATAACCCATAGAATTATATACTTTAATGATTGCGTAGCCTTCGGTTATGCCTGTTGCTTCAATGTTTATTTCATTTAGAGCCGGATTTGGATATAAAGTTAGTGAAAAATTCCCATAGCAGTCAAGCTAAGAATAATAAATCTATATTAGCTACAATTAAAACAACTAACCTTATCGGCTCAAAAAGTAATATCTTTTTTGAACCACATAGGCACATATGGCACATAGTATTTCACATAGAAACCCGCCACCATTATACAACTGCTTTTATAAACATTTGGTTACTTCCAAATCAGCCCCGTCTTGTTTTGGTCATTGATATTTCGAGAATTGGAATTTATTTACTCACATAATGTTTAATTTTATATGTGTTTGCCGAAAAACATCGGGATCTCTCAATGTTACTCACTTCGTTCGTCGTCTCCCTTCGGTCGGCACGCTCGGCAGTTTTTTGGTGCTTGTTTAAATTTAAGTTAGACTTTATGGACAGACACTAATTACAGTCGTAAACAATATCCGATATTTGTGTTAGCGTTGTATCGTTATCGTTTTCTAAATAAACGTTTCTGACGGTTGGATAATCAAATAAATTATATTCATAACTGAAAGTATATCTGTATGGGCCAATATCAGATGAGTGAATAATCATTGTTGCTGAGAGTTCATTATTGGTATTGTTGGATAAAGGGCCCGTCAAATAAGTATATCCAAGTGCATAATGCGGTTCAAAGAATGGATTGTTTTTATCGTCATAAGTAATTTCATGAGTGTATATTTTAACAAAATTGTTATTTATACTTTGGGGATCAAAGATGTTTTCTTTTTCTTCAAAAATTATTTTTCCGGTAAATGGATTAATGGGTTTAGTGGAAAATTTCTCTAGGTCTTCCTTATATTTGCTTGAATGATAATACGTCTCTGCCTTAACCAGATTTCCGTTTTGCCATACATTATCCTGGTACAATAATAGCCTCCACTCTTCATTGTATTTTTGATAATGGTTGATTTTTACAATCTCGCCCAAATTGTTCAATTCGTACACTTCTTTTACACCCATAGGCTCAGGGTTTTCATTATCATATATTCGCCATTTCTCACCTGTTACCTTATAATCTTCATAGGTGAAAAGAGTTTTTGAAACAAAAGATTCATAGTGTTCTTCTGTTTTCTTTAACTTGCCGTTATTGTCATAAAAAAACAGAAGGTAATCAAGGTCGTCAAAAAGGAAATGATCCACATCTAACCGGTTAAGCTTGCCGTTGGCATCGTATGAAAAAGAATAAAAGCTTTCTAAACTGTCGGTTCCATCATAATCATCAACAAGAACAAGTTCATAATCTGTCCTTGATTGGATCAGACATTTAGTATCGTTATTATTCTTTTCGCACGACGCAAGAGCCAAAACAATAAGACCGGGTAAAATTGCCGAAAGGAATTTTTTAAAGTTTTTCATATTGGTTGATTTTGGTTAATAATTTTAAAGATATGTTAGTGTTCAACTTAATCATTGCGATTGGTATAATCTTCATTACTATTGTTAGCGGCATTGCTTTTTCAAACTTCTTTTAAAAGTAGTTGTCTTAGGCACTGTTGTTTGGCTTATCTTATGTTTCCAAATTCTAAGCTTAATAAAGGGAAAGCGTATATTTCATTCAACCCATTTTTACTATAATGCATGTCTACTCCAATAGCAAAATCTCCAATTGCAAAATCATCTCTCAGAACAAACTTTATACCTGTTTTAAAATTGTAGCTGTTTTTTAATATCGTTATCATAATTACATCTCTTTCCTCTCTGGAACCACCATCTATTTCAACATTTGACCAAATTAAGCCTAAACCTACCTGGGCGTCAAAAATAATGCTATTTTCTCCTAACCTTGTTCCTGCATAAAGGCTAATCATACTATACTCGTCCGGTGTACCGAACATTGTAAATTTTTGATAATAATGAAAATCGGCTGACATCAAAAACTTGTTGTATTTATAGTTCAAAGAGTTACCTATGGTAATTCCAAAAATGTCTCCACCCACCAAATTATAAAGCCCTACTTTCTGGTTTGCAGTAAAACAATGTTTACTTTTTTGAATTAATTTGTTTTCAACTTCATGCTCATCTGAAACTCCGAAAAGTCCATAATTAATTAAAGAACCTCTTTCTGTTAAGCCAATATTGAACATTTCAAAACTATCGCCATGGATAATGCTTGATGATAAGGTTTGATTTTCTTTAACGTAAAATGTTTGTGTCATACACACAGATGATATCGAAAAATAACAAACAACAGCAAATATTTTAAATTGTAGTTTCATAAAATGTTGTTTCTCTTTTTTAAAAAGTCCAACCTAATGCAAATCCTATATCAATCCAATCTAAATAGGGTATATTGGGAAATGCTGAAAAATACAAGGATTCACTTAATACTATAAATGGAGTTAATCCGACTCTAATAAACAAACCTTTTTCATGTTTTTGATGGCGGTATCCTGTTCTGAATACTAATAAGTGATAATTATGAAACTCTTGCTTGTTTTTTGCCTGACCATAAGCATATCCAAAACCAAACTCAAGATTATGTTTTGTTCCTGCAAAATAATTTACCTGGGTTGATATATGAAGATTATTATAACCGCTTAACCCCGGCAAATATGAAACTCCTGTGGCTATTGACAATTTGTGAATATCCTTTGACCAAAACATTCTGTCGTAACCGATGTTATAATGATTAAAATTTCCGGATAACTCAAGAAAAATTGTGTTTTTGTTTAATTCCTCATTTTCTCTTTTTTTTAGCGTGTCATTCTCAACAGCATCAGGAATAGTGTCTTTTTTTACCAATTGAGCTATACCACTAAACGGCGACAGCACATGAAAAAATAAAAAAAACAACAAAATCAGATTACAGCGATTTTTTATCATAGCTTCACAAATTTACTGCTGATAACATCAGAATCATATATTGACTTTAAATAATATATACCCTGAGCAAAACCTGAAACGTCTATGGTGTAAATACCATCGCTGTAAATGCGTGATTGATATACAATATAACCCATAGAATTATATACTTTAATGTTTGCGTAGCCTTCGGTTATACCCGTTGCTTCAATATTTATTTTGTTTAAAGCCGGATTTGGGAATAAAGTTAATGAAAAATCCTCTTTTGATTCAGCAGGTTTTTGCATAATTGCATAATCTTTTCCGGTTTCTTCGGCTGATGAATAATCATGAACTATGCCACGGTACGGGTTTTTCTGATTGTAAACAAGTGATGGTGTTTCAGCCGTTGTTGTTTTCATAACCGAGCCGTAATCAATATCCGTATCAATACTTGCATGAAGAATGGCCCCGTTTTTTGTGGAAAAACCGGGCAAAAATCTTATCTCCCCGCCTGCAAGTATATTCACATCAGCACCGGCTTCAACAGTAAAAGTATTGTCATTATTATTGCCACCAAAAGCAATGGTTTCTTTTACCATATAAGCCACTTCGCCACTTACTGTTTGATTAATGGTTTGATGAACCGGGTTATCCTCATAAGTAAGCCTTTTTCTCGGACGTATTGTGTTTTTAAAATCTTCTTTAAACTCATGTATAACGTAATCACGTGTAGCTTTGCTTATATTGCAATGCTCTTCATTATCTTCCATACCATATATTTCATCAAATGGCGTTCTGATTTTACCGCTTGACAGATTATTTCGATTTGTATAATCTTCATGGGTGTTGTTTAATGTATTACTATTTAAATCTATCCCAAAAGCTGTTGAGGTAGGCATAAAAGTAGCTTTTGTATATTGTGTTTTCGGTGGTGGGGGATGAGCGTTAAATGTTAAATCAAAATTAGCACCATATAAAGCTGTATTATATCCACCGGGAGAATTTTCAAAGGAGAGAGATTGTGTTTTTGTTCTTTTATATCTTATCAAACCAAATTTACGGCCAGTATAAATAAGGTTTGTATTTGTGCTTGTTTTACACCTAAAAGCTCTACCCCATGCTAAATCAGGAAAGATTTTATGAGTATAGCTAAGTATTTGTGATCCACTGTTTTCATACAGTTTGTTATCTCCCCCAGAAGAAATAGCATAATTTTTGGAAAAAAGTGGATATTCTAAATCTTCAAGTTGTGTGTAAAAATCAGAAAAATTTTCCAATCCTGACCCACTTTTGTACGGACCAGGCTTAAAATCCTTGGGATTTGCTATTGTACTTGTTGGATTAGTATAATGATATAATAGCATTTGTCGTGCTGCTTCCGAATTTAATTGTTTTACCGCATCTTCAGCCTCATCATTAATGCTTCTAAAATGTCTTACAAACCATTGCAATCCTAAAGGTATATAAGCTCCTTTTTGAGGTGAATCAAACGAGATCCATGTTTTAACATAGTGATCCTCATTGTTTTGCTCCATTGTTCTGAAAGCCCACCGTGATATCAAGCCACCCATGCTTGGCCCTACAAAAACAATTTCTTCTGTTTTGTTATCCCTGTATTCGGAGTTAATAATCTGATTCATAAAATCATGCAAAGTAGCGGCATTTTTCTGAATAGGACCTGCGCCCCAATGAAAATCTAAAATTACAATATCATAACCATGATTTTGTAAATGAGCTATCAAGTTAGCAGATGATTCTGTCTCCCAGTGTGAAGGGTCACCATTAAATCTTTCATATAATCCCCTAATATCATTGTTTTTTTCCGGAGGTTCATGTTTATATACGGTTTCAAAATAAGTACGCATATTGCCAGGGTCAAATCCATCACAGACTATAAAAGGCCTTCTGAGCTTTCCGCTGTTATTATTATCGTTAAAAATGACATAATACTCAATGCCTAGTAGAACATCAATAATTCCATGGAAAGGAATGTCAATTTGAAAATCATATTCAGAAGGAAAATAGCTGTTATCTATATTGTGGTAAGGAGGAGGATAACTCCCACTTTTTTTATAAAATGTAAAATGCGAATAATATGTATTATCTTCTTTTGTACTTTTATTTTCGTAAGTAATTCTTATTTTTACTTCAAAATAATCACTTACAGGCATATAAGAAACGGAAATAATTTCATCGAACTCGACAGGCCTGAACCCTTGTCCGTCACCAAAATCAATTTCTATGGATTTTAATTTTTCATCAGCAATATTTGTAAAAAACAGGCTTTTGGGTAAAATAAATTTAATGTCATCTCCAAAGACATTATATGTCAAACAACTTGCAGCGATAGCACGGTGTGTTGAAAGAGCACTTCTGTCAGCACGGACAGGCTGCAATAATGAATCTCCTTCAATAAAACCATCATTCAGGGCTTCCTTTTTTATCCTGTTAAATTCAAAATCTATAATACTGATAGGCCTGACTAAATTTTGATGATAATTATTCTTCCTTATTCTTTCTATCAAATCAGTATCCATAAAACCAGTTTTATCATAACTTGCTTTTTCTAAAGCATTGTATATGTTGTACCAATCTCCCGAATAGATTGTTTTAACTTTATCATAACCATTAATATTCAGAATTGTTTTGTCTGTTAAAACCCTGTCAATTAATATCCCTGTTTCAACTATTTCGGGGTTAATCAGTGAAACATATTTTTCGGGGTCATAAAAATAGTTTTCATGAGTGATAAAACTTACCGGCTCCCTACCGAAACAAAAAACATTAACGGCTAAAAGCAATAAAATAAATATAATTTTTTTCATAATTTTTTTTTGTTAAGTTATAAAACCGTATGCTTCTATTCCCTTGCCATTTTTTCCAGCTTTTCTATTCTTTTGTTTTGCTCAATAATATAGAGGGTAAGCTCTTCGACTTTTTTCAGAAGTATAGTGTTCATTTCACCCAGTGCGATGTTTTTTTCTTCAACGGCTTTGGCGCTCGGCACGTCGGGTAAGTGACCGTGCTTTTCAATGAAGGCTTCAACTTCAGGGATAGTTCTAAGATTATAGTCGTCGTGGAAGACGTAATCGGGCCAGTCACCGTGCAGCTTCACCACTACTTCTTCCGCAATAATGTCTCCTGCTACGGCAAGTTTGTAGCCCCTGGGGTTGGTGGTGCCGATGCTTACTTTCCCATCAGGTTTAATGTATATTCCTTTCCCGCTTGACCAGGGAGACTCTCCAAAAGCCATGTAGAAATGAGAAATATAATCTTCTGGGTTGTTTCCAAGTATTCCCAGGCGAAAATGCTCCGGAAAACCAAATTCTTCATCTGTTCTAAACGTTATACCCCTTGCGTAACCACCTGGAGCATCAGGTTTTATAAAGTCAATATTAGAGCCATCTACTCTTATCCTATTGGCTTTTAGAGTTCCATTAACATCAAGTCTCGCAGATGGTGAAGTAGTGCCAATACCTACATCACCTTGAGTATAATGTATGCTATTTTCCGATTTTGTCCAGTTACTTGTGAAAGGTATGTTTGTAAGTCGAGACCCATCGCCAATGAAATCGCCAAGAAAAAATTCGGCTTTGACAGCTCCGGCTACTTGTAATTCATATTTTTCAATTTGGTCGTCGACAAAGTGGCCAATAGCTACACTTCCTCCTTTCTTGTCAAAGAAAATATTATTATCTTCATCTGCCCACCAGTTCGATGTGTTTGTAAGTTGAGACCCATCGCCAATGAAAGCTTCGGCTTTGACATCTCCGGCTACCTCTAATGTGCTTTCCGGAGAAGGAGTCCCAATACCAACA
>SLSZ01000165.1 GCA_007130125.1 Bacteroidales bacterium
ATAAACCCGGGAATATTATTGTAGCGATTATCTGAACTAAGCACAAACACATCCATAGACCGGCTCTTTCCTTCATAATCTTTATACCCGGCAGTGAACTTTTGCGGATTGCGAATTTTAGCAGGAAATTGCTCTTTCATCACATCTTCTACGCAATGTACAAAAGACAGGCTGACCGTTTTTTCTCCCAGCCCGATTATCCTTGCATTATATTTCATCATCTTATAATAAGGGCTGTTCTCATCACAAGCATACGAAGAAAGGTGATGTTTACCGGTAAGCTCTTTTGCATGTTTGCCGATAGCAGCAATGGAAGCAACAGGATGCAGGCTGCGCACGGCCGACTTTCTTCTGCGTGCCAGTTCGGGAAGCAAACCCATCAGAGTATAAGACTTGCGCACATCAAAAATTTTGCCTGACTTTAAATAATCTTCGGTGCGCCCGGCATGGCTCCATGAGGGAAACAACAGTGTACCCTCCTCACCCACTCTTTCCAATAACACATCCAGCATATCCTTTGCAGAAAAAGCTGTGTGCAGCTTATCAAATGAACTATGAACAAAAATAACGTCACCGCGCTTAACATCAAGCTTATCAAGTACTTCTCTGAATTCATCCATGTCAATTGGTGAATATACCGAACGCCTAAATCTGTGATACTTGTCCCGAAGCGCTACAAACATGCTCTCCGGCAATATTCGATATAGTTCTTCACTAATTCTCATTTACCTGCATTTGAATTCATACAAACTTCAAGCTCCGTAAAGTTAGTAAACCTTGCATTACTTCCATACACTTCCCTAACATAACGAATGAAATCTTCAAGCAGTTCAAAAGAATAATCCCCCATACTTTTGGGATGCCCGATAAGTGCGAGCGATACTTCATCATATTGATTGTACTTGCGGATATGATGGTCAAAAATCTGCCTGAGATATTTTTGGGAATAAGTATAATTATCAACTGTTAGCATCCGGCTTGACAAAAACATTTTCAACTTGTCTCTCAGGTTCAATTCAGCATCTTTATGGATAATTGATCCCCTGTGCTCTGGTGCCCTATGGGAATATTTTTTCATCTTCAGTGCTGTGGGTATTTCGAAAAGACTTTTTGGCTTGCCGGCAATAGGAATTTCCCATAAACCATTGCTTCCGGGGTTTTTAAAATCACCATCCGGAGAAATAAACCAGTTGGGCTTTTGTGGTACCTTCCTGAAATCAACAATATTCTGACGTGAAACAAAAAAGTACCCGGGAACAACTGTACTGTCAAACTTAACCCCATTGTCAAACAATGCGGAAACAATTTCACCTGTGCGTGGCTCAAGGTTATAACCTCCACCCCTGTATGCAATACAACGATATCCAGCACTTGCAGGGCTACAGACAGCAGTTAATTCTTCAACACCACGTTTGACGATACCGGGGATATTATCAGGATATCGATTATTGTAAAAATCAGCCAGTTTGAACTTGTCTGAAGGATAAAACCTTCCTTTTTCTATTTTAGTATCCAGCCAATGAGGATGTAAATGCAGTTGCACATCATTTCTTTTGACTATCGCCTGTTGCAATTGCTCTCTAAAACCTCCGGTATAATCATCAAGGCCAAATTCTTTAAAACGTATATAACTTAAAATATCGGCAAAAAAAACAACAGGGACATTCATTTTACCGGCAAAGTCGAGCAGTTTCCCGGCAGGCCCGAAAAGACTATCCTCAAAGGATTTTGCAACCCCACCCAAAGGCAACTCATAATCAAATGTTAACAAGATGTTTATTTTGGGAAGGGTTTTAACCATACCTTATAATTAAATATTTGAAACTACATAATTAATGCAAAAATACAAAACAATGAGTTCTTTTTTCAAAACACGGGGAATTGAAAGGCAAACATCTCGCTATCCGGGAATTTTCAGGTAATAGTCAATTCTTTGGAGGTTATTTTGTAGTAATTAGCAAACCGGTAACTGCAGCCTTTTGCAATACTTTGCACAACAATGTGTTGCTCGAAAAATTACAGCCATAAAACATAAAAGTTGGGGTGAATAATCAAAATGATCTTTTTTGATATATTTGTTTTAAACACATTATATACAAAGTAAAAAGAACATCTTAAAAAAACTCAGCAATACTAACTTTCGCATTGTTTGGGATGTCAATAGAATAAACAAAACATTTTCAATATGGTGCTTAGAATTATTAAAACACTTAAACACTAAGAAACCTGTATCAAAAATTAAATTTTGCATTTAACATATATCGATATACTGCTTTAAAAAACATATAAACAATCAATTATGGTAAAAAAAATAAACCGATATGCCGGAAAATGCTTTTTCATCTTAACATCTTTTATTCTCACGGCTTGTATTTCTGAGGACAAACCAGAAAGTATAAATTTAACACAAAATGATTCAGTAAGTTTATCCGATGTGTTTTCGGATGTGAGAGTAATACAGCTTGAAAGCACTCAGGAAAGCCTTTTATCCACAATTGGCAGAGTAAAGTATTACAATGGACGATATTATGTCATGGACAGAGGATCGGCAATTTTTTGTTTTGATAACAACGGAGAATTCATTTACAAAATAGCTGCACAAGGAAAAGGACCTGGTGAGTATACTTATATAAGTGCTTTTACAATTGATCGTTTTAACAATCAGATAATAATAGGTGATCCGGCTACCCAACGAATATTGATCTTTGATATGGCAGGTAATTTCATTGCTGATCATAGAATTGAAATGGATGAAATAATGAGCTATAACAGGCTGTTTGCAATAAATGATACCGTTTTGCTTATTCATTCTTTTAATCACTACCAGCTTGTTTTCTATTCATTAAATGAAGAAAAAGTTATTCATACAGATTATCCAATTTTGCATGACTCCGGCTCTTTCTCTCCCTGGTTAAATGTTTATCAGTCAGGAGAAAGGACTTATGTTTTACCTAATTTAGGGCAGGATGTCATGGATGTTACAGAAATAAATCCTGTGAAGCATTTTACCTGGGATTTTGGAGATAATAATAACACAGAAAAACAAATAGATAAATTGATTAATCTGTTGGAAGAGGATCATTATGATGGATGTGTTCATGAAGCTGTCGGACGAGATAAATTATTAAATCATTATTTTATATGGCTTCATGAGACTGATAGGTTCAGAGTTGCCGTTGTTGAGTTTGATAATGCATTTAAGCATATTATTATAGACAATCAGACCAATGAAGTACATGTTTTTGATTACTTTAAGGAAGGTGTAAGCCTTGCTCTTTCAAGTGTGTATGACAATAAAATTATAACTTCTGAGCATAGAGGACGGCCAATTTATAAAGAGATGGGAAGGGAAGTGCCGTATTTTAGTAATGATCATTTGCCGGAAGATTATCGGCAAATAATTGATGCCCACAATATTGAAATTGATAATCCTTTTATTGTTGTTTATACTTTTAAAGAGTAGTATTTTAAATGACAGCTATTTCTTTGAAAAGCATATGTTCTTTTTGGAAAACCAGCTAATGCAGGAATCAAGTAATTGAACTTAGAAATGTTCAGATCACAAAGTCGCACGAAGTTAATGCACTAAGTTTCACAAAGTGTTAAATAAAAACATAGTGCAACATTGTGTATCAACTTTGTGAAACTTTGTGTTACAAAAATAACCCACAACCCTCCAAATGTTAGCAAATGTTAAATAATGGGGGGTATTCAAATGAATATTTTTTGATATATTTGTTATGTACTTAGCCTTAATTTATTGAACCAAATTCCAACCTATGAATTGTTTACAAAGCTTTCTTTTAGAGATTTTTTCCGTGGATTTTCTTGTAGCTCAGTTGGCAGTCTTCAGTCGGCGGTCAGCGAACATCAAGTTGACAGTTGACAACTTTAAGTCGGCAGTCAGTTCAATGTTAAGTTGACAGTTGACAGTAGGCAGTTGACAACATTCAGTCGGTAGTGTGAGGTTGGTAATATTGTATTAGTTGCTTTATGAAGAGAGTTTTAAATGAAATAAAGAATAATAATATTGTTTAATCTGGAAGAAAAAGGGGGCGGGAAAGCATAGATCTTGACCAGCAATTCCCACCCCGGCCTCTTCCAAAAAATTATGAAGGAGGTGTTGCAAATGTAGGAAATAAAAAATGAACAGAAACCGGTGAAATACTTAAATTACCGCTCCTCATTCAATAACACCCGGTTTCGTGAAATATAAGCAAGGCTGATATTTAAGAAATAGTTGGCATTTAGTCTGGCAGACTACCGAATGACAGTTGTCCTCAGTCCACAGTCCACAGTCGGCAGTCGGCAATAGGCCGTCAGGATTTTGACAGCTGGATAAATTATGTTTTTAATATGCAGACTGAAGACTGGAGACTGTAGACTGTAGACTGAGGACTGCCGACTGGTTCAAATCCTTGTCACAAAAAAATGTTACACGAATAAGGAGCATATTTCTTAACTAAAAATTTACAGATCATGAGAAAATCAATTTTACAAAATTTAGCGATTTTAGCTTTCGCGCTTTTTGGACTAGGGATTATTGGAAATAATGTTTTTGCAGATGGTACTCAGCTTGAGCATGAGGGTGTTTCCGATGGTGGCTGGGTTAATTGCCGTCATAATGATGGTATTGGGCCTCCATTTTGGGGTAGAGTTTGTGGAGAATGCAAGGTTGTTTTTAGAAGCACTTTTGGATCAAAAGGAAAGTGTTATCGATAATTTATGAATAATAAGAAACACTGATGTTCTTTATTTTTTTAGTGCATCAGTGTTTTTATTGCTTATTGAGTTAATTGAAGCTAAATAAAACACAAACATATAAAACATACGAATTCATGAAACCCCACTTTCTACCATGTATCATTTTGACAATAACCATGTCACTTTTATTGTGCAATTGCTCTGAAGACAGGATCAGGGGGAACCTGTTTTTAATCAAAGAATTTCCCCATACAATAAATCTTAAGGGCTCATCAATCACTGAGGTAAGTGATGATTTTTACCCCTTACAGTTGGGCATTAAGGATAGTATATTGATATTTTGCGATTGGGAAAACAGCCCGCACTTCCATCTATATAAGATACCGGAATTTGAATTTATTGCGAGCTTCGGAAAGCGAGGCAGAGGCCCATCAGAATTGATTGACCCTGTTTTTTGGGGGCAGACGGGAAATAGTGAATCTAATAAAATATGGATTTATCAATTGAATGCCAGGATATTATCTTTATTGGATATAGATAAAACCATTAATGCATCCGAACTTATAACCCTTAGAGAAGTAATATTGCCATATGAAATTCTTGATGCAGTCAATATCATAGCTGCTGCTGATGATGTTTATATCGGAACAGGAGTTGACGTTGCCGGAGATTTTTTTATCTACAATGCATTAACAGGTGAATTTAAGTGGAAAGAATTTTATATGGATTATGACAAGAAATTCAGTGAAGAGTTGATAAAGAACCAGGGCCTGCTGCATGAATATAAGCGAGGCATTATCAAAATCAAACCGGACAATTCCAGGTTTGTCAAAGCATATATTTATGCACCCGTCATTGATATCTTTAATATAGAAGGAAGCCTTGATTTTACAATAATGCTTAAAGATTATAAAACACCATCTTTAAGCGGCGAAATGTTTGATATGTCAACGATGGTGTATTACGAAAATGTTTTTCTTTCCAATGACTATATCTATGCACTTAGCCGTAATTGCAATTTTGAGGAATACAGCATGAATGAATGTAATAATGCCGAAATACATGTCTATAACTGGAAAGGGGAGCCTGTATGTAATTACAGGCTTAATGAAGGAATTGCACCTATTGCACCTTTTGTAGTTGACGAAAAGAATAAAAAAATCTACACAGTAAATCCTAAAAGTGATGAGGATTTTTTCAGCCTTTTTGATCTGGATAATACAGTCCTGTTTAAACAATAGAAAAATCAAGGTTTTTATACTAATATTAACTTAATAAATCAATTTTGGAAATGCGTAATATCCTTTTATTTTGTTTATCACTATTGTCATTTGCAGTAACTGCGCAGACAATTGTTTTGACGGGCAGAGTGACTGATGCTGTAAATGGTGATGCCTTACCCATGACAAATATAGTTGTGCTAAATCATTCTATAGGAACTTCAGCCAATATATTTGGATTTTTCGAGATCATACTGAATGAGGATCTGATACATGATACACTTGTGTTTTCTCATGTAGGTTATCAAACCAAAAAAGTTTGTATAAGTGATATAAATAATGATGTAATTGAGTTATACCCCCAGGTTTTACCACTTAGGGAATATGTTGTAAAACCGCATGATCTTAAAAGCAAATCAATAACAGTTAATAGTTTTAGGAAGAGAGATTGTTTTGTGCCATATAGTGACGAACCTCTCCAAACATCATTTTGGGTTCCATACAGGCCTAAAGAGCCTACAATTGAAGCAAAATACTTTCCCTTCAAAGACGGTTATACATCTGTTAACAGGATAAAGGAAGTTCATGTTTATGTTAGAAGTTTTAGTTTGCCTGCCAGCTTCAGATTGCGTGTTTTTAATGCAAACCGTTCCCTGGAGCCGGCAGAGGATTTGCTCACGGAAAATCTTATTATTGAAGTTACCGAAAAAGAACAATTGGTTAAAACAGATCTTGAAAAATACAACCTTGTAATTTCTGAAAACGGTATTTTCATAGGTTTTGAACTATTGATAAAACCTGAAAACTCAACTACCATTACAACACCCTGCGGCGAAGAGTCAGTCGTTTTGTATTCACCCTTTTTGATGTATTTCCCTACAGATGAATTAAACTATGAGTATTGGCTATATTCAAAAGGGAAATGGCAATTGCATAGCCGGGAGAAATCATATGCAAAGGGAGAGCTTTTTAGCAAACCTGCCATTAGTTTGATTCTGACAAATTAGAAATTGTAGTTTGTTTTTTCATTTAGCAACAAAGCTGGTTTGCTTGTTATTCATAACAATATAACCGTACGACTGCCGACTGAAAAAAGCCGACCGAAAATTGTTAATAAAAAAATTCAAAAAAATTTTGTAAAAAAAAAACTTTTCTTTGTTA
>SLSZ01000107.1 GCA_007130125.1 Bacteroidales bacterium
CAGCTAAATAGTCTTATCTATTCTTTGTATTTTTGTGCTTTTGTAGCTATATTTAAGTTTTGTAAGGTTGCAATAATAAATATAAATTATAACAATAATAATCCATGTCCAATCCCGGAAAAAACAAAAACATCAAACGTACTCAAGACACTAAACAGCGTAAGCCACACGTTAAGCAAAAAAGCAAGCCATTTTCAAAAAGACCTGGTGGTAAAAAAACTAACGTGTCTAAAAAAAGCGATGATACCATTCGTTTGAATAAATATATAGCCAATGCGGGTATATGCAGTCGCCGTGAAGCAGATGTGCTTATCAGCACCGGCGCAATTACAGTAAACGGCAAAGTGGTTACTGAGCTGGGAACAAAAATAAAACCCGAAGATGTCGTTCATTATGACGGTGAACGGTTAAAGTCGGAAAAAAATGTTTACCTTCTGCTTAATAAACCTAAAGATTACTTAACTACAACAGATGATCCGCAAGCAAGGAAAACGGTAATGGAACTGGTAAAAAATGCATGTAAAGAAAGAGTGTATCCTGTCGGCAGACTTGACAGAAACACCACAGGGTTGTTGTTGATGACAAATGACGGTGATTTGGCCAAAAAATTAATGCACCCTAAACATAGAGTAGGAAAGCTTTATCATGTAGTATTAGATAAAAATGTTTCTAAAGAGGATATGAAAAAAATATCTGAAGGTGTTAAGCTGGAAGATGGTACAATTGCTGCCGACAATATATCATACGCCGGAAAAACACAGGCAAAGAATGAGGTAGGAATAGAAATACATTCAGGGCAAAACAGGATAGTAAGAAGAATATTCGAAAAACTAGGATATAAAGTCATAAAGCTTGACAGGGTCATGTTTGCCGGGCTTACAAAAAAAAATCTGCCGCGAGGAAAATACCGTATGTTGACTCAGCAAGAAATTAACTTTCTTAAAATGTCATCATAAATATTATGTCAAGCCGAAAAACATTGATTTGTTATTTAAACAAACTTCTTTGATTAAAAAATATTATAATACGCAAGTGATCATAAGTTTGACAAAAGAAATGCGTTATAAATAATATGGTGGTTATAGTTAATTTTAAGTTTTAATCTACTAATGAACAAAAAGTTTAGCAGGAATATAAAACTAACCATTCAATTCATTAGGCTTGCGTTGTTGTCAGGCATTATTTTCATTATATTCATGCTAATAGCCGGTGCTGTTATTACCTATATCTACCGGGATGAAGCAAAAGACTTGATAATACAATCTTTAAACCGCAATCTGAAAACAGAAATATTTGTTGATAATATTCAGCTTGACCTGTTCCGGCGATTTCCAAACGCATCACTTACATTCGAAGAAGTGGTTGCTTTAGAGGTATCTCCTTTTGAAAACAAAGACACGTTGATCAAAGCAGATCGTATTTATTTTCAATTCAATGTTGTTGACCTGATCAAAAAAAATTACAAAATCAAACACATCGAAATTTCCGGAGGAAGATTTGCCCCGGTAGATCTTGCTGATGGAACAAATAACTACATCTTCTGGGAAACGAAACAGGAACAACCGGCAAATAATTTTGAATTTGACTTGCAACGAATTGACCTGAACGATTTTGAAATTGACTATAAAAACCTGCAACAAAAAAGCAGGTATCATGTTTATCTGGCAAACAGCCGCATGTCAGGAAAGTTTAGCCACAGCAATTACAATATGAATGTTGTTGGTAAATTAAAAATCAATGATCTGGTTATCGAAGAATCTTCCATTCTTTCAAACAAAAATGCCAACCTTGACCTATCTCTCTACGTTAAAAATAACACCTTGTACGAGTTCAAAAAAGGACTGTTGGAATTGGGTAGCAATTCGTTTGAAATAAAAGGACATATTGAAAATGAAAAACCGGGCAGCAATATAGACCTTGCAATTAGCGGTAAAAACATAAAACTGCAAAACCTCATAAATGAACTCCCTGAGAACTGGCTAAAATACTTTGAAGGATACCGCAGTCACGGCGAATTATATTTTGACGCTTTAGTTAAAGGCAGATCATCAAATTCTGAAAACCCGCATATAACAGCAAACTTTGGAATTGTCAACGGAAGGCTTAACAACCGTAAAATGGATTTAAACCTAGACCAAATCAACTTCAAAGCTCAATTCAATAATGGCTCAAGACGATCTCTTGCTTCATCAACTCTTACTGTTAAAGATTTTTCAGCTTTGATAAATAACGGAATGATCAACAGCAATTTTATAATTTCCGACCTATCAGATCCTTTAATGGTAATGAATGCAAAAGCAGATATTGAAGCACCCGACTTTATTAATCTTTTTAAAATAGAACATTTTGAATCAGCATCAGGCCAAATGTTGTTTGATTTAGGATTTGAAAGCAAGTTATCAAAATTAAATGCAAATAACCTGGATAACAGAGGTGAGTTTTTTGCTTCTTCTACCTCAGGCAGCCTTCAAATTAAGAATGTCAGCTTTATATTAAAAAATGACACCAAAGAATATAATAATCTTAATGGATTTTTCCACTTCAATGATAAAGACTTGATTATCAATAGCTTCCAGGGGTATGTGGCCGACAATGACTTTAGCATGAAAGGATATTTCAGAAATATATTACCATATTTCTTTCATGATGAACAACGCATGATAATTGATGCAAACTTTGTATCAAACAAAATCAATCTTGATGAATTGCTTCAGGATAATGAATCAAAAGCTGATACAGCATATAAGCTAACATTTTCTGACAGGGTAGACTTTCATTTGATTGCAGACATCGGGCACTTCAAATTCAGAAAGTTTGAAGCAACAAACTTGAATGGAAGGTTGCAAATGAGGAATAAAAAGTTCATGGCTACTGACATACTTTTCAACTCGATGAGTGGTGAGTTCAAAGGAAATGCTTTTATTGACGGCACTGATGATAACATCTTAGTTATTGGTTGTGATGCAAATCTCGAAAATGTTGATGTGCAGCAAATGTTTTATCAGTTTGGCAATTTCGGACAAGAAGGTATTAAAGATGAAAATATCAAAGGGATAATCAATGCCGAGCTACAGTTCACATCAAACTGGACACCAGGCCTTATCATAGACTGGCAAAGCCTTGAAACCTCTGCAGATATAAAAATTGATAATGGCGAGTTGATTGAATATAAACCAATGCAAGCACTATCAAGATTTTTGAGAGTTGAAGATCTCGAACATGTGGTTTTCTCAGAATTGCACAACAAAATCCGCATCAAAGACCGGACAATAATAATACCCGACATGGAAATCAACTCAAGCGCTGTAAATATTAAACTCTCCGGCGAGCATACTTTCGAAAACAAAATAGATTACAGGCTGCAAATACTACTTTCTGAATTGCTGGCCCAAAAAACCCGGGAAAGAAGAAACCCGCAAGAGCAATATGGCGACATTATTGATGACGGGCTCGGACGCACAACACTGTTTTTAAGACTTACCGGTACCGTTGACGAACCTGAGTTCAGATACGATTACCAAGGGGTAAGGGAGAAACTCAGAGATGACTTGCAGCAGGAAAGACAGGATTTAAGTCGGATATTAAGAGAAGAGTTCAGTTGGTTATCACGTGATACACTTAAACATCAAGAAGATTCAATAATAATTGAAAGAAGAGAAGAAATGGAGCGAATCAAAAAACAAGAAGAAGGGGAATTCGTTATTGAATTTGATGATTTATAATTTAACATGAACAACATTATAAAACCATAGATAGTTGAGTTAACAGGGTTAGTATTAAATAACCCTGCAAAGGGTAATAATATAACTTTTTAAACAAATACAAAAAACAACAAATAGTGCAGTTATATCGCCGTAAACAACACTGGAAGCTTATTTTGCTTGGTATTGCAGCAGCAATAGTTGCAGCCTCTTTATGGTATACCGATACGATCGTAAAGCAAATATCAGTCGAGGAACGACAAAAAGTATCACTGTGGGCTGATGCTATTCAAAAAAGAGCAAGCCTGGCAAAATATATGGAAAATTTTTTTGAAAAACTCAAAGATGAAGAGCGCAAACGTGTAGAACTATGGGCTGAAGCAACCAGAAGAATATTAGTAGCTGAAACCGATGAAGAGCTTACCTTTTATGTGAACATTATTGAAAGTAATACCAATATCCCGGTATTGCATGTTGATGATGATGATAATATTATTACAGGAAGAAACTTAGATGGCAAGTTTGAAGATGCTGAAGTATTCGAAGGTGAAATAAAAGAAGCTTTCAGCCAGTATCCGCCAATTTCCATAACTTACAACGGGCATACAGAATACCTTTATTACCGTGATTCTCACCTGTTTATTGAACTAAGGCATGTGTTGGAAGATATGATAGAATCTTTTATTGAAGAAATAGTGATCAGCTCAGCTAATGTGCCTGTAATTGTTACAGATAGCACAAAAACGCAAATCATTGCCCACGGCGGCATTGAAGCGCTTGACCCCGGAGACCCCCTCTCTGTGCAGCAAACTATAAAAAATATGAAAGGCAAAAACCCTCCTATATCAATTGACCTGCCAACACATGGAACATGTCATGTGTTATACACCAATTCCTTCCTGCTTACTCAACTGAAATACTATCCTATCGCTCAATTCATTATAATTGGAGTGTTTTTGCTGGTAGCTTATGTTATGTTCAGCATGGCAAGAAACGCAGAACAAAACCAGGTATGGGTCGGAATGTCAAAAGAAACAGCTCACCAACTCGGAACACCCCTCTCCTCTCTTATGGCATGGATGGAACTGCTTAAGCTTAAAGGAACAGACGATGAAACAGTCAATGAAATTCAAAAAGATATAAAACGACTAGAGAATATAACCGAACGTTTTTCTAAAATAGGCTCACCACCACTATTACTAAAAACAAATGTCGTAACAACAATCACCGAAGCAGTTGAATACCTGAAAACAAGATTATCAAAAAATACTAAGTTTATCATTAAATCAAACCCTGAAGATAAACCTATTGAAGTACACATAAACCCAAACCTTTTCGGATGGGTGATTGAAAATATTTGCAAAAATGCTGTTGATGCAATGGGTGGAAACGGCGAGATAACAATAAACATTGCGGAACAAAAAAAATATGTAATCATTGACATTGCCGACAGTGGTAAAGGCATCCCTAAATTTAGATTTAACCAGGTCTTTAAACCCGGTGTTACAAGTAAAAAACACGGATGGGGTCTCGGGCTTTCACTTTCAAAAAGAATTATTGAAAACTATCACAGAGGTAAACTATTTGTAAAAAGTAGCCAGGTAAACAAAGGGACTACTTTCAGGATAATACTGAGAAAAGAAGGGTAATAGGAAGTGTGTTTAGTTGCTTAGTCATTGAGTTATTTAGTCGTTAAAATTTTCATTAATTTGTAAATTTGTATAAAATTCGTTTTTTGAAAATATTTAAATATATTTGTACAAAAAAGCTGCTATGTCAAACATTCTTCTCAAAAACATCTTACTTACTCTATTTATTTTGCTCATTGCAATTCCTATAAGCAGCTTTAATGACAAACATCTGGAATCTATAAGCATTAGGATGGAAAAACGCAGCCTTCACAAAGGCAGGGCTACAGTTACAATCGCAGACATTTATTTCAAACCTGAAAATGGTAGTTTTATTAAAAACTATATTAAACCCACAGGGAATGTATCAATAACAAACCCCACAGGTGAACTTATTATATTCAATAAAGAATGTGGGACAGCTTACTCTGAAAAAGCACCCGATTACAACACTGAAGATAATGTATTCTTTTTTATCTTATCTGAAATGGTATCATCCAAAGACCTTAAAGGTTTGGGTTTCAAAGTTCAAAACACCTCAACAAAAGATGATAAAACCATTATCAGATGGCTGCCACCCAAGTTTATGAAACATCTTTTCAGCTATACGGAAATAATATACAAAGATGACCTGCCTTTCTGCGCTTCGTATTATGATGAAAATGAAAATATAATCGTAAAAACCTATTTTACAGATTATGAATCTTATCCCGAAATAACCATACCGCTTACTATTACAGAATTCTTTTATGTTAATGAAAGCGATTCTATTATTAACCGGATAAAATTCAATGATATAAGAGTAAACGACAAATCAAAAAACGATTACTTTGATTTTAGCATCCCTGATGATGCAATGTAAAAGAATTGTTTTGGCAAGGAAGTAATTCGCGTTAATCAAAACATTGTATTCAAACAAACCTGGGTTGAATAACCCTTTACCACATCTTATCAGGAGTATATGCAACCCCAATGTTAAGCCCCGGTTCTTCAATACCTTTTTCAAAACCTCTTCCCCATGTTACATCCACTTCAAGTAACTCGTCTATTATTACCGCACGAAAACCAATCTGAAAACCGGGTAGTTCAAAGTCTGTAGTGTATAACTCCGATAATATGAATATATAATCATAAACATGAACATCGGCACGTATTCCATAAAGAGCTCCGACATCCCATTTGCCATTATCAATATCGGAAAACACACCAACATTCATATGCAAAACAGATTCCGAATCAAAAAGCAAAAAACTATATGGTACATAAGCATATACGTTCTTAACGCTATTGAAATCACTTTGCAATAAAGTCCCGGCAACAAAGCTCAATGCACGGCCCTTTTTTTCAAGATCGCCTGAAAGAAACTTGCCTTCAAACAGCCATGAATTATGACGAAAGGTGCCATAGGTATTGAAACTTGTTCCGGCTGATATTTCTAAAAATGGTAAAGGACTAACTGCCGGAAGAAGCCAGGATTCATAACTCCCATACCAGGATTCAATTTGAAATGACCGGTATGTTGTAATATCAGCATCATCTATTGTCATCTGCTGGCAATATGAAGTTCCTACAAATACACAAACAAACAATACGACGATTATATACCTCTTCATTTCTTGTGGTAATTTAAACAGTTATTATTTAAAGCAATAATTACTGTTATGATATTAATTCTGTTTTTGAAGAGCGCAAAATTATACTTTTTTATTCAAATACAACAACCAAATGATAAC
>SLSZ01000047.1 GCA_007130125.1 Bacteroidales bacterium
ATAAAGGCAACTTTATGTTTTATGATACTTATCACGGTAATAAAAAGCTTAACAGTGTCTCTATGTTAAAGCATTATCTTAATGTTTACATCTTTCATGCTTCTAACCAATTCTTTGCCATTAAAGGCGAGTATTATCAATATGACAAAGAAGATAACTATTTCATTGACCTGCAATACAGGTATACAATAACAGAGCATAGAATTGACATTGACGTAAGGTGGATAAACATCTTAAACCACTCCAGCTACAGGGATTATTATGTAGGAGCATTTTCACTTATAGAAAACTATTATGTTCTCCGCCCATCACAGTTTGTTGTATCTGCAAGGTTTAGCTTTTAACATAAAACTTCCCTATAACAGTCGTGCCATGACTTTTCTAAACACCGATTACCGGCCCCGGTCACACCCTCTCCAGCAACACCACATTCTCCACATGTTGGGTATGGGGAAACATATCTACCGGGGTGGCCTCTTTTAGCTTATACATATCCGACAACAACTCTATATCACGTGCCTGGGTTGCAGGATTACAGCTTACATAAACTATCCTGGCAGCATTAGTCTTTTTTATCTGCTCCAACACTTTTGGATGCATGCCGGCTCTGGGCGGATCCGTTACGATTACGTCAGGATTGCCGTGTTTAGAAAAAATTTCCTCATTAAACACCTTCAACATATCACCCGATAAAAATGCAGCGTTTTTGATTCCATTCATACGGGAGTTTTCTTTTGCATGTTCGACCGCCTCATCAACATACTCAATTCCAACAACAGTTTTTGCCTTGCCTGCTAAAAAATTAGCAATAGTACCCGTGCCGGTATAAAGATCATATACGGTTTCCTTACCACTTAGCCCTGCAAATGTACCTGCAATTTTGTAAAGTGTTTCCGCCTGGCGGCTGTTTGTCTGGTAAAAAGATTTAGGACCTATATTGAATTTTAGCCCGTCAATGGTCTCTGATAAATACGGATCACCCTTATATAAAACAGGTTCCAGGTTATCAAGGGAGTCATTTTTCTTCGAATTAACAATATAGTATAAGGATTTCACCTGTGAATAATTCGCATCAAGATGATCTAAAATAGTTTTTATTTTTTCCTGGTCATCACTGAATACAACCAATATAACCATGAATTCACCAGCAAGGTTGTTGCGAATAATCACATTTCGCATAAAACCTTCTTTGTTCTTTATATCAAAAAAGCTGTATCCGTTTTGAATTGCAAGCTTTTTAACAGCAAGCCTTATCTCGTTTGACGGCTCAGGTTGCAACCAGCATTTGTTTATATCAATCACCTTATCAAAATAGCCCGGCATGTGAAAGCCCAGTCCTTCAGGATTCTTAACCTTTTCATCCTGTTTTATCTCCTCATCATACAACCACCGCTGGTGAGAAAAGGTAAACTCAAGCTTGTTCCTGTAAAATTGAGTCTTTTCAGATGCAATGATTGGATTAATCTTGTAGTCATATCCAACCTTACCAATACGCTGTAGATTATCTGTAACTTGTTTTTGTTTGTATTTAAGCTGTTGCTTATAATCCAGGTGCTGCCATTTACAACCGCCACAAATTGTAAAATGCTCGCAAAATGGCTCTACACGTAGTTGGGATTCTTTACGGATCTTGGTAATCCTGCCTTCAAGAAACTTCGTTCTGTGTTTTGTGATATATACATCAACAATATCTCCGGGTGCTCCAAAAGGAATAAATATTATCTGTTCATCAATTTTTGCTATAGCTTTTCCTTCAGCACCTACGTCTGTTACCTCAATATATTCAAATGTTTTACCGGTAAGTTTATTTTTTCTGCTCACTTTTTTTTGATACAAAGATAAGGCTAATGTTTTCTATATCAATAAAGTTTTAATAAAAAATTACCCATATAATGAATGTACTATACTTGAATTTTTTAAATTTTTTTTGCAATTTAAGTTTGTTATAAATATTTTTGCTGAAATATTTATGCAAAGAACTTGAATGCAAATTTATGTTTATCACTATCATACTAATAATGAATGCGTTATTATAACATATCATCCAATTTACTTCATATTTAATTTTTTAGGAAATGTTAACAAAAGTAACCTTAACCTTATTGCTGTTCTTTATCCCACTATATATTGCTGCAAATGAGCCATTTAATTTTGGCAGGGTTTCAAATAAAGATCTCGATTTGGAATATTACAAAGAAAAATACCCTGATGAGCCTGCAATAATTATTGGTGATATTGCCAATGGCGAGTTTGTATTTGATTCGGGCTCATTCCAATATGTATTCCAACGCAAAATGAGGATCATAATTCTTAATGATGCCGGTTTAGATTTTGGTGACATAATCATACCTTTTTATGAATCTGTAACTAACAAAGAACTAATCAGGAGATTCAGAGCCCATGTATATAATAAAAACGGGAGCTTATTCAGAAATTATGAGCGCAATAGGGTAAATCAACGGGAAGGATACGTTGTGGATAAGGGGGATAACTGGAAAGAACTTAGATTTGCTTTGCCTGGAGTAAAACCCGGAAGCATTATAGAGTACAGATATGAAATAGTTTCAGATCATTTTATTAATATGAGAAGTTGGAGTTTCCAAAACTATGTACCTGTTTTATATAGTGAATACAAAGTTGACTTACCCGCTTTTTACGTATATATGATGCGCGGAAGAGGCGTTGGTAATATTGATATAGAAAGCCATCAGGAAGAATCGTATGGCAGAATATTTCTTCCACAATCCAATGCAACAATCACCTACAATACAACTAAATATAGATGGGTGGCAAAAGATATCCCACCATTAAAACCCGAACCATATACTGATAACATTAGAAATTACTTGACCGGCTTACACTTTGAGTTACAACATATAAATTACCCGGAAGCTGACCCGATACATTATACTACTACATGGCCGGATGTTAATAAAAGAATAGCAGGTTATTTTGGCTTTGGTGATTATTTGAATGAAGCTTCTATAATAATGGAAAAGTATTCTGAAGACATGTCTTTTGAATCAAACAATGAAGCTATATGGTGGGCACTTAATACAATAAACGATAAAATAACCTGGAATGAAGAAAAGTCTTTTCTGGCAAGTAAAATTCCGGGAGACGTATTAAACCAGGGTAGCGGAAATTCAGCCGAAATAAATCTAATGCTGGTTGCATTACTCAAAAATCTGGGTATTGATGCTTATCCGGTAGTATTAAGTACCGTTGACAACGGCGCCTTATTCATAGACATCCCGACTATAACACATTGGAATTATGTCATAGCAATGGCTAAAGATCAGGATGAAAATGAATTTTTACTGGATGCTACAGTACCAAAACCTATACCGGGATACATACCTCAAAGAGCTATCAATGAAAGCGGACGTATTGTTGATGAATCAGTTAATAAATGGGTGGATCTTGAAAAAAATATATTATTTGATGAAAAAAAACAATACGACATCAAAATAAATAAACAAGGAGATTTAACAGGAACACTTGAGTTTGCATATAATGATTTTGGAAAATATTCATTAATACAAAGTCTTAAAGATAGCGATGAAGAAGAATTCTGGAAAAGATTTTCTGAAAGAACAGGAGCCCTGATAAGCAATTCATCAATTGAATGGGATGCAGAAAACTATGAACCAATTATTTTTAAAGCTGATTTTGAAATCCCTTCATATGCACAAAAAATAGGAAATGAACTCTTAATACCTGCCTTGCTGTTCGAAACAACCGAAGAAAACCCATTTAAAGAAGAAGAACGATTGTTTCCTGTCGTTTATAATAATAAGATTAATTCACAAACATCAATAAACCTTGAACTGGAAGATAACCTTAAGGTTAACTACTTACCTGAGAATAAATCAGTACGATTTTCAAAATTTTTTAATAAAATACGCTTTGAAGAAAATGATAATGGAATCCGGATTGACATAGAAAATAAACGTAATTCCAGAATAGTATATGCCGAAGACTATAAAGAGCTCAAAAGCTATTATCAGAAAAAAACAGATAACAACCTGGACAATATAATTCTGGGAATTGAATAATGCTTAACAAATGAAAACAAAGAAACTAGCAATAATACTGCTTATAGCTATTTTATTTTTTCCCGCAAAAGGTTTAATTGCCGGCCAATATAATGTTAAAAACATCGATCCGGAGCTATTAGAAGATGCCACAGTTGTTATCAGGGAAGATATTACTGTGTTTGAAGTGCTCAGAAGAAACCGTTCAAGAGTAAAACACAGATTGGTCAAAACAATAATGGAGTCTAAGGGGAGACAAGAGGCAAATCTTAGGATTATATATGATCCGTACAGAGAGGTCAATGACTTAAAGGGTGTTGTTTATGATGAATACGGCCAAAAGATAAGAGAACTGACAAAAGATGAATTTGAAGACAAAAGCTATTCGGAGGGATTTTCCGTTTATCAAGACAACAGAGTTATAGAAACCGATATTTATCCAAATCAATATCCTGTAACCATAGAATATGAGTACACAATTGATATCTCAATCGTTTTTATTAATAATCTTTTCAGGCCTGTACGAAGGAGTGAAGTTTCTCTCGAAAATGCAAGCTATACAATCATTACACCAAAAGATCATTCTTTTAGATATATTGCTTATAATAACGATGATCTTGAACCCGCAATAACATCAAACGAAAATAACAACCTGGAATACAAATGGGTTTTGCAACAAATACCGGCTGTTAAAAACGAACCATATATGCCGTCTGTAGGACGCATTGTACCTTTTGTCCAGTTTGGTTCAAACGACTTCGTGTATGATGGGTATTCCGGTAATATGCAAACTTGGGAAAATTTTGGCAAATGGATTGGTGAATTAAACGAAAACAAACAAAACCTGCCCAGAAGAACTGTTAATGAAGTTATAGAGCTCACGGAAAACCTTGAAGATACACTTGATATTATCAGGACAATTTATGAATATATGCAATCCAAAACGCGATATGTAAGCATCCAATTAGGCATTGGAGGCATGAAACCTGATGATGCACGAAGCGTTGTTCGTAACGGTTATGGCGATTGCAAAGCTTTATCAAACTTCATGAAAGCTCTACTGGAGTCTGTAGGTATAAAATCTTATTACACTATTATTAGTAGTGGATCTTCCGGTTTAAATGTAAATCCGGAATTTCCTTTTAATTATTTTAATCATGTTATATTGTGTGTACCTCTTGGGAGTGATTCAATCTGGCTGGAAACAACCAGCAGTATATTGCCGTCAGGTTATATTGGCACTTCAAACTCAAACAGATATGCACTACTTGTAACAGAAAACGGAGGTAAACTTGCCAGGACACCAGGCTATAACCAATCATCAAACGTGATCCGGCAAAGCATTATAGCAAATGCAAATGATAGCCAAAATGCTATAGTAACGCTTGAAAAATCCTTTAATGGGTTAGCTGCAGAAAGAAGATTCGGCTTATCACAAGTCAGTGATTCCAGGAAAGAAGACATTTTTGTAAGTATCGCAGGCCTTAATAATATTGAGGTTAATGAAATTGAGTATTATAAACATTACGATAAACCAATATATGTAAATAAAACCGTAGAATTCTTAATTAATAATCACTTTAATAGAGCAGGTAACAGATTGTTTTTCCAGCCAGTCATTCTGAGTGGGTCGCATACTGTACCAAGCACATCAGAAGAAAGAGTAAATGACTTTCAGATTAATGACCATTATGTTTATAATGATACAATTAAATGGAAACTACCTGAAAATTATAAAATAGAGCATCTGCCAGAAAGTATAGAACAAAGTAAAACATTCGGTTTTTATGAATTGAAGTATGAATATAATGAAAAAGATAACCTTCTTGTAATTAACAGAATTTTTTGCAAAAAAGCAGGACTATACAGTTCTGATAATTATCCTGAATTCCTAGAGTTTCTGAGGCTTGTAAATCAATCCGACCAAAGCAATATAATGCTGGTTCCAAGATAAACCACAAAGCCGACAAAACTAATAATCCGGGCAAGGATATTATTATGCATCAGTTTCCTGCCTGGTTGTTTAACAAATATTAGACTTTCAACTTAATTAAATTCCATCAACTAATTTTTTTTAGTAGTTTTAATTATCTATATTTGCCCGAAATTGAATTATATCAAAGTATTGTTTAAAATTTTAAAGGTAAAAGTTATGAGTACAAACAAGGAAAAGTTAACATCCCAGACGGCAATGGATCTCGAATCCAAGCATGGAGCACACAATTATCATCCGTTACCGGTAGTTCTTTCACGTGGAGAGGGCGTATTTGTATGGGATTTAGAAGGGAAGCGTTATTATGACTTTTTGTCCGCTTATTCTGCTGTTAATCAGGGCCACTGTCATCCAAAGATAGTAGAGGCTTTGACTGAGCAAGCCGGAAAGCTTGCACTTACATCACGTGCATTTTACAATGACGTGCTTGGTGTTTATGAAAAATATGTAACAGAATATTTTGGTTTTGATAAAGTTCTGCCCATGAATACAGGTGCCGAAGCTGTTGAGACTGCTATCAAGCTTTGCCGCAAATGGGCATACCAGAAAAAAGGTGTTGGAGAAAACAAAGCAAAGATCATCGTATGTGAAAACAACTTTCATGGCCGCACAACGACAATAGTTTCTTTCTCATCAGACCCTGATGCCACAAAAGAATATGGCCCATATACACCGGGCTTTATCACAATACCTTATAACGATACGGATGCGCTGGCTGAAGCATTAAAAGATCCTGATGTGGCCGGCTTCCTGGTTGAGCCAATACAAGGAGAAGCTGGAGTATTTGTTCCTGATGAAGGGTATTTAACAAAAGCAAAACAGCTTTGTAAAGAAGCAGGCGTACTGTTTATTGCTGATGAAGTTCAGACAGGTATCGCCCGTACAGGTAAGATCCTTGCATGTGACCATGAAAATGTAAAACCCGATATACTTATCCTTGGGAAAGCAATTAGCGGAGGATTATACCCTGTATCAGCAGTTCTGGCTAATGATGATATTA
>SLSZ01000155.1 GCA_007130125.1 Bacteroidales bacterium
CCTGTTACCGATGTGTTTGAAGCAATTGATGGAGAAAGGGTACACCCCGATAAACCCAACAACTTCGACACTACTTGTTTTGAAGTAGGAAACACTGAAGAGGCTTTTAAAAATGCAAAATATATTTCAAAGGATAGATATGAAACACAGCGTGTTGAACATGCATTTTTGGAGAAAGAATCGGCTATAGCGCATCCAGATGGTAGCGGCGGGTTAGTTCTTTACAGTCAAAGCCAGGGAGTATATGTTGACCGGAAGCAAATTGCTCCGGTTTTGGGTATCGCTGAAGAAAAGCTGCGAGTTGTTTTAGTGCCTAACGGCGGAGGGTTCGGAGGAAAAGAAGACCTGAGTGTGCAGGCTCAGACTGCTCTCTTTTCTTTTCTTTTAAACAAACCTGTAAAAATAACCCTTACACGTGGTGAATCTATCAGGTTGCACCCTAAGAGGCATCCTGTGTTTATGGATATTGAACTTGCTGCAGATGAAAATGGGAAAATTACAGGTTTAAGGCTGCAAGCAACCGGTGATACCGGAGCATATGCATCGGTTGGCACCAAAGTGATGGAAAGGGTTGCAGGCCACGCTGCTGCAGCTTATTACGTGCCAAACGTATCAATAGAAGCACGTACAGTATACACAAACAATATCCCTTCAGGAGCAATGCGTGGCTTTGGAGCTAACCAGGTAAACTTTGCAATAGAAAGCTGTATTGACGATATATGTTATAAGGCGGGGTTCGACAGGTGGAAGTTCCGTTATGATAATGCGCTGACGGATGGACTTAAAACTTCAACCGGACAAAAGATCCGGGGCGCAGGTGTAAGAGAGTGCCTGAAAGTACTTAAAGAGTATTTTTATAATGCAAAATTTGCCGGTTTAGCTTGTGCAATTAAAAATTCGGGCGTAGGCAATGGCATGATTGATGAGTCAAAGGTTATTATTGAAGTGGTTTCCGGTGAAGAGGTTTTAATTAAGCATGGATGGACAGAGATGGGCCAAGGCGTCCATAATATGGCAATACAAACTTTATGTGAGGAAACAGGGATCAATCCGGATATTGTCAAGGTAGAGGTTGATACCCGGGCAGGTATATTTACCGGGATGACAACATCTTCACGGGGAACAGCTTTGCTTGGCCTTGCGGTTATAAATGCTTCAAAATATATCAAAAAAGACCTGAAGGCTAAAAGTTTGGAACAGCTTGCCGGCAAAAGCTACCGGGGAGAGTTTGTTTGTGACTGGACCACCAAGCCCGGCACGGAAGGTGTAGAACAAATCACACATTATTCGTATGGCTATGCTGCTCAGCTTTGTGTGCTTGATGAAAAAGGAGAAATTCAAAAAATAATTGCTGCTCATGATGCCGGGAAAATTATGAACCCAATGCTATTTGAAGGACAAATACACGGAGGTGTGCATATGGGGCTTGGATATGCACTTTCGGAAGAGCTGCCAATGAAAGACGGATACCTGGTTAGTGATAAAATGAAGGACTTGAAAATATTGCGCGCACATCAAACACCGGAAATTATTGTTAAAGGTGTTGAAGTGAAAGACCCGGTAGGGCCCTACGGAGCAAAAGGTGTGGGAGAAATTGGCCTGGTGCCCACTGCATCGGCAGTTGCTAATGCTTATTTTGCTTTTGATGGAAAAAAAAGAACGAAACTGCCATTAAAGAAATAACAAGTTTCAAAAAACTAAATCCTAAAATTATTAACCAGATAAATTTTGATTTTGTTATTTAAATCCAGAAAATTGAATGTTTATTTGTAATTTGGTTTTTGTTTTTTGGAGTTTCATGAAAAATATATGGACTATTATCGAAAAGTTAATAAAAACACTAAGTTATGGCAATAATACTAAAAAACGCAACATTTGTAGATTGGGAAAGCCTGGAATTTACAGATACAAACATATTTATTGAGCCGGGTGAAACAGGAAAGCTGAAAATTTTTAATAACGATGATGATATTACTGTCTCCGGGGAGGATGAGGTCATAGACTGTTCAGGCAAACTTGTTACAAAAGCTTTTGGTGTTGGCCATATACATGTTTATTCAGCATTGGCAAAAGGAATGCCGCCACCTATTAAAAAGCCTGAAAATTTTCCCGAAATTTTAAAGTATATCTGGTGGACCCTTGATAGATCTTTGGATAAAACCACTATAGAGGCGAGTGCTCTTGCTACAGCTATGGCATGTGCCAAGGCCGGAGCCACATTTGCTATTGATCATCATGCTTCACCAAACTTTATTGATGGATCACTGGATGTTATAGCAAAAGCTTTTGACAAAGTTGGGGTTTCACATCTGTTATGTTATGAGATAACCGACAGGTATGGTATAGACAAGACACAGCAAGCACTTGAAGAGTCTGATAGTTATTTGTTATACCGCCAGGGGCTTGTCGGGATGCATGCATCTTTTACCGTAGGTAATGATACTATGGAAAAAGCAGCCGGAATTATGGAAAAGCATGATTCCGGAGCACATATACATGTGGCTGAAGGTATTTATGACCAGGAGCATTGCCTGAAAAACTATTCTAAAAGAGTAGTTGAACGGCTTAATGATTATGGTTTTTTAAAATCTTCAAAAACTATCCTGGGACACTGTATTCATGTTGAAGAACGTGAGAGAGAATTGATAAGAAATTCAAATGTCTATATAGTACAAAACACTGAGAGCAACCTTAAAAACAGAGTTGGCTATTTCCATTCTACAGGCCTTGATAATAATTGCATTATACTTGGTACCGACGGAATGCATACTGACATGCTTCAAAGTTCCAAGGCTGCGTTCTTTTATGGTCAGGGGGTTGATAACATTGATTTTGGAACAGCATACCAGCGTTTTAGAAATATTCACAGGTATATTAATAAAAATGGATTTTTAGGTGATGGTGAAAACAACCTGGTTGTTCTTGATTATGATACTCCTACCCCTATTAACAAAGACAACTTTTTGGGACATTTTGCAATGGGTATCAAGTCAAACCATGTTTTGCACGTTATTTCTGATGGCAAGATGATAGTGAAAGATCGTGAATTGCAAACAGTAGATGAAGAAGAAGTATTAAGCTTTACAAGAAAGCAGGCAAAAAGGCTGTGGAATAAAATGAAGGAAACAGCTAAGGCTTGACAAAAAACTTCAAGATAAAACACAAACATATAGCATAAAAACGAATAAGCTATAACTATTAAAAAACCAACGACTAAAAAAATGGCTCTACTGATAAAAAACGGCACCATAGCAACTGAAGAATCACATTACAAGGCGGATATTTTGGTAGAGGATGGTAAAATAAGCAGTATCTCCAAAAATATTGACAAACATTCGTCAGTTGAAAAAGTTATTAATGCAGAAGGGTCATATATTTTTCCGGGTTTTATTGATCCACATGTGCATATGTCGTTGCCTACGCCTGCGGGCAATTCTTCCGATGATTTTTATACCGGCAGCCGGGCAGCACTGTTTGGGGGAACAACAACAATTATTGATTTTGTTACACCCAATAGAGGGCAGTCGATTTTGGAAGCGCTTGAGTTGAGAAAAAAGGAAGCTGAAGATTCAATAATTGATTATTCTTTTCATGTTAGTCCTGTTGAGTTTAATGAAACCACTGCAGAAGAGATCATTAAATGCCATGATCTGGGCGTAAAGTCGTTCAAGATTTATATGGCATATAAAGACAATATTGGCCTTAATGATGAGGAACTGATGAAGGTGCTTGAAGTAATTAGTGGGAAGACTACGGGTATAGCTACTGTTCATTGCGAGCTGGGAGATGAAGTAGAAAAGCTAAGGGAGACTTTTGCTTCGGAAGGCAAGACTCAGCCGTTGTATCATGCTTTATCGCGGCCGGCGCGTACTGAATCGGAAGCTGTGAAGAAGCTGATACAGATGGCAGAAAAAACAGATTGTCCAATATATATTGTACATGTCTCAACTTCTAAGTCGGTTGAGCATATTAGGGCTGCGCAGAATGAGGGTTTGGAGGTTTATGCCGAAACATGCCCCCATTATCTTATTTTTGATAGTACAAAATATGGAGGTTTGTTTGTTGACTCAGCACCTTATGTGATGAGCCCTCCACTGCGTAAAAAACAAGATTTACAGGAGCTTTGGAGAGCTTTGCCGGAAGATGTTATTCAAGCCATTGGTACTGATCATTGCCCGTTTATGTTCGCTCAAAAAAAGACTGGTGAAAAAGATTTCAGAAAGATTCCTAATGGGTGCGGTGGAGTGGAACACCGGCCGGCACTATTGTTTACATATGGAGTGAAAAACAACAAAATAACAATTGAAAAATTTATTGACCTTCTTTCTGTTATGCCGGCTAAGATTTTTGGATTGCATCCGGCAAAAGGTGCCATAGCCGAAGGATCGGATGCTGATATTGTGATCTGGAACCCTGATAAAAAAAGCACTATCTCTGCTTCTAAACACCATCAAAACAGCGACATTAACATTTATGAAAATATAAAAACCGTTGGGGCTCCGGAATATGTTATAAAGAATGGCGAAATTGCATTAAAAGGCAAAAAGATCGTTAATAAGACCCTGAAGGGTAGATATTTGATTTCTGTATGATAAGTGATAAACTACAAGAAATAGTATTTTGTTGGCTATAAAATATATTAGCTTAGCTCTGCTAATATTTGCTAATTAGTTAAACAAGTAATTGCAAATAAAATTATTAAATCTGCAAAGCAATGGAAGACGTTAAAAAAACTGATGCATACAAGCGTATGTCTGAGCGTCGGAAGATGCTGTATGAGATTATATTTGAATCCAACACTTTCAGGGGCAAGGTGTTTGACGAGGTGTTACTTGTAATTATTTTGCTCAGTGTTATTGCAGTTATGCTCGAGAGTATTGCTGTAGTTAATGTAAAATATGGCAATTTAATTTTAATGGCAGAAGCCCTTTTCACAATACTTTTTGCGGTGGAATATATTCTGAGGATTTATTGTTCTCCAAATCCAAAGAAATATATCGTCAGCTTTCTTGGGGTTGTTGATTTTTTGGCGATTGCCCCATCTTTGATCAGTTTTGCTTTTCCTGCTTTCAGGCCTTTAATTACTATACGGGCTATTCGTTTGCTCCGGGTTTATCGTATATTGAAGCTTTTCCACTTCATGCGGGAAAGCAAATTACTGGTGCTTGCCCTGGCTACCAGCTTTAGAAAAATTTTGATTTTTATGGGCTTCATTCTCGTGTTGGTAATTATGTTAGGATCTATTATGTATGTTGTGGAAGGAGGACAGAATGGCTTTGACAGCATCCCACTTAGCATTTACTGGGCTATAATTACCATTACTACAGTTGGCTATGGTGACATAGTGCCCCTGACCGACATTGGGAAACTGGTTTCTACTTTGATCATGCTTATGGGTTATAGTATAATAGCCATACCTACAGGTATAGTGTCGGTAGAGATATCAAGGACTGCCAGAAGAAGTGAGTTAAAGAAGTATTGTAATTATTGCGAGGAGGTCCAACATTTGCCAAAGTCTGCTTTTTGTCATAATTGCGGGGCAAGGTTGGAGGAGTAGTTTAAAAGTGTAACGTAAAGACTGTTTCTTTTCCGGGCTTTGACCTTACGTTTATGCTTCCCTTATGCATCCGCATAATTTCTCTTGAGAGGCTAAGCCCTATACCAGAACCTTCTTTCTTTGATGTAAAAAATGGCACGAAGATCTTTTCCATGATGTCGGGCTTAATGCCCTGACCGTTGTCAGCAACATTTATGTTGACTTTATGTGGTGATAATTGTGTGGCTCTTACAAGTATTTTCGGTTGTTTAGCATCTTTTACAGCATGAATTGAATTAATAACGAGGTTGATCAACACCTGCTCTATCAGGTCAGCATCGGCAGTAAGCATCAACGAACCGGGAATAACAATAAACCTGCACTCTATATTGCTTTCCTGGAATTTGGGTTTCAAAAGGTTCTCTATCCTGTCAAAAAGTTCGGATACTTTAAAATATCTGAAGTTGGGCTTGGGAATCCTGGTGAGGTTCCTATAAATCTGTACAAAGTTTAAAAGCCCTTCGCTACGTTTTTCTATTGTATTTAAAGCACTTAGCGATGTTTCAATATCTTCTTCGTCAATATCTTTTCGAATTCTTTTGGTTTCCTGGTTTATTAACAATTCTTTAACTGTAGAACTTAGTGACACTATTGGTGTTATTGAGTTCATTATTTCGTGGGTTAAGACTCTTATCAGCTTTTGCCACGAATCCATTTCTTTAGCTTCAAGTTCACTGTGAATGTTTTGAAGAGATACAAGTAAAAAGTCTTTTTGGCGCATTCTGAAATCAGTTGCCCTTATGGATAGTTGCAAAAGTTCATTGTCATTAAAAACCTTAATAACTTCACTATCACCTGTTTTCATTTTTTGAAGCAGTTCGGCCAGGTTCGGATCTACTTTTTCCAGGTCTCTTATAAATCTTATGTTGTTTATTCTCAGCATAGATTTAACGGCATTGTTGAACATATCTACCTTGCCGCCTTTTTCAAAGACTATTATACCTATAGATACATGCTGTACAACCGTTTGAAGGTAATTATAATGCTCTTCTTTTGCGGCCCTGGTTTTTTTAAACTCATTGATGACTTCGTTGAAAGCGATGTTGAGATCATCAAAGCTTTTACCTAACCCATGGTCAGAAAATGAAGAAACGAAGTCGCTATGGCGTATGGACTCGAGGAAAGTAGTTAATTTGCGGTTAGTTCTTTCAACATATTTCACCAGTGAGATGATTTGAAAGACAATCAAAAGAGCGAGAATTATAGAACTAATAACAAACTCAGCTTTTTGTATTATGCTGATCAGCAGTATTGCCGAAGCTACAATGAGTAAGATCCGGAATACTATTGTTAGGCGGAAATTTTTAAAGCTCATATTTCTCTATTCTCCTGTATAATGAAGCCCTGGTAATACCTAACTCTTTGGCCGCTTTGCTTATGTTCCCCCCATGCTTGTCTATGACTTTACGGACAAGCATTTTTTC
>SLSZ01000258.1 GCA_007130125.1 Bacteroidales bacterium
CGTGTTATTTTGTCTATCAACCTCGAAGAGCAGTCGCTTGAAGAAATATTCCGTACACTCACAACAACAGAGGAAGAAATCAATGTTGTTTGATTTTAGTTAATATGGCAACTACATTCTCTTATTCCGGCCATAATATCCTTTCTTCACAATTTCATCATATACTTTTTCTGGAAGCATATATTTCGGGTCTTTCCCTTTTTCTAAAGATTGCCGGATGAACGAAGAAGATATCTCCATAACAGGTGCGTCTTTTAAAAACACATTAGGGTGCTGAAGGAAAGGGCTTCCGGAAAAACCAGGGCGGGGATAAACATAAATCCTGATCATCTCAAGGATCTCCTCATAGTTTTTCCACTTGTCAAACTCATCAAGATTATCTGAACCTATTATAAGAACAAACTCTTTTTCCGGATGCTTCGAAAGCAAATTTTTAAGTGTTTTGTAGGTATATGATGGTTGCTCCATGTTAAACTCCACGTCGGAAACATCAAAACCCGGATCATCGCCTGTTGCCAGCTTAACAAGTTCCAGCCTGCTGTTTTCATCAAGCAGGCTTTCATTAACCTTGAAAGGATTTTGAGGCGACACCACAAACAATACCTTGTCCAAATCGGTAAACTGTACGAAAAAGTCGGCAATAATCAAATGGCCGACATGTATTGGGTTAAAAGACCCGAAAAACAAGCCTGTTTTAAGTTTTTTATCGTTCATCTGACAGGATTATTTGACAACAGAAACTTTTCAATTATGTTATAAACTTCATTTTTCGCTTTATCAATATCGTCATTTATCAGAACATGGTCAAATTTATTTGCAAAAGACATTTCATATTCAGCTTTTTCAAGTCGTTTCTTCAGCGATTCGGGGTTTTCTGTTCCCCTGTTTTCAAGCCTCTTTTTTAAAGTTTCCATATCAGGAGGCATAACAAAAACAGCTAGAGAGTTTTGCGGATACTGCTTTTTGATGTTAAGCCCTCCCATAACATCTACATCAAAGATTACGTGGTAACCTTTTGACCATATTCTTTCAAGTTCGCTTTTTAATGTGCCGTAATAGCTGCCATTATAGACCTCTTCCCATTCCACGAACTCATCATTATCAATTTTCCTTTTAAATTCTTCGTTCGACAGAAAGTAGTAGTCTTTACCGTTTACCTCACCTTTTCTTTTTGCCCTGCTGCAAGCCGATACGGAGAATTCCAGCTTCGGGAATTTTTCAAGCAGCGCCCTTACGATTGTTGTTTTCCCGGCCCCCGAAGGAGCCGAAACGATGATCATTTTACCGGGTTTCATTTTATAAACGTTTACAAAACATTAAAAAGCTGTTCTTTGATTTTTTCAAGCTCGTCTTTCATTTGCACAACGATCTGTTGAATGTTTACGTCCGAGGCTTTTGAACCTATTGTATTTATCTCCCTTCCAATCTCCTGCACAATGAAGTTCAACTTTTTCCCTCCGCTCTCCTTGCTATGCTTTAGTGTATCAATAAAATATTCAATATGTTTTACCAGCCTGACCTTTTCCTCTGTTATATCAAGCTTCTCAAGGTAGTAAATCAATTCCTGTTCAAAACGGTTTTTGTCGTATTCAAAGTCCAGCTCAGCCAGACTATTTCGCATCTTCTCCTTAATATTGTCTATCCGCTGTTTTTCATTAGGGTCAACCTGCTTCAATAAACCGGAGATCTTATCGATGCGGCTTTTAAGGTCTTCTTCAATGTGATTGCCTTCAGACTGACGATACCGGTCGGTTTTTTCTATTGCTTCCTGCAAAGTCCTTTTTAAGGCATTCCACTCCTCATCTTCCACCTCTTCGGTTTCCGATTTCAGGATATCGGGTAATCTGAGAATAGAAGCGAAAACATCCTGGCTTTCCGGCTGCTCTAATTCCTCGGAAAGGTCTTTAAGCTCTCTGAAATACTTTTTAAAAAGGCTTCTATTCAGAGAATAGCTGGTGCATTCGTCAGAACTTTCAACATTTACAATAACTTCAACCTTTCCCCGCTCAAGTATTTTAGAAATCATGTTTCTGAATTCGATCTCCTTCTCCTTATAAATCTGTGGCATTTTGAAGTTAACATCAATGCCTTTTGAATTAAGCGTCCTGACCTCAACCTGAATGCTTTTGTTTTCCAGTCGGCTTTGAGCCTTGCCGTAACCTGTCATCGACTTTATCATATCAATGTTTTTTAAACAATAATATACAAACCTACATAAAATTTCGGATATAAATAAAGTAAATACAAAGCCTGCTGTCGCGTCAATAACTTTTTACTTAAAAAGCAACAAAAAAGATTATTTTTGTATTAGACGTTTACAAATTAAGTAAACAATATGAACACATTTTTTACAAAGACGCTTATAACAACGCTTTTATTGCTGTTTGCAGCACTATGCAACAGCCAGGATTTTCGTGGAGGGTTGGGTGCCGGCCTTTCCACATCTAAAATTTCAGGTGACCGTGATCCGGATGGAGGCCGGCTAAAGCTGGGAGTTTTTGGCTTGGTCTTTACAAACTATCCGGTTTCCGAAAACTCTTACTGGCAACTCGAGATTATGTATATCCAAAAAGGCAGCCGGGCATTTTCTGATGGTTCAGATCCCGATGAAGAATACCGCGATTACAGGCTTGACTTGCACTATGTTGAGGTTCCGATTGTTTATAAATACGAATTTTCAGGAGTTACCGGCTATTCTTATGTCGACAGGTTAACACTGGAGGCTGGCTTGTCCTTTGCCAGGGTGGTTGGGCATTATGAAGTAAATGAGCCTTTAGGAGATATTACCAATATTGTGGCAAGAGAAAGGCCTTTCAACTGGGGAGAGATAAATGCTCTTGCCGGGCTACATTACCCATTATATCATAACCTGGATTTTCATTTTCGCTTCTCGCAGGGAGTCACTCCCGTGCGCCCACACCGCGATGAAGAAATTACCTTTTCGGGTACTCTGTGGAACTGGATAAACCAGTTCGGGCAATATAATACAACTTACACTTTTGGACTCTCATACACTCTTTTCGCACAACCAATAAGCACAGAAAATTAATCAACTTCACTATCTTTGCACAGCAAATCTAGAAGACAATGGGGTTGAGATTTTATAAAAGCCTTTATAGCAATGAACGCCGTACGCTTAAGCTACACCTGACATATTCTTTCATTGAAGGGATACTTGCAGGTGTTATAGTATTAAATGAATTTGTTTTTATAAAAAGCTTACAAGGTACAGGCTATCAATTAAGTGTGCTGTTTCAGTTCAGCATGGTGGTCTTCCTGTTCCTTGCATTTTTCAATGCTTTTACGGACCGTATTCGCAACAGGAAAAAATTGTTGCGAATTACTGCCATTATAACAAGAATTCCCTTAATACTGTTATTTTTCTTTCCCCGCTCCTACGATGCTGTTGTAGGGCAGCCAATTTATCATTATATATTTATCGCTGTCTTCTTGATATATTTTCTTGCTAATCCCATCATTTTACCAACCATAAACCTGCTTCTTAAACAGGAGTACAGCAATGAAAATTTTGGCAGGCTGTTTTCCTGGGCCACAATGGTCAAAAAGATCACCACACTTGCAGTTACTTTCGGATACGGGATACTCCTTGATCAAGACCATTTTGCTTTTGTATATGTTTTTCCCGTGATCGGCGTGCTGGGGATTATTTCAGTGTTTCTTCTTTCTAAGATAGGTAATGGAGAGAACATCGTCATAACCGAAAGAAAATCATACCTGCAGCTTGTAAAAGACTCACTAAATAAAATGCTTGGCACATTCACCGGAAACAGGCCATTTTTTGATTTCCAGGTAGGCTTTATGTTATACGGCTTTGGCTTTATGGCATCGGTCTCGGTGATCACAATCTTTTTCGATAAAGCTCTTGGCCTGAACTATACCAGTGTGGCTTTTTATAAAAACTCATATAACATTATCGCCATCATGCTTATTCCTTTGTTTGGCAGGCTGATTGGTAATATTGACCCAAGAAGGTTTGCTGCGATATCTTTTATAGCAATGATGCTTTTTATACTTTCTTTAACTGTAACACAGTGGATACCAGCTAATGTTGAAATTTTCGGGATCACACTGTATTATACTTTAATTTTTTACATCCTTTTCCATTCAATTTTTGCAGCCACCATGGCTCTATTATGGAGTATCGGGTCGGCATATTTCTGCCGTAAAGAAGAAGCCGCTTTGTATCAATCCACTCACCTTTCAATGGTTGGCTTACGCTCCCTGTTTGCACCCCTTATCGGTATGTTTTTTTATCAAACATGGGGTTTTACTGCCGCGTTTGTTGTATGTATGCTTAGTTTGCTGGTTGGGTCGCTGTACCTGCTTTGGTCAGAAAAGAATATCAGGATATCCAAAGCCATCGAATGATATTTGGTCATATAGGAGCTAATCTTTTGGAAGTTGTATTCCGCTGATTGCGCTGATTTTCGCAGATTAATATTGAGTCCGCGTAAAAAGTCAAATATGAATAGTTTACCACATAGACACATAGTTTTCACATAGTAGATTTCCAATGAATTAGCTGCGTGATTCCTATGTGAACTATGTGCCTATGTGGTTCAAAAATACTTTTTACAGCAGCCTCAAATCTAATAAATACGCGAATTTTAATCTGATTAATTATTAATACAAATCAGCGTTTATCTGCGTAATCTGCGGGAAAGTCTGTTTAAAGCAATCATTTTCGATTTCTTCGGTCAATCATCTTATCCACCACATATTTAACAAAGAAAGAGTAGAAGACGGCAAACAATACCAGGAAAACGGATAAAACAGCACCGGGCATAGCAACAACCGGTTCATCACCAAAAAACCTGAAAGCAACAACTGCGGCAAATGCCGCACTCTTTATGGTTAGCATAAAGGTACTGCTGACAATTATGGGTTTTTTGAAGCCGGCTTTGATAACTATCAGATTATACAATACACCCAAAACAAACATTGTAATAAACAATACAAGGGCAGTCGTCAGCAAGGTTCCGGGCTCTTCAAAAAACACCGATCTGTTCATTCCAACGATAGGAGTAATAACCAAAAAAAACAACCATTTTATCGCAGTGCGGCTAACCTTTTGTGCCTGCGGCAACACTTTGGGGTGCCTTAGAAAGCGACTGACTATAACTGGTATAATAATCAGTTGTACCATTATCCAAAAAATCATCAGGGGAGAGATCAATGCTGTACCAATAAAAACAAACAATATTGCAGGAGTAACAACCATTGCCAGTAAATACATACCAAACAGGCCTGTCGTGGCGTAGTTGTTGTCACCTTTAAGCATTGTGGAAAAAGGCACTACTGCAGGCCCGGGAGGGGCAGCAGCAACAATTACAAAACCAATCCATAAAAACTCCATGCCGCTCATTTTAAAAAACAACCATGCTAAAAAAAGTGTTACAGCTCCGTTTAAAACATAAATAAGCAAAAACGAGCCCGCAAGAGGTTTAAAAAGATTTGATGTATCTTTCCATGGCTTGAATGAAAAATTGATTGTTGCAGCTATCATAGCAACCATGAGGGTGTACATTGAAATATCAGCTAAAAACTTTGTTGTCTCCCCCAAGATTAAACCGACAACAATTGCAAGAGATAATACAAAATCTCGGTGGTTAATAATACTAATTACTTTTTGCATAAAAAATCCTTTTTTAAATATCAATCTGTCCATAAAGTATACGGAAAAAAGCTTTTTTTGTTCAATATTATTGGGTGACGGGTAACGGGTAACGAGTAACGGGTTATAGATGCACACAACATCCTGCTTAGGCCGAAAGCCTGAAAGGCTTAAATAACATAGCCACGGGTATAATCCGGGGAATAATCAACCCAGTTTTACAACTCAGGCTGAAAGCCTGAAAGAAAAATTTAACACCCCTAACGAAAAACCCTCAATTACATTAGGCTAGTCTTTTTCGGCAAAGAATACATTCGGTTAATCTCAGACCCCCTTAAACAGCGAAGCTTTTAACGGACTGACACCCGTCACTCGTCACCCGTCACCCTTTCTGTCAGCCTTTCAGGCTGAGAAGGCATGCAGGCATTCTCATACCTGCCAATATCCAAATGCCCTGAAAGGGCTATCTGTCAATAGCCACCGGTTATCCGGTGGTTTGATGGTTAGAATAACCTGTGCGTCCCAAAGGGACCGCCTGTAAATACAGCCTTTCACAGACGGCTCCTGACGGAGCGTTTCGGTTTTGCATCTAATTCCATCCGTGCGTTTCACACACGGCTATTCACGGGCAAGCCCTCCGGGCTTCTATGAAGTGCCTGCCATAATACAGATACCACGGAAAACTCATCTATCAATATCCAAATGCGCAGGAAGGTTTAGCCTTCTGTCAGCCTCGTTACCCGTTACTCGTCACTCGTCACCCGTCACCCATTCTTTCAGTCTGAGGGCAGGCACATTTATTACTTAAACATCATTATTCTTATTATTTTTGACAATCATACACTTATAAAAATCTTTGCTGATGAACATGTTTTATGAACCTGGTCTTACACCCGACACTGCTGTTTTAGGCCGGCATGAATCTCACCATTGTGTTAAAGTGCTTCGCTTGAAAGAGGGTGTGCTTCTGTATATCACCGACGGCAAGGGTCTTTTGTGCAAGGCTCGTCTTGTAAAAGCCGACCCCAAAGGATGCCTGGTTAAAATTGATGATGTTGTTTATGAATATGGTAAAAGGCCGTTCAGCTTACATATGGCCGTAGCACCCACCAAGTCAATTGACCGCTTTGAGCTTTTCCTTGAAAAAGCATGCGAATGTGGGGTTGATATTATCACACCTGTACTGTGTGAAAAATCGGAAAGAAAAGTAATAAAACCTGCCAGGCTTGAAAAGCTTTTAATTGCTGCCATGAAGCAATCGTGCAGGGCATATTTACCGTTGTTGAACCCA
>SLSZ01000033.1 GCA_007130125.1 Bacteroidales bacterium
CATTATTGTTTCCCGAACTTGATGAATAATTTATCCCTACTTAATTATTAAAAATCTCAGGGTCTGAATTTTTCCCATTATCTTTGCAAAATTTAATGAGGATTTGATGAAATTTGATTTACTATCCACAGATGATAAGACAAGAGCCCGTGCGGGTAGAATAACAACTGCACATGGCCAGATCGAAACACCGGTATTTATGCCTGTTGGCACAGCAGGAAGTGTAAAAGCAATAAATCAGCAAGACTTGTTAGAAAAGGTGAAAGCCCATATCATATTGGGCAACACCTATCATTTGTATTTGCGCCCCGGGCTTGAAGTTATAAAAAAGGCGGGAGGTTTACACAAATTTATAGGATGGGACCTGCCAATACTTACCGATAGTGGTGGTTACCAGGTGTATTCACTAGCTCAAAGACGGAAACTAACACAAGATGGGGTATGGTTTCAATCGCATATTGACGGATCGCGTCACTTTTTTTCTCCGGAAAATGTTATTGATACGCAAAGAGTCATCGGAGCTGATATCGTTATGGCTTTTGATGAATGCACTCCATATCCTTGCGATTATGATTATGCCAAAAAATCAATGGAGTTGACACATGCATGGTTGAAAAGATGTTGCAGCCACTTTGATAAGAGCAATAATAATTATGGATATACACAAGCGCTCTTTCCAATTGTTCAAGGGAGTGTCTATAAAGATCTGAGGAAGATATCAGCAGATATTGCTGCAGAAACAAACCGTGAAGGTATTGCTATTGGAGGCTTGTCTGTTGGAGAACCCCATGATATTATGTATGAAATGACCGATTTGGTTTGTAATATTTTGCCGCAGAATAAACCCCGCTACCTGATGGGTGTCGGAACTCCCGAAAACATGCTGGAATGCATATCATTGGGTGTGGATATGTTTGATTGTGTAATGCCTACCCGAAATGCCAGGAACGGTATGTTCTTCACCTATGATGGAGTTATCAATATTTTAAACGAAAAATGGAAATTTGATTATTCTGCAATTGACCCAAATGGCGAATCATATGTTGATAATTATTATAGTAAGGCTTACTTGCGCCATCTTTTTGTGTCAAAAGAAATTCTTGGCCCTATGATAGCCACAGCTCACAATCTAACATTTTATATTTCGTTAATAAATCAAGCAAGAAAACAAATTTTAAAAGGTAATTTTGAAAGATGGAAAGCCGGTATAATTTCAAAACTTACTAATCGGTTATAAATAATTTTTTTGAAGGCATGTTTTTTGCTATGTTATCAACTGTCAAATAAGGATATAATATACAATTAATGAATAAAGTCAAACAATTAGATTTATATATTATACGTAAGTTCCTGGGAACTTTTTTCTTTGCAATTACTCTGATTATACTTATAGTAATTGTTTTTGACTTGTCGGAAAAAATTGATGATTTTATTGAAAACCAGGCGCCTCTGGGTGAAATACTTTTTGTTTACTATATTAATTTCATACCTTATTTCATAAACCTGTTCAGTCCTTTATTTACTTTTATTGCAGTGATATTTTTCACATCTCGGTTGGCATTTAATACAGAAATTATTGCGATGTTAAGTGCCGGAATAAGTTTCAAACGAATTCTTGTTCCCTATATTATATCAGCAATATTTTTGGCAATGCTTTCTATTTACCTCTCCAATGTTTTAATCCCTGGTGCAAATGAAAAGCGCCTTGATTTTGAAAACACATATGTAAGAAGTCCGTCACGTTTTCGCGAACGTAATATCCATATGCAAGTTCAGCCCGGAGTGTTTATTTTTATGGAATCATACAATGAAAGGGCTAATACCGGTCAGCGTTTTACGCTGGAGAAAATCGAGCAAGGCGAGCTAAAGTATAAATTATCCGCCGGTAGTGTAATTTGGGATACTATTAATGAGCATTGGCGAATTCGGAATTACTACATACGCAAGATTGATGGAATTAATGAAGAGCTCTCGTTTGGCCGTACAAAAGATACGGTGTTGAATTTTACCCCCGATAATTTCATGCAAAGCTTGCGTGAAATTGAAACACTTAATTTCAGAGAGTTGCAAGAACAAATTGAAATGGAAAGGCTTAAAGGCTCGGAACATATAAATTTTTATCTTGTTGAGAAACACCAAAGAATAGCATTTCCCTTTGCAACACTAGTATTAACTTTAATAGGTGTGGCAATGTCAGCCAAAAAAGTAAGAGGCGGAATAGGTTTGCATCTCGGTGCAGGAATTTCTTTGAGTTTTGCATTTATTCTGTTTATGCAGGTTTCCACTACTTTTGCTACCAATGGCAACCTTTCTCCGGCAATAGCAGCATGGATACCAAATATTATTTTCGGTATTCTTGGAGTATACCTGCTTAAAAAAGCACCAAAATAGCCAAATCGGCTTTGTTAATAATAAAAAAGCAATGATTTCTCATTGCTTTTTTATTAAAAATTCAATAAAATTTTAAAAGCGTTATTGTTTATTTTTTTCTTTTTTAGAAAACAAAACCCCTGCTATTAAATAGCCTATTAAGCCACCCCATAGTGCGCTTAAATAGGGGTTTGATGTAATTGCACATCCATTATCGGTACATCCAACCTCCAAATAGTAAACATACCCGGCTAAAATGCCCGCAACCGAAAATATTGTTATAACTATTAAATATTGCTTATTGCTTAAAGCCAGATATTTTTTCATGCTTTATAAATTTATAGATTGCTGAGTTTTGATTGCCATCAACTTTTGTAAAGTTGTACATCAAAACTTGTTTATGACTATTTTTTCACGTTTAGAACGTCTTCTATAGCCTTTTCAAGAGTTTGCTTTGGTATTGCTCCTTTTGCCATTTGAGGCTGACCTTCTTTAGGCACGAATAAAATAGATGGTATGCTTTGAATCCCAAATGCAGAGGCAAGCTCTTGTTCCTTTTCAGTGTCTATCTTGTATATATCAACCTTGCCGTCGTATTCTTTTGACAACTCTTCTAAAACAGGAGCGACTACCTTACAAGGGCCGCACCAGTCAGCATAGAAATCAATAATACAAGGCTTGTCGCCTTTGAAACTCCACTCTTTATTTGTTTCAAAATCAAATACCTTTTCCTTAAATTTTTCTTTTGTTAAATTCTCCATAACTAAATTTTATTATAAATGTTTATAAATTATTGTTTTTAATTCTTCTTTTTGCTGAACACCAACCATGAATTCAACCGGTTCGCCGTCTCTAAACAGAATTAAAGTCGGAATATTGCGAACGTTATAATTGGCAGCCAACTCACCGTGGTTATCAACATCAACTTTAGCAATTAATGCATTTTTACCAATCTCTTTAGCCAAATCTTCCAAAATTGGATTTTGTATTCTGCACGGAGGACACCATTCAGCCCAAAAATCAACCAAAACGACTCCTTCTGAAATTATATTTTCAAAATTGTGACTGCCTGCATCTATTATTGAAAAATAATCTTGAGAGTCAGTTGTTTCAATTTTTGATGGATCCGACAAATTGTTAACATCGTCAGAGGGTTTATTGTTTAATGTGATAAAAACAATTATGCCCAAAAAGAGGATAATTAACCCGGGTAATATTTTTTTAAAAAGCTTCATATGAGTTTGTGTTTAGTATGATTCTTTAAAAATTGTTATTTATTTTATTCGTAGTTTATAAATATACAATCAGGTTAATCTGGATTATTAATTATAAAAAACCCTTTTGTTCAGTTAACAATAAGGTAACAATGAATTAATAATTTTGTTTAATCACAATTGTTAAAATAGCAAACACATAACTATGTAAATAAGTGCATACTACGGAAGCGACAGTGTTAATATGTCATAATTAACTGAAATACAGAAGGTTTTATGATTAAATAACAGATAAACAGTAAAATCTCTTCAAACAAAACTTTGGTTATTCTATACCGGCAAAATGTTTCATGAACTGCACCCTGTGATATGCAGCTGGATTTATTGATTTTTTGTAACTCATTTTTCCTCTGAAATCCTCTATTTTCGAATAATTATTTTGTTCCATCCAGTTTTCAAGGCCTGTTACAATTTTTTCAATTTCGTTGAAGCCGTTTTTATAAAGTGTTGAACACACTTGTCCGGCTTTTGCGCCAGCTAGAAGCTGTTTTATTAAACCGGTTGAATCATGGATGCCGGTTGAAGCACATAAGTCACATTGTATGCGATCCGCCAAAATAGCAATCCAGCGAAGCGAATGGGTTATTTCTTCAGGTGTACTGTAAATATTACTGGGCTTTAATTTTAAAGTGTTAATGTCAATATCAGGATTAAAGAACCTGTTAAAACAAACAATACCATTAATGCCTGTCCATGAAAGCTTTTTAAAAAACTCTCCGAGCCCTGAAAAATGATGTGAGAGTTTTACAGATATTGGAATATTGATCTTTGCTTTTACTGCTTCAATAATGTCAAAATATATTTTCTCAATATTTTTTCCTTCAGCATCTATATCGGATGGCAATATGAATATATTTAACTCCAAAGCATCAGCCCCTGCTTCTTGGATATCGGAGGCAAAAGAAGTCCATTCAGTAGCTGACATACAATTAACACTCGCTATAATAGGAATGGAAGTGTTATTTTTTGCTTCCTGAATAAGATTGGTATATTCATTAAGCGTATGTGTGCGGGCATAGTTTTTTATATAATCCTCGGCTTCGGTATAAGATTTTTGAGCATCCTCAAAGGAAAATACTTTTCTTATTTCAAAACGTATTTGCTCCTCAAAAAGCGATTTTAGCACAACTGCACCTGCACCGTTTTGCTCAATTTCACGTATATTGGATAAAGAGTTTGTCAAACCTGAGCTTCCTACAATTAACGGGTTGCGGAGGTTTAACCCCATATAGTTAGTAGATAAATCTGCCATTTTATAAAATATTTTGTGTTTATAAGATAATTTTCAAGCAACAAAAATAAATATACATTTTAAATTACCTATAATATTTGCTTAAAATCTTTAGTGAGTTATTGAAAAGAATCATAAAGTGCTTACAACCTTCAACAATATAAAATCAATCTTTAATATTACCTGTTATAAGTGAGTTATTGAAAAGAATCATAAAGTGCTTACAACCTTCAACAATATAAAATCAATCTTTAATATTACCTGTTATAATTAAGTATAATTACTATAACACTTATTACTATAAAGCTTAATTTTATTTTTGTATTTGTATACAATCGTGTTAATTTTATAATACTTTAAAGAAAAAACATTTAAAAGACAATGAATATATCTTCTGCCGGAAATACAGACGGCAATATTTCGATCGAATCGTTCAGAAGCTTAATGGAGCCACTCATCGTTCTATTTAATAAAGCAGCATCTCAGATTATGCCCGACAATGAATATGTTATGAAATATAGCGTTCCGGGAGGCATTTACGGATACTTTATAAATTATACTCCTAATGTTAAGCAAATTTCTGCATTAAAACAAAAGATTAAATATCTTATAAAAAACCGTGCGCCAATTAGTCATGAATTATTCGATTTTGATAAGTTGATATCTTATTTTGGAAAGTACAAGCGAAATGATATAATAGAACTCGTCAGATCTAAAGGTGGATGCGAAAAAACCGAAGGCTTGCGGGTTTTGCATATGAATGGTAACGGTGAGCTTTTTCTCAATGATGTGAAAGAGAATTATGATAAGCTGAGTAATTTTAAATTGGTAAGGTATGGGAAGGGCTTTTTTTTAATCGCAGACCCGGATTTTTTTAATCGTGTGATGCCTGAAAGGTTGGAAACCAGCAAATATCTCAAACGATTTGAAGAAACGCAAAACACGATGCAGCATTTTGGGATATCTTCGGTTACTAAGCTTAATAATATAATCAGAAAAGGTGAATTGCCTGAATTGATAAAAATTTCAGAGGCTTTACAATCAAAAAGAATATCGCGTATTGCAGATAATATTGTTAGCCATGCTTTGAAACCCAGGGTTATATTTCTGGCCGGACCAACATCTTCAGGAAAAACCACATCAGCTAACAGGCTGGCTATAGAATTGAAAGTATTAAAAAAGAAAGTAATTATTCTGTCTTTGGATAATTTCTACTTGCCGCATTCTGAGATTCCTGCGGATCCTGATACAGGGCTTCAAAATTTCGAATTGATCTCGGCCCTTGATCTTAAACTATTGAAAGAAACAATTAATTCACTATTAAGCAATAAACCTGTTTATTTACCCAAGTATCATTTTGATGGAAAAGGGGCGAAGCCTGATAAAAAACCGACAATAATAGATGATGAAACTTATATAATACTTGAAGGGATACATGGCTTAAACCCACAATTATGGCACGACTTTATGGATGTTGAATCATACAGGCTATATGTCAGTGCTTTAAGCACATTAAACATTCATGATCATTTTCCGGTTTCAACTTCAGATCACAGGCTCATAAGAAGGCTGGTACGTGATTATTTATTCAGGGGCTATCCTATTGATGAAACAATTATGAGGTGGCCGGACGTAATTCAAAATGAATATAAGTCAATATTTCCGTTCCAGGAAAGTGCTCATGACATATTTAATTCAGCACTTATTTACGAAATCGCTGTTTTTGCGCATTATGCTCCTGCAATTTTAAAACCAGAGAATACTTCTTCACAGTTTATAGCAGAACAAATTGAAAAATTAAACAGGCTTCTATCTTTATTCATTCCGATCGATCCAAAAGGCATCCCATTTACATCAATTTTAAGAGAATTTATTGGTGGCAGTAGTTTTGATTATTAGTTTAAACAAAACATTTTACATATAAAACAAATGTTTTAAATGGTTTTTTTATTATATTGCGCTGGTTTTCAAATTCTTTTTATTATCAATAAACCGCTGGATACTATAATATTGACCATACTATAATTTTACGGGTAAGGAAAATTATATAACATTATTAATTGTATAGGCCATATTACTTTAATAACAAAACTAAAATCTATGAGAAAAATTTTTACAATTTTATTGTTTATACCATTTGCATGCCAGCTTTATGCAGGAGGTTATCAGGTAAGCCTGCATGGTCATAAACAAATAGGAATGGGGCTGATTGGTACTTCGCTTACTATGGATGCAAGCAGTAGTTATTATAACCCCGGAGGGTTAGCTATGATACCGGGTAAATACTCATTCCTGACAGGTATGAGTACGATCCACAGTCATAATGTATTTCAAATGCAGGGATCTTTGTACGAAGCCAAGACAGAAAACCCTATCGGAACACCTTTTTATTTTTATGGTGCCGGCAGGATTTCTGACAATCTTGTCGCAGGTATTGCCATTAATACTCCATACGGTAATAATCTGTCATGGGAGGATGGCTGGGCAGGCAGGTATCTGATTGAAGATATTGCTTTGCAAGCTATTACAGTTCAACCAACATTATCATATATGATCAATGATATGATAAGTGTGGGTGCAGGTGTGGTCTTTGCAATGGGAAATGTTGACCTTACAAGAGCCCTTCCCGTTGAAGACGAGGATGGAGAAGGCAGTGTAAACATCTCTGGCTCCACAACAAATTGGGGCTATAATGCAGGTCTAATGTTTAAACCACTGCCCGAATTAAATATCGGTATTAGCTACCGTTCGAAAATTGAAATGGAACTTGAAAATGCTGATGCCACTTTTGATGTGCCAAACTCACTTCAATCATACTTTCCTCCGGACAATACGGTTGCTGTTTCTTTACCTTTACCGGCAAATCTTGATTTTGGCCTCTCTTATGATATTAGCGATGATCTGATGATTGGATTAGCACTAAATTATGTTTTTTGGGAAGCTTATGATACACTTGCTTTTAATTTTGAAACAAATACTGAAACGCTTGAGGATAGTGAAAACCCCAGGGAGTATAGCAATAAGCTTATTGTAAGATTAGGAGGCCAATACAAGGCATCTGAGAATCTTTATTTAAGGCTTGGAGGGTATTATGACCCCTCTCCTGCAAATCCCGAGTATTTTACTCCTGAAACACCAAGCGTGGATAACCTGGGGATCACTGCCGGCTTGTCTTATTTGTTTATGCCAGGGCTTAGTGTTGATCTTAGTTTCCTTTTCATCCATGGAATAGAGAAGGAAGCTGAATATTCGCCGGATAATTTTGCTGGCAAGTACAAATCAAGAGCATTTATACCGGGACTTGGAATAAGTTATAATTTATAACTGAAAAATCATTTAGTTATGAAACCCTCATTTACCAAAGTCTACAAAAGTGAATGAACTTAGCGTAAGCGATCTAACGACCGCAGGGAGTAATAAAGCATGAGGGTTCCATAGGGATATGATTAATAAGCGTAGCGAACTAAGAAAATTTAAATTATTGTAAAACAGTTTTTTAACTAAACTATATAAAGATGAAAATAAAACACATAATATATCTTTTGTTCTTTTTTGCTTTTCTGTCATGTGAACCTGAAATAGAAAGCTTTAAGCCTTCTGCCGGAGATGCTGACTTTTCATCAATGATTGCTGTGGGAAATTCATTGACGGCAGGATTTGCCGACGGCGAGTTATACAGATCGGCTCAGCTGACTTCTTTTCCAAATATTGTTGCACAGCAATTACAACATGTTGGCGGTGGTGAATTTAATCAACCATTAATGAAGGATGATTATGGATTTGGTAACAGGCTTGTTTTGAAGGTTGTTGATGGAGAGTTAAGGCCTGTGCCAGCCGAAGTGCCTGAAAATCCGGAGAATTTTGTTTCAATATACGATGAAGAAGGCCCGTTTCATAACCTTGGAGTGCCGGGAGCAAAAACCAGCCATCTGCTTGCTCCGGGATATGGAGTATTAAATCAATATTTTGGACGGTTTGCTAAAGATGTTGTCTCCAGCAGTGTGCTGAGTGATGCAATGATAGTTGATCCAACTTTTTTCATACTTTGGATCGGAAATAATGATATTTTAAGTTATGCCATGAGTGGAGGTGAGGGAGAAACTATTACCGATATAGATAGTTATTCAAGTTTAATGAATATTATACTCAATGAGCTTACTTCAAATGGAGCTAAAGGTGCTATAGCTAATATTCCGGAAGTAACTGCTGTGCCGTTTTTTAATACAATACCTTCTACCGGCCTTGTTCTTACGGCTGAAGAAGCAGCAGCTCTGAATATAGCCTATGAAGATGTTCCACATATTGAATTCCAGGAAGGCCCGAATGGGTTTGTTGTGAAGGATGTGAATATAATCGGAGGCATTCGTCAATTAAAACCGGAAGAATTATTGCTTCTTAGTGTGCCACGAGAAAGCATTTTGAATGAAGGACTGGGTAGCGAAATACCAATAGCCCAGGAGGATTATTTATCAGAAGAACAAATTAATAATATTAATAATGCTGTTAACCTATACAATAATTTTATTGAAAATGCTGCAGATAATTTTGACCTGGCATTAGTGGATGTTTATACCCTTTTAAAAGAAGCAGAAACAGGAATGTATTTTGATGGAATTAACTTCACAACTCAATTTATTACCGGTGGAGTTTTTTCGCTTGACGGCATCCATTTGACCGCAAGAGGAAACGCTATAGTAGCCAATCAAGTTATAGATGCAATTAATCAAAAATATAACAGCTCAATACCCAAAGTAAGTGTAACAGATTATCAGGGTATTATTTTCCCTTAGATAATAAAACTTATGGATATTAAACAATAAGCTCCGGCAGCATCGACTATCCGGAGCTTATTGTTTTTAATTGTCCGAGTTATTTAAAAAAACCGTTTGATTATATTAACAATGATCGTTAGTGCCAGGCTTATTAATAAAAAAGTCATTATTGGTGCGTAAATTGTAATATTCTCTCTTTTGATCTTAATATCACCCGGCAAATTGCCAAACCAGTGGAGCTTGTCTGATAATAACCATATAGCTATACCGGCAATTATTAATATTACTCCTGTAGCAATTAATATTTTGGCAGCACTTTGCATGTTTTAATCATTGTTCATAAATCCCTGATCTTTCAACACTTTAAGCAACACATTGCTGAAGTGGATATTATCCTTTTTGGTATAACGCTTATCGGTAAATATTTGTGCAAGGTTTTCTACCTGGTTTTCTTCTATCAACTGCTTGGTTAGCGGCAAGCTTTCTTTAAAACTGTAAATATTGTCAATTTCTTCTTTCGAATAGTCTTTGTATTCTTCATGATGAATTACACCTTCCATTGGCAGCCGATCTACTTGTTCGGGATCTTCATCGGGATATCCTACTACAACCGTTGTAACAGGCACAACCCCTTTGGGCAGATTGAAAAAATCGATTAGTTTGTCTGCCTGGTAAGTTGTAGTACCAAGGTAGCATATACCGAGGCCTTCGGATTCAGCTGCAACACAAACATTTTGAGCTGCCAGTAATGCATCAATAGCTGCGGTAACAAATGACAAAAAGTTATCATAACCGGGCTCAGCATCACGTTGTTCGCACCATTTGTTAAAACGGTTGAAATCGGCACAGAAAGTAAGTATTACAGGTGCATCTTCAACCATCTTTTGCCCAAAATGCAGCTTGCATAATTCATTTCGCTTATCCTGATCTTTTGTAACTATTACACTGTATACCTGCATGTTACCTGTAGTTGACGCTCTAATTCCGCCTTCCAGGATATTGTTAAGTAATTCATCAGAAATATCGTCTTTCTTGTAATTCCTGATTGTTTTGTGATTCAGTAATGTTTCAATAGTATTGTTCATAAAATTAAATTTTAATTCTTTCTCGCTATTTTTCAGCAAAATTATAAGTTTAAAACGAAACAATAAAATAAATATACCCTGTTAAATTGCAGACAGTATTAATTATTGCTGCGTGTAAGTATTGGCAAAGGATTTAAATACATAACAAAAACAAACATACCGTATGCTGAATATTTGCAAAGTATATTCATTAGTAGCTATTTATAACATTTAAAAAGGCAACTTATAAGAGCTTTGTTTTCTATTGATCTTTGCTTTGGAGTTTTTTTGCTGCCTCTGCTTTCCTGTGGAAAACGTCAATAGCAACTATAAGTGCTATCAGGCCCCAAAAAAGCACTGAGGCTTTGTCGGTATTAAGAAAATTATTTAAGAAGCCATGGGCAAAGTAAGTAATAAGCCCTAAAGTGGCTCCCAGTGAGAGCCAGCGCAGGTTGCCGTCATGGATTTTATAAAAGTTACGTATACCGGTATATAAAACCGTGATAACTATAGCAATAAATGTCAGCATGCCCGGCAAACCTGATTCAGCAAGAGGGCCGATATACTCACTATGGGCATTACCCACATCTCCAAAGTGTGTGGTAATGGGAGTGTAGTCTTCCCAGCGTTGAAACGGGGCATAAACAAATTGATAAGTTCCCGGACCCCAACCAAACACAGGCCTTTCTTCAAACATTCGTATAGCTGATTTCCAGCGATTTATGCGTTCTAAATTAGAAGCATCGGTGGTGATATTGTATATTGACTGTATATGCTCCCTGAAATCACCGGAAGACTCTTGTTGATCACGCTCAAGCTTAATAATGATATCGGTCTGAAATGTATAAAACAGCCCAAAAACCAACAAAGCTGTTGCGGCAATAAATCTGTAATTGATCCTGAAGTATATTAAAATAAATGCTGCAACGGAAACTATAATACCCAGCCAGGAAGCACGGCTATAACTAAAGATTATTCCCGTTGTGAAAGCCATAAATATCAATAATGCAAAAAACCTTTGCAACGATGAATAATTCCTGTTGAATATGAAAATAAAAAATAATGGTGTAAGTAACGAAATAACAGCACTGTAGTTAGTATGATCATTGAAAAATGGCCTTACTATCCATGTACCTACCTGCCTGTCAAAACCATAAACGGAATGTTGAAAGGTAATTATAAGTATTACAATAGCAAGCGGGACACCATAATACCACAAAAATCTGTGTAAGTTTATCTTTTCTTTGAAAAGCTTTATAAAAACAAAATAAAACGTTACAATATACCATAATTGAGATATAAAGTATTTTAAAGAAACTAATTTCATCTCGCTGGTTACTGAAGTTATCAGCATCCAAAACAGGTAAACAGCTATTGCTATTGTTACAGGGTGTTTTAATATAGCACGTTCATATCGTTGTTCATATATTAGTTTAAGGAAGAACAACATCAAAATGGCTGCAATTATGGGTTCTGCAGGCATATTAACAGTAAATCCCATTGCAGCATTTTCATATTTTACTGTAAAAGGTGTAATTATTATAAGTAGGAACAAAAGTTTATCAAGAGAAAAGAAAAACAGGTACCCAATAATAATGGCTACTGGCAATGCAGTAAACCAATAGAATCCTTGGATTATCAAAGCTATATTGAGAGCGATAAATAATCCGCAGAAACCGTATAGCAGACTTATTTTATTGGGTTTATGCACTGGAAGTTATTTTTTTTCGCTTTTACTCTTATTTTTACTTTTGATAATACCCTTATTCTCAAGATTATTGTATATCATAAGGATTACTACTCCCAGAAAACCTGCGGCAAAAGTTGAGATTACTACGATCAGCCATCTTACGGGGTAAACCTTGCGTTCCGACTCATGTGCTTCATCGATTATAAATTTAAAGGAAACGAAGCTTTCCAGGTCGGCTTTAGCCTCTTGATAACGACGGTGGGCAGTAGCCAGGTTTTCACTTGACTCCTTTATATAATTTGTTAAGTGCATGAAAGAACCACCATGTTCTCCCATGTCTTCAAGCCTTTGCTCGAGAGCCCTTACTCCCCGGGTATTCCCTGCTGAGATATCCTGTGCAAGTTGACGGAAAAGCATAGCTGTCTGGCCTTCATAATCGTAAACTCCCTTTTTCATTATAACACGCAGAGAATCTTCAGATTTCTTAATTTCCTGCTGTGTATTGTCATATTGGTTTTTCGCTGCCTCATATGCAAGCAGTGCTCTTTCATATCTCATTTCATTCTGAACAGTATCAACAAGAGCTGCTATTTCGTTTGCAATTTTTGCAGCCATTGCCGGATCTTTGTCCCTGACATTAACCTCTACAGCACCGAATTCCGTACGGCGAAATGACACATTGCTTAAATATTCACGGTTAACCCTGGTGTACAAATATTGATGATCCCAGGGAATTTCATAATGTTCGATAAGATTAAACCTTTCTATGATACGGCTGCGTATTTCTGATGACCCAAGAACTTGCAGTAAGCGCTCTGCATCATCAATTTCGCCATATTGTAAGAAATCACGCGTACCTGCCGCTACACCCAAAACAGACCTTGACAAACTTACACTCTGTGAGGGAAACATTGTTACGGTTGACTGATATTTTGGCGTTATGAAAAATGGTGCTGAGAAAATTGCAGCAGCAATGGCAGCGGCTAAACATATTATTGCCAAATGTTTCCACCATCTGATAATGAACATGAATATGTGTGTGGAATCGAAATCAGTTTTTTGTTCGTTTTTCATTGTGTTGTGTTTATTAACAATTAAGATTGCTTGATTATGTTTTTGAATTACTTGTTACAGTGAGTTACTTTTTAATAACAGTATATTAAAAAACGCCACAAACCTACATAAATTTTTATCATAGTGATCAATTTTTATATAAAAAATAATACTCCGTGCTAACAGAAGTATAATTGAATTGACATAGCTATATTAATTAACAAGGATTAATCCTGAAATGGGAGTAATCTTTTCATAAAGTCTAATGGTCTTCGTACTTTAGTATTTTAATGATATTTCTTACACTTATCAATTTGATTATGAAAGATAGCAATACTCCTGTTGCTACCATTATTAAAAAGTTTATGTACCATACAAAAGGAAGCAGATATGAAAGCTGGTTGATGATGATCATACCCAATATAAAAATCACTAATTTGCTTATAAGCAAGTAGTTAATTTTTAAATTAAATATTTTTTTAACCAGGAGGATCTGGAGGCTTGCAACTAAGAATTGTGTGAGAAGACTTGAAATTGCCGAACCATATGCCTGGAGAATGGGGATAAGCCATAAGTTAAGGCTTATGTTTAATATCATTCCGCCAAAAGCAATAATATTGAGGTGTTTGAGGTTGCCATTGGCAGTCATCAGAGTGCCAAAAACATAAGTAGATGAAATTGCAACAAAACAACACATCAGTAATGAAAAAACTTTGGAAGATGATTCAATTCGAAAAGCAAATTCTACAGCGGTTTCGTCAACATGTCTTGAATATAGCAATTCCATTATTTCGGAAGAATAATGAAAAGCTCCTGCTGCAACAATTATTGCCGGTGTTATAATTAAAGTATATGATAGTTTGGCTAATTCCTCAATAGGTTGTTTTTGTTTTATCATTCTTGCAAATATGGGTAAAAGCAATACAGAGAATAGCAATGCAAACATATTTGCCGCATCAAGTAAACGATACGCTGAAGCATAAATTCCTGAATACCTTGCTCCATTAGGAAGCAGTCTCTCGAGCATTACACTGTCAATCCTGTTGTAGAAAGTCATAAGTAACACCAAAACAGCAAAAGGAAAACTTTTTTTAATTATCATCAGGAAAAAAGGCCAGTTCCAGTTAATTTTGAAAATGCGTACTTGTGCCTTTTTTAGTAAAATGGATAAGCCGGTTAATGCAGTAAGACCGTATGCTGTGGTTTGTGCATATACGAAATATTGGATTTTAAATTCGCCAACAACATTGCCCCATAACAAAACCGCACAAATGATTATCATAAGAGTTCTGTCAAGAACAGACATGATGCTGTCAGTTACGAACATATGTAAACCACCAAAATTTGATCTAAAATATAAAATGAAGCTCAGAAGAAACTGATTAATACCAAGAAAAATCAATAACATGATCTGTTCACGGCTGTAATCAATTATAAATGCACCACCAAAAGTGAAAATTATATATAAAAGAAAAAGCAGTAATTTTAAAACTATTATTTTCGATAGGTGCTTGTTTAATAAATGATTGTTTTGAGCAATGTTTCTGTTATTGAAATTGGTAATACCCAGGTCTAAAAGAATGTTGAACAAAAAAGAGAAATTGAAAACAGCAAAGTAAAAGCCGTATTCGCCAGCCCCAACTGTGTTTTGTACCGTACGGTCAATGCCCAACAACCAAAAAGGCTTGATAAGCAGGTTAAGTACAAGTAAAAAAACAAGATTTTTTAAAAACCTACGCTGCATTTGCCTGTTTTATTTTTTTAGGTCTTACCAACGCATCAAATTTATAAACTTTTATTGTGGAATTATTTTTTATATAATAAAAATTCAAAATACGCATTTTAAAATATATCATTTAATTTACTTTTGCAGTTATTTAGAAGGAACCGAAATTTTAAAATCAAAGAAATTATGAAATTCAGAATAGGTGACAGGGTAGGCTTTTTGGATGATAAGGGTGGTGGAAAAATAACCAAAATCGTTGATGAGAATATTGTCCATGTTGAAATAGAAGACGGGTTTGAAATTCCCGTTGTCATTTCAAATCTTATACTGACATCATCCCGGGACCATTATGAGTCTGCAGAGCATTCGAATGACGTTGATGCACAAGTTTATAAATCTGATAGTGATGAGAATGTTACTCCTCTCTATTCATCTGCAGATAAAACAGATTTGCCGAAGGATGGAGTTTATTTTTTTATTATCCCTGAAAACCAGGAAAAACCTTTGGCAGGAAATTTGATGTTGTATCTTGCAAATAATACTGACTACCAACTTCTTTTCAGTTTGTTTACCAACGAATCAGGGAATTTTTATGGGTTTGACCTCGGATATGTGGAACCAATGTCAAAAATTTATCTTGATACAATAGAAAGATCAAAAATCGAAAATTGGGTTAATGCATTGGTGCAAGTTAACTTCTTCAAAGAGGGAAAAGCTACTATATTGCAGCCACTTAGTCAGACCATAGATTTTAAACCTGTCAAAACATATAAGGAAGATGCTTTTAAATTAAACAAAATGACCGGCTGTAAAGCCATAATGGTTCAACTGGGATTGGTGAAAGACCAAATTTTTAATCCTTATGCTTTAAAAGATAAATCAAGTGAAAACCTGGATTTGCTGAAAGAAAAAATATCCATGGAAAGAAATATAGAATCGAAGAAGCAAAAAGTGGAAAGTTCTATTCTGGACAAACACAGGATTGATGACAAAGTTGCAGAGGTTGATCTGCATATAAACAAGCTGGTGGATGATTTTACAAATCTTGAGCCAAAAGATTTAATTGATATTCAGATTGATTATTTCATGAAATGCCTGGATCAAGCTCAAAAAGAGAGGTATAGAAAGATAATCTTCATTCATGGAATAGGGGATGGGGTGTTGAAGAACGAGATACATAAACATTTGAAAAAAACTGATGGAGTTCAATACTATGATGCACCATACAATCGTTATGGGATGGGTGCTACTGAAGTATTGTTTTACAGAAATAAATAAAAGAAGCAAGCCGACCTGTCGCTGCATTTAATGGTATGCGGAGGAAAGTCCGGGCAACACAGAGCATCATACTTCCTAACGGGAAGCCGGCCGGTCTCTTTTGGGACAGGCCGAGAGAGAGTGCCACAGAAAATAACCGTCCCGGTACCATGTGTATCGGGATAAGGGTGAAAACGTGAGGTAAGAGCTCACGACTTTTATGGGTGACCATAAAAGGGGGCAAACCTTATGAGTTGAAAGGTCAAATATACCGGGGCTTGAGTGTGGCTCGCACAATCCCGGAGGGTAGACCGATAGAGGCAGGGTGTGAATCCTGCCCCAGATAAATGACAGGATAAAACAGAACCCGGCTTATGGGCTTGCTTCTTTTTTTTGAATTGTTGAAAAAATTAAGGATTTGTTAATAAATCATTGAATGAATCAAACTTTTATTATTAGTAACTTAGCAAACAATTACCTTTCATAAATTTAATATGAGATTAACTGTCATCGTTTTATTATTCCTGTTCAGTATAACTGCTGTTAATAGCCAAAAAACATCGGTATATGTCAAACCGGAGGCTGATTACAAGCTGGCTGTTGAATTATTTAACAAAGAAAAATATGCTGCAGCTCAAAAATTGTTTGAAAAAGTTATAGATCAGGTTGATGAAAAAGATTCTGAACTTAAAATAAACTCATACTATTACAAAGCAATATGTGCACTAGAGCTGTTTCACCCTGATGCTGAAGTTTTGCTTACTTACTTTTTAAATCAGCATCCAATTCACCCAAAAAAGTCGATCGCTAGCTTCCAAATGGGGAATCTACAATACAGAAACAGAAAGTATGAAGATGCACTAGCATGGTATGACAAAGTTGATATGTTTGACCTTGACAGGCATCAAAAGGAGGAATATACCTTCAAAAGGGGTTATGCATATTTTACCCTTGATGATTTTGAGAACGCAAAGAGGCTTTTGTTTGATATAAGAAACCCTAATAGTGTTTATTTTGCCCCGGCAATGTACTATTACGGCCATATTGCCTATATGGAAAAGAACTACGAAACAGCTCTCCGGTCATTCAATAAGCTTACTGATGATTCAAACTTTGGCCCTGTAGTGCCATACTATATTACTCATATTTATTATTTGCAGGGCAGGTATGATGAATTACTCGAATATGCACCTCCTCTCCTGGAGGAAGCATCAATACGCAGAGTACCCGAAATAGCCAGATTGATAGGTGATGCACATTATTCAAAAAACAATTATGCAGAAGCGATACCTTACCTGGAAGATTTTCGCAGTCAAACCAGGGAAAGGCTTACAAGGGATGACTATTATCAACTTGCTTATTCATACTACAGAGTGGAAAACTGTGAAAATGCAAAAAGCTTGTTTGAAAGAATTACTACAGGAGAGGACTCTCTGGCACAAAATGCTTATTACTTGTTGGCTGATTGTTACCTTAAAACAGGTGACAGGCGAGCTGCAAGAAATGCATTCAGGGCGGCTAATGAAATGGACTTTATTCCAAAAATAAAACAGGATGCATTATTTAACTATGCAAAACTCTCTTATGAGCTTTCATATAGTCCTTTTAATGAAGCTATTATCTCATTTCAAAAATACATCGAGGAATATCCGGATTCACCAAGGATCAGTGAAGCTTATGAATATTTAATTGACTTGTTTCTTACAACAAGAAACTACCGGGATGCAATGGCATCAATGGAAAATATTACTATAAACACTCCGCGCCTCAGGGAAGCATACCAGCGTATTGCTTATTATAGGGGAGTGGAGTTGTTTAATAACGGTGATTTTAGAGCTGCAATTGATTATTTTAACAGATCACTGAAATATCCCGACAATAATACTATCAGAGCACAATGTATTTATTGGATAGGCGAATCATATTACAGAATGGATGATTTTGATAAGGCTATTGAATATCATAATCGCTTCCTTGTTACTCCAGGAGCATTCAATCTTGAAATATACAATAGGGCAAATTATAATATTGGCTATTCATATTTTAACAAAAAACAATATGAAGATGCAATTACTGCATTCAGAAAGTTTATTACAGCCAGAGATGAAGGCTTACGGCTTCTCAATGATGCATACCTTCGCCTTGGAGACAGCTACTTTATTACAAAGAAATACAGAAATGCCATCGACTATTATGACAGGGCGCTAGAGATCGATTTGATCGATTCTGATTATGCCTTTTTTCAAAAATCCATGGCACAAGGAGCTATAGGTAATTTTGAAGCAAAAGCACGATCTCTGAACTTGTTTATGCAAAAATACCCTGAGTCAAATTATCTTGCTGATGCCAAATATGAACTAGCCAACACATATATGATGCTGGATGATGCCAATAAAGCATTGTCGCATTATTCAATGGTTATTGATGACCACCCCAACAGCAGCTATGTGAAAAGCGCAATGCTTAAGAAAGGGCTTATATACTATAATGAATTTGAAGATGAAAAAGCCATTGAGCAATTAAAAAGCGTTGCGGATAACTATACCGGTACTGAACAATCGCAGGAAGCGCTGGAAACAATGCGAATGATCTATGTTAACCTTGACAGGGTTGATGAATATGTGAAATATACAGAAGAACTGGGAATTGGTGATATAACCGTTGCACAACAAGATTCATTAACATATATTGCTGCTGAAAACCGATACATGCAAGGTGATTGTGAAAATGCAGTAAGAAGTTTTAATAATTATATTGAAAGGTTTCCTGATGGTATCTTTTCAATTAATGCCAACTATTATAATGCTGAGTGTTATTATAGGAGGAATGAACCACAAAGAGCTTTGCGGGGTTACGAATATGTTGCTGAAAAACCTAAAAACAGGTTCTCTGAAAATGCTACTCTGCGAGCAGCCTCAATAAATTATAACCTAGGTAATTATATTAGAGCCCTGGAACACTTTGAACAACTTGAAGAGATAGCCGAATACAGGAATAATCTTATGGAAGCCCGAATAGGTCAGATGAGATGTCATTACAATACTGAACGATTCAATCAGGCCATTAATGCTGCAAAAAGCGTTGTTCAAACAGATAAAGTCCCGGACAATATACTGCAAGAAGCATTTCTAATTAAGGGAAATTCATCATTAAATCTTAATCAGCTTGATCAGGCAAAAGATTACTTTTTATCAGCTTCAGAAAAAGCTAGTAATGAAATGTCGGCAGAGGCAAAATATAACATCGCTTTAATAGAATTTCGGAAAGGTAATTACGAAAAATGCGAAGAGTTGATCTTTGAATATATAAACCATATCACCGCTTATGAGTATTGGCTTGCAAAAATGTTTATTTTGCTCGCAGACAACTATTCGCAACAGGGTAACGTATTTCAGGCTAAACATACACTGCAAAGCATTATTGATAATTATGATGGGGATGAGTTGGTAGCAATGGCAAAAAACAGGCTTGAGAATATTGAAGAACAGGAGCAGGTAGATAAAGATAGAATGAAAGACGAAGAAGAATCTTTTGAAATTGACTTCTAATCTGCTATATACAATTAAAAGAATAAACTTGTATGCAAACGTTTTTTAAAATAATAATTTTTAATACATTTACGGTTGCCGCTTTATTTGTAACCAGTAATGCATTGTCACAAGATCAATTTGACTTTGATGAAGTCCAGGTCATAGCTCCATACGAACCAGCTATTTCCGATGCATTCAAAATTGCAGATTCACCTGTTATTGAGGATACTGTTAGAATTAGCCGTGATCTTGCTTACAGTATAACACCCGTTAAACTTGAAACAAGCTTTGAGGTTCAGCCCATTAATGCTGCCAGGATGAGAGGTGAGCCACTAAGTAAACTATATAAAGGATATGTTAAAGGTGGTTTTGGTACACATTCAACACCTTATGGTGAAGCATTCTTTAATTCTTTGCGTTCAAATGATTATGCTTACGGACTCAGATTAAAGCACCTTTCTTCTGAAGGTAAAGTTTCCGGATATCCGCATAGTGGTTATTCTGACAACCTGGTAGAGCTTTTTGGTAAAAGGTTTTTTAGAAATCACATACTTGATGCAGACCTTAATTACGAACGAAATGTTGTTCATTTTTATGGTGCTGATAAGGATGATTTTATTGATGATGACAGTGTGGATTTTGACCAACTGACGCATAGGGACTCGATTAGGCAAAGATATCATTACTTTTCAGCTAATACCGGGTTTAAGAATAATACTTTGGATTCATTGAGCTTATCTTACGATTTTGATCTTAACTATAATTTTTTAAAGGATGATTATGAAGCTTCGCAACATAACATAAACTTTACAGGTACAGTTCAAAGGCAATTGCCGCCCGATCCTATGGGATTTGCAGAAGATCAGCATTTTAAGCTCGATGCTTATGCAAAGTTATACAATAATCAATCTCCGTTAAGCTCTGTCTCCAGCAGCTTATTTGGAATTAAGCCCAGGTTATCATCAAGCTTTAAAGATTTTGAGTTTTATGTGGGGTTTAATGCAGCAATAGAGTCTGATTCATCATCATATTTCAGAATACACCCAATAGCAGGAAGTGAAGTGATGTTGATAGATGAAGCATTGGCGGCCTATGCTTATTTGACAGGTGGTGTTGAAAGACATAATCTATATGATTTTTACAGGGAAAATCCTTTTATCAACTCAGCATTGGATTATCGGTTTTTGAATACTAAATCTGAGTTGGGAGGCGGATTTAAAGGCTCTATAAGCTCCTTTGTTTCATATAACTTTAGTGTAAGAAATTCAACCATTGAAAATTATGCGTTTTATGTTACCGATTTTGATCCCGAGCTTAATAATAAAATGACTGTAGTTTATGACGATGTGAGACTGTTTAATTTCCGGGCAGAGTTGTTTTCACAAATCGCCGAAAAACTCAGTGTAAGGTTCGCTTCCAATTATTATCAATATTCACTCGACAATGAGATTGAAGCCTGGCATAAACCAACTACACGATTCGACCTGACAGTAAATTACAACATTCAGGATAAAATAATATTTACTGTAGATGCTTTTGCACGCAACTCTACATATGCAAGAGTTTTTGATGAAGAAGGAAACCCTGAGAGAAAAGAAATACATGGCTTTCATGTTGATGCAAGCTTTGGTATTGAATACAGGTATACAAAAATATTATCCGTTTTCTTAAACTTCAACAATGTTCAGAATCAACCGTTGGAACGTTGGTTAAACTATCCATCGCAAAGGTTTAACTTCCTTGGCGGAATCACATATGCTTTCTAAATAAGACAGGCTTTTAACAGTATTTTTAAGATCATTTTTATCATCTTATTAACAATTTTATACCCCCTTCTTTAACCCCTTGATAACTGCTTGTTAACTTTCTTTAAAATGTTGAAAAATAAAGCATTTTAGAAGGTTTTTACTGGTGAAAATCCGACTAATTTTTGTATCTTTGCATGTATCAAAAAAAACATATAAAAAAATTATGAGTGAAGTACTTAAAGATGTTGGGAATACCCCTGTAAGCTATGATGCTGCAAGTATCCAGGTGCTGGAAGGATTGGAAGCAGTAAGAAAAAGACCCGCCATGTATATTGGAGATACTAGCTCCAAAGGTTTGCATCACTTGGTAAATGAGGTCCTTGATAACTCAATAGACGAAGCAATGGTAGGCCATTGTGATAAAATTGATGTCATTATAAATGAAGATAATTCTATAACGATTACCGATAATGGAAGGGGAATACCTGTTGACTACCACAAAAAAGAGAAAAGAAGCGCACTTGAAGTTGTAATGACCGTACTGCACGCTGGTGGTAAATTTGATAAAGGTAGTTACAAAGTTTCAGGAGGTCTCCATGGGGTTGGTGTTTCTTGTGTAAATGCTTTATCAAAGCATATGAAAGTTACGGTATATCGTGACAAGAAAATTTATATACAAGAGTATGAAAAGGGAAAACCCCTTTATGAAGTGAAGTCGATTGGAGATACCGAATTGAAAGGTACTGAAATAACTTTTAAGCCGGATGAGGAAATATTTTCCATTACGGAATTCAACTATGAAACCCTTGCTGCCAGACTCCGTGAATTGGCTTTTCTGAACAAAGGAATCAGGCTTTCAATAATAGACAAACGCAAGAAAGATGAAAATGGAGATAATGGCCAGGAATCTTTTTATTCTGAAGAAGGCTTGAAAGAGTTTGTTAATTATCTTGATGATACCAAAGAGAAAATTATTGATGAACCAATTTATATTGAGAATAAAAAGACAGAAGTACCTGTTGAAGTGGCAATGCAGTATAATTCATCATTCACTGAGAATATGCAAAGCTATGTCAACAATATCAATACCCATGAAGGCGGTACGCATCTTTCAGGTTTCAGAAGAGCATTAACCCGGACCCTGAAAACCTATGCTGAAAAATCAGGTATGCTGTCAAAGCTAAAATTCGAGATAAACGGTGACGATTTCCGTGAAGGCCTTACAGCTGTACTGTCTGTTAGGGTCCCGGAACCACAGTTTGAAGGACAGACCAAAACAAAACTTGGCAACTCCGAAGTAACGGGAATAGTTGACCAGATTGTAAGCGAGATGTTGACTTATTATTTGGAAGAAAACCCTAAAGCAGCCAAAATCATTATAAATAAAGTTGTTTTAGCTGCTACTGCACGACATGCTGCACGTAAAGCCCGGGAATTAGTGCAAAGGAAAAGCGTTCTTAATAGCACTGGTTTGCCAGGTAAATTAGCCGATTGTTCAGAGAAAGATCCTGAGAAAAGTGAAATATTCATTGTTGAGGGTGATTCAGCGGGAGGTACAGCCAAACAAGGACGAGACAGAAAGTTTCAGGCAATTCTTCCACTTAGAGGTAAAATTCTGAACGTGGAAAAAGCAATGCCGCAGAAAATATTTGATAACGAGGAGATCAAAACAATTTTCACTGCGCTTGGCCTATCAATAGGTACTGATGAGGATTCAAAAGCATTAAACCTTGAAAGACTCCGATACCAGAAGATAATTATTATGACAGATGCTGATGTTGATGGAAGTCACATCGCTACGCTTATCCTTACTTTCTTCTTCCGGTATATGAAAGAATTAATAGAGCTGGGTTATATTTATATAGCTACTCCTCCACTATATCTTATCAAAAAAGGAAAGGAGCAATTTTATTGTTGGAGTGAGGATGACAGGAAAAGAGTGGTAGAGCAATTTAATTCAGATGGTAAGGAATCCGGTCTGCATATTCAGCGATATAAAGGTTTGGGTGAGATGAATGATCAACAACTGTGGGATACTACAATGAATCCTGAACATAGAAAATTGCGTCAGGTTGACATAGAAAATGCAGCAGAAGCAAATCGTACCTTCTCTATGCTTATGGGTGATGAAGTACCACCCAGGAGAGCCTTTATTGAGAAAAATGCAAGGTATGCAAATATTGATGCATAATAAGCCGGCAAGACCTCCAATTATTTAAAATAACTGTAAAAGTTCATCTATTTGCAGAGATTTAAGTGGGTTGTTTTGATTAATGAACATTCCACTTAACTCTGCTTTGTGTTTTTGTAACGCAATGATTTTCTCTTCAACACTTGAAAGTGTAATAAACTTATAAACAAACACCTTCTTGTCTTGTCCGATACGGTGAGCCCTGTTTATAGCCTGTGCCTCCACAGCAGGATTCCACCAGGGGTCAAGCATGAATACATAATCAGCACCTGTCAGGTTTAAGCCTATACCACCCGCACGCATTGAAATTAAAAATACTCGCATATCCTTATCATTTTGAAACCTCTTGATAATAGGTTCCCGATCCTTTTCCCGGATTTTTCCGGTAAGCATGCAAAATGGAGTGTTGTTGGCTGTAAAATGGTCGGCAAACAAGTTTAAGTGTTTTACAAATTGAGAAAACAGTAATACCTTATGATCTTCAGAAAGAACTTTGTTTATATTGTGTAACACTTCCTGAAACTTTCCTGAGTCCTTATCATAGTCATTTTCTACTATAACCGGGTGGTTTGCTATAAGCCTAAGCTTTGTCAGGCTGCTTAATAACAAAAATCTTGCTTTATTATTTCCGATTGTTCTATAGTTTTCAAGAATAATGTTTCGAGCCTCAGACTTTTTACGTTCGTATAGTGCTTTTTGATCATCAGTCATCTCACAATAATGAACTTTTTCTGTCAAATCAGGTAGCTCTTTAGCCACTTGGTTTTTATTTCTACGAAGTATGAATGGCTGGATAAGTTTTTGCAATTGAACGCTTTTGAGTGAATTGCTTTTATTCTCTATTGGAGCGGCAAATTCCTTTTTAAAATTGTTGAGGCTGCCTAACATCCCTGGATTAAGAAAAGAAAACTGTGACCACAGGTCTTTAAGTGAGTTTTCAATCGGTGTTCCTGTTAATACAAGCCTGTATTCACCTTTTAACTGCTTTACTGCCATAAAGATCTTTGACCCGGCATTTTTTATTACCTGGCTTTCATCTAAAATTATATAGCTGAAGTTAAATTCTTTCAATAGGCTGATATCACTCCTTACAGTACCATAGGTGGTAAGTATGAGATCATACCTGGAAAAACTGCTGATGCTCTGAGGCCGGCTTATACCTGTATGTTGAAAAAATTTTAATGTAGGTGCGAATTTTTCAATTTCATTGATCCAGTTGTGTATCAATGATAATGGTGTTATAATAATTGATGTGTGACTTTTTTGTTTATTTTGTCCGGACATGTCAGCAAACAAGTCTAATTGCATAGGATTGGAAAAACTGTATGACAAATCATTGTCCGCAGTTTTATGATGCACTTCAAAAGTATTATTGTTTTTGCTGCCCGACTCTTTAAGCTTCAAAAGTGCTGTTAGTGCTTGTAATGTCTTACCCAAGCCCATGTCATCGGCAAGACAACCACCCAATTTGTTTTTTTGCAAGAAGCACAACCATTGGAAGCCGGCCTTTTGATAAGGGCGGAGTGTTGCTGTTAATGACTTTGGTAAACTTTCGTTTTTGAATGGCACTCCTTTTGTTAATTGTGGAGGTTTTTTTACCAGGTCCAGATTTTCTAAAATGGTGAAGTGATATTTTTTTAATGATAACTGATCCTCATTTTTGGTTGTAAAAGTCATTACATCATTATACTTCTCAAACCATTCATCAGGGATTACGCCAATAGTTCCGTCCGGTAATAAATACTCACGCTTGCCTTTTAAAATATTGTTTTTTAAAGCTATAAATGGGATTTTGTGTTTGCCAAAATGGACATAGCCCTTAAGATCAAACCAATCTGTTTTTTCAGAAACATGTAATTTTAGCTCCGGCTTACCTATAAAATATTTTTCATCAAAATGGTCCTGTTTGATTTTAAAACCTCTGCTTAAAAGCAATTCTTTGTTTTTTGATAGCCAATCAAGCATACTGTAACGTTGATGCAATATCTGATCATGGTCTTCCGGTATTTTGTTCCCGGGCAAGGTGTAAATTGATTTATTCAGTTTTACCAGATCCAAATCCAGTAAAATGTTTAAAAAATGGTTTTCTCTTTCCGGATCACGGCTAATTTTTTGGAAAAGATAGTTGTTATCAACTTCAGTTAATATTAACCTGCATAATTCATTATTTGAAGGGGTGAAAAATGTATCATTATTGTCATAGCAGAAAGAAATAGAAATAACAGCCCTGTTGTTCCAGTCGTATTCAAGACCCAAATATGGAACCGGTTCATTGTTGATCTCTTCTATTTTAAAACCTTGAGCTTCTACGTTATAATGTTTAATGGCATTTTTTACAAATGATTCATAGTAACTCTTTTCGTGTTTTGCCGGAATAACTATATACTCTTTGTCAAAAAAAGGTATTAGTTTTTTGCTGTCGAAGTTTTTTTCAAATCTGTAAAGTCTGTTCTTAATTAATAACAGACATGGATTATTTGATAAAACTTTTGCATCTTGATTTGTAAGCGATATGTTTTGATCTTCAGTACTTAGCGTAAGATGATAATAGGTTTTATTATTAGATCTTTCAAAATTGAATACAGGGCTAACAGGGTTTTTGAAAATTTTTACAGGTTGTTCGTTTATTAAACTACCCGGTGACCCCTGGAAAAACAGATCTATATTGTTTTTAACTAGAATATCAACAATTTCTGATAAGCTTTTATCAATAATAGGTCTTATGTGTTTTTCAACAAAACTTTTTTCAATGCGTTTAAAAAAATCTATTGACCTTTCATTTGTTTTTACAAACCTTTTGCTAATATTGTCATCCGAATAGTTGTCTATTATGTTTATTATCTGTGATTTTGCTTCCCCTACTTCATCAAACCAGTGTGTCAGGTTATTTTTTGTTATTTTTTTTGCCTCATAAAAAAACGTTTTATTCTTTCCTACTTTTACGGCACAAGCATCTATTATCATTCCCCATAAGGGATGTTCGACTATTGTAAAAGCCAGTTTTTTTTCTACATTAACCTGTTGTAGTTGCATAAATTATGGTAAAAAGAAAATTGTTTTTGAACAAAATTTTAAAATTACAAAAAATCGCAAAGGCATTGCCTGAAAATTTATGGAGAGGTTTACAAAATAGCAAATCAATTTAATAAAATAATTTGAATAACCCACCAACCATATATAGTAATACAATTACATAAGATTTAGTTCCTGAAACTTTTTTGATAAGTCTTCAAGTGTGACAGGCTTGGCAAGGTAACTGTTAAACCCGTAATCTAAATATTTTTTATCATCACCTTCCATGGCATTGGCTGTCAATGCAAGAATTGGAGGAAGATCCTTGTATTTTTCTTTCAGCTTTTTCAAAGCTTCTATTCCATCCATTACAGGCATCATTATATCCATGAAAATGGCATGATGTTTATAAGGGTCAAACATTTGCAGCGCTTCTTCACCATTAGTTGCCATATCAACTTTACAACCAAATTTTTCAAGCATCAATGAAATTACACGCCTGTTAACGTATGTGTCATCAACCACCAATATGTTTAATTCCACTGATTTTTTGGACTTATCCTGGTAGGATAAATTTTTATCAACTGATTTGCCCGGTTTAATTTCTGACTTGAAAGTAAACCAAAAATTACTCCCTTCATTTGGAGCACTTTCAACGCCCAGGTTTCCTCCCATAAGCTTGACTAACTCTTTGCATATAAACAATCCGAGGCCGGCTCCACTGTTGACGCGCGAGAGTGAACTGTCAAGCTGAAAAAATTTATCAAATATTTTGCTTTGATCAGTGGGTGAAACACCAATACCAGTATCTTTAACCTCTATTTTTATTTCAAAATGATTATAATCCAGTTTGTTACCCGACACTAAAATTTTTATTGAGCCTTTCTCTGTATATTTAAGAGCATTGAACACAAAGTTCATAATAATTTGTTCGATACGCTTTTTGTCAGCTTTTATTTTGTCAGGAATATGGGTTTTGTATGTAAGGCCAAAATCAATATTTTGTTTTTTTGCAGAAGGTTCGAGCAGAGAGACAAGATTGGAAAGCATGTCCTTGATATTGAAAAACGATGGATTTAAGGACATTTTGCCGGCTTCAATTTTTGAAATATCCAATATGTCGTTAATCAAGTCAAGCAGTATTTTGGAAGAATCATTTATAATTGACAAATATTCGGTTTGCTCTTGATTAAGGTTTGTTTGAGATAGTATTTCAGACATTCCGATAATTCCGGTAACCGGTGTTCGTATCTCATGACTAATATTAGCTAAAAAGAAATCTTTCGCTTCTGCAGCTTTTTTTGCTATCTCCATCTCTTTATGCAATTCAATCGACTTCTTTTTCTCGGTAATATCTCTGAAAAGTCCAACATAATATGATTTATTGTTTATTTTGATCATTTTTGAATTTATATCAAAATAACGGACCTTATTATCTTTAGTCAGCAGAGGAATGTCTTCAGCTAATTGTTTTTCCCCTAATTGTTGTTCATCAAATTGTTTTTTGGCTGTTTTCCAATGATCTTTAGGAATTAAATCGGATATCCATAATGATTCAAATTCTGTTTTTGTATAACCAAGTAATTCGCAAATTTGATGGTTTGTCATGAAGAATTTTTTGGAAGGCCAGTCAGCCACAATGATGCCATCAGAAACATTTTCAAAGACCGATTCGAATCTTTGTTTTGTTTCCAGAATATCCCTGTTGGCTTCTTTTAATTCTTCATTAACTTCCTCTAACTCTTTAGTGCGTTCCTGTACAATTTGTTTCAATAATTTGTTGCGCTCTTCAACATCCTTTAGAGGAAATGATTCTCCCTCTTCAAGTTTGTGCTCACCCTTGGATATGTGAGTATGTTTTATCTTCCAACCGTCATCGTGCTTTTCGCAAATAATAGTAAATCGATAACCCGGCATTGAAATAGGAGTGTTTTCAATGACTGTAAAAATGTCAAGTTCTGATATAATTAATCCTGATTTTTCGGATAATGGGACAATATTTTCATAGTGGAAGCGGTATTCAAGGGAATTAGGACACTGCTGTCGGTCTCTTTCAAAAATAGATAATGAATCATTATATGTCTTCGCAAATTCATCACTGCCTGAGCCAATGTTCACAAAATCATCTGCGAAAATCTTTTTCAAACTTTCAAGGTCTCTTTCTATAAAATAACATTTTTTGAATGCTTGAAAGAAATCTTTTAGCTCTCTTTTAATTTTATTCTCTTTAAGATTGGAAGACATTAATAGAAAAAGTTTAAGGTTATTTGGTTTTTTGGTTAAAGCAGTATTTTAATAAATACTAAATCATTGCAAATAAACAAAAATATTCATATCAAACAAACAAATTTAACAAAGTGGTTCAAATTAATCATTGGATTAATTTGGGTGTCAGCTTGGATTGATATGTTCAGAATATTGAGAATAATCAACAATAATTTCAAAATACCAATAAATTAAACTCAACAATTATACTTTTTTTATTTTAATCGTATTGCAAATTACAATAAACATTAATTTTGAGAGGTTATTATGAGTGAAAAGAGTTAAAATTGTTATTAGATGAGTTTTGTCAATCCATGGTTTTTATTTGCTTTATCGGCAGCTGCCATTCCCATAATAATACACCTTTTTCATTTCCGCCGGTTCCGTAAAGTGTTTTTTTCAAACATTCATTTTCTTGAAGAGCTTAGTGAGGAAAAGCGAAAAAGGTCCAGGCTTAGGAATATTCTTGTTTTATTGTCAAGGCTTTTGGTTGTAATTTTCCTTGTTTTGGCTTTTAGCCGTCCGTATATACCTCAAGAAGATGCTGATATAAGCCATGAAGGGAATGCTCTAAGTGTATATGTTGATAATTCATTTAGTATGGAGGCATTGGCACCGGGTGGCAGATTAATAGATGAAGCGAAAATGTTAGCAGCTGAAATAGCTGATGCTTTTCCTGCTGCAGACGATTATCATATTCTTACCAATGATTTTGAAGGCAGACACCAGAGGTTTGTTAACAGAGAGGACTTTATAAGTTTTATACATGAAATTGAATTATCCCCCCGTGTGAGAACGCTTTCCCAGATCTATAAAAGACAAAAGGAGATGTTAAATCAATCTTCATCAGCTAATAAAAGCATATTTATTCTTAGTGACTTTCAGAAAAATATTAGTGATTTTGAAAATTTTGCAGTAGACACTTCTATCTCTGCATACTTCGTTCCTTTAAAATCTCAGCGTTCTGATAATGTATTCATTGATTCCTTATGGTTTGAAAGTCCCGTTAAGCTTGCTGATCAACCCGTTACGGTAAATGTTGTTATTTGTAATGACGGCAGTCAGTCGCTCGAAAACCAATCAATAAGATTATATGTTAATGATGTTTTGCGAACAGTTGCCGGCTTTGATATTCAACCCGGCGAAACATTGGAAAAACAATTATCTTTTACGGTTAATGACGATCAAGTTCAGCAGGGGAGGGTCGAAATAGTTGATTATCCCGTAGTATTTGACGATAAAAAATATTTTAGTTTCCAGGTAACTGAAAATATACCTGTAACAGTAGTAAACCAAAGTGTTGAAAGCCGTTATCTTAACGCCTTGTTTGATGATGATGATACGTTTGATTATCGCAATATGTCATTATTAAACATTGATTATTCAGCATTTCAATATTCTGATATTCTTATTCTCAATGGACTGAATTCAATATCATCAGGTTTGAGCCTGGAAGTTAATCGCTTTGTTAAGGAGGGGGGAAGCCTTGTAGTTTTTCCCGGTGATAACATTGAACCGGATTCATACAAAAACTTTCTTACTTCTCTGAATGTAAATTATTACGAACCTTTAGACACAAACACATATCATGTCTCATCTCTAAATGATATGCATCCACTTTTTTATGGAGTGTTTGAAGAAGTGCCTGAAAACGTTGATCTGCCTGTAGCGTATAAGCATTATCAGATAAGTAGCAGCGTATCGGGCACTGAGGATTATTTGATGCAATTGCAAAATGGAAATAATCTTTTTACTTCGCAAAACTCAGAAGCCGGGAAAGTATATTTATCAGCTGTACCATTAAATGAAGAGTTTAGCAACTTTCCTTTGCACCCTGTTTTTGTACCAACACTTTATAATGCTGCACTGTACAGTGTACCAAGAACAAAACCATATGAAGTTATCGGTGGTAATACTCCCATACAAATCCGCCATATAGACAGAACAAGAGATCCGGTTTACAAACTCAGAGCCAATGAAATGGAAATTATTCCCGAAGTGCGCAGGATTGATAACAGGGTAAATCTTTACATCCATGATCAGGTTGAAAGAGCAGGGAATTATTTGCTTTTTTCTGATGGTAATCTTATTGATGGAATTTCTTTCAATTATGACCGCCGCGAATCAAAAATGGACGTGTATGATGCAAAGACACTTGAAAACAAGATTGATGACCATCAGATTAAAAACGCCAATACTTTAGATTTGGGCGATGTATCTTTTGACAAGGCTTTTGAGCGTTTTTCCATGGGCAGGGAATTATGGCATATTTGTCTTATTTTAGCCCTGGTGTTTATCCTTGCTGAGATACTTTTGCTTCGGTTTTGGAAGTAAAACAATTAGTACTCTCTTTTTTTTATAATAGACCGGCTATATTTTTTTATATCAAAGTTTTGATGTATACCTGTTAATAAAAACATTCAAAATAAATATCAAAAACAATAACTTTGCACCGTTTAAAAAACATTAGTTATTATAATTATTAAATGGGAGAAAAAGATATTCATAACCAACCAAGTAACGAAGAGAATCCTGGACTTGAAAATACTTCACGTGGTTTACCGGAAGAAGACGAACATGGGTTAAGGACTACACGCCTTTCAGGCATGTATAAAGACTGGTTTTTAGATTATGCTTCCTATGTTATTTTAGAGCGAGCGGTTCCGGAAATTCGCGATGGATTAAAGCCTGTTCAGCGACGTATCCTTCATGCGATGAAAGAGTTGGATGATGGCCGTTATAATAAAGTAGCAAATATTATCGGCCATACCATGAAATACCATCCCCATGGTGATGCATCTATTGGCGATGCATTGGTGCAGCTCGGACAGAAAGACCTTCTGGTGGATACACAGGGAAACTGGGGAAACATTTATACCGGCGACAGTTCTGCTGCACCGCGATATATAGAAGCAAGGCCTTCTAAATTTGCTCTTGAAGTAGTATTTAACCCTAAAACTACCGAATGGAAGCAATCATATGACGGGCGAAACCGTGAGCCGGCTTATCTGCCGGTGAAATTTCCCTTGCTTCTCGCACAAGGTGTTGAAGGGATTGCTGTGGGATTGGCGTCAAAAATTCTCCCTCATAATTTTAATGAACTAATTGATAGCTCAATAAAATATCTCAAAGGACAGAAACCAAACCTGTTGCCCGATTTTCCTACAGGAGGGTTGGCTGATTTTACAAAATATAACAATGGACAAAGGGGTGGCAGAGTCAGAATAAGAGCTAAGATTAATATTATAGACAAAAAAACGATCTCTATAACTGAAATTCCTTATGGAACTACTACAGGCAGTTTGATAGACAGCATACTGAATGCTAATGACAAGGGTAAGATCAAAATAAAAAAAATAGAAGATAATACAGCTGAACACGTTGAAATTGTGATTGATCTTGCCGCAGGAATATCTCCGGACCAGGCGATTGATGCTCTTTATGCTTTTACAGATTGTGAAGTTAGTATCTCACCCAATTGCTGTGTAATAGCTAAAGGCAAGCCTCAATTTATGAGTATCAATGATATCCTTGAAATATCAACAGATAATACCGTTGGGCTGTTAACAAAAGAACTGGAAATAAGGAAGCATGAATTGCTTGAACAGCATTTGTTTTCAAGTCTTGAAAAAATATTTATTGAAAATAAAATATATCGTGATATTGAAGAGTGTGAAACTTGGGAAAGAGTTATAAATGCTATTGATAAAGGGCTTGAGCCACACAAAAACAAGTTCTACCGTGAAATAACACAGGATGACATTGTTAGGCTTACTGAAATTAAGATTAAAAGGATCTCAAAGTTTGATACCCTCAAAGCGGATGAGATTATTAAAAATCTTGAGAATGAATTGTTGGATGTAGATGATAAGCTTAACAATATTATAAATCATGCAATAGAGTATTTCAAATATATCAAAAAGAAATACGGAAAGGGTAGGGAGCGCAAAACAGAAATCAGGTATTTTGATAATATTGAAGCTTCAAGAGTTGCAGTTGCAAACCAAAAGCTTTATGTAAACAGGTTGGAAGGTTTTGCCGGTACAGGGTTAAAAAAAGATGAGTATGTTTGTGATTGTTCGGATATTGATGATATAATTGTATTTAGACGAGACGGAACCTTTATAGTTACAAAAGTTTCTGAAAAATCGTTTGTCGGCAAGGATGTTATACATGTAGATGTGTTTAAGCGCAATGATGATCGCACAATATATAACATGATCTACCAGGACGGCCAAAATGGAAAAGCATTCATGAAGCGCTTTGCTATAAAAGGAGTAACACGCGACCGTGAATATGATCTTACAAAAGGTACAAAAGGTTCTAAGGTGTTATATTTCACTGCAAACCCTAATGGAGAGGCCGAAGTCGTTACTATATATTTAAGACATAAACCGAAATTGAGAAAACCTGTATTTGATGTCGATTTTAGCGAACTTTCAATTAAAAGCCGAAGCGCTACAGGTAACATTGTTACACGTCATATGGTAAGGAAAGTTGAACTTAAAGATGAGGGTGTACCCACACTGGGTGCAAGGCATATTTGGTTCGACAATACAGTGCTTAGATTAAATATTGATAAAAGAGGCCAATATGTGGGTTCATTTCAGGGTGATGATAAAATTTTAACCATTTACTCGTCGGGAAACTACAGGCTAATGAACTTTAGTCTCTCCAGCCATTTTGAAGAAGAGCCGGTTATAATTGAGAAATTTGAGCCCGGCAAGATAATTACGGCAGTTTATTTTGATGGCGAGAAAAAACACCATTATGTCAAAAGATTTGAAATTGAACAAACAGACAAAATAGTGTCTTTCATTGGTGATCATCCTGAAAGTAAACTGTTAAAGGTATCGGTGCATCCAAATCCAGTTGTAAAAGTTGAGTTTGTTACAAAAGGCAAGAAAATCAAATCTGAAGAAGAAATTAATCTGGAAGAGTTTATTGGAGTAAAAGGTTTGAAAGCCAGGGGAAAAAGAATAACACAACACTTATTGCAGAACGTTGATTGGATCACAGGAGAACCTTGCCCACCCAAACCACCTGAAGAAAATGAAGAAAACAACGAAAAATCCAAACCAAAAAAAGAGAATGGCTCAGGTGTAATTAAAAATAACCAGGATTTTGACTCCAGTGAAAGCAAACAAATTAGTTTGGATTTATGATTTTGAAGTGAACAGAAACGGGGGTTTTTTGTTTTATTTTTAATAAAAGCAATGACATTTTATAAAATAATTATGTCTTTATTATCAAACTTTAAAAGGCATCATGCAGACAAGTATTTTATAAAAATTAGTCTGTTTAATAATTCGTAGATAAAAAGTGTATAATTAAAACTATTCAAATATGAGAGACTCCAAAGTAATTGACAATAAAGTTTTAAAAATAAAGGATGATATCCACTGGATTGGAATACTTGATTATGACATTGTCACTTTTGACGTTGTAATGGAAACGGAATATGGAACTACTTATAATTCGTATTTTATTGATGCTGAAAAAAAAGCTTTGATTGAAACCAGTAAGGAAAGGTTTTGGGATGTTTATTTAGATAAAATCAAGCAGGTTGTTGATCCTGCAGAAATAGAGTATATTATTTTAAACCATACAGAGCCGGATCATAGCGGTAATTTGGGTAATTTGCTTCAATTAGCGCCAAAAGCCAAGGTCGTTGGTAGTCGATTGGCAATAAGCTATTTAAAAGATTTCCTGGGAAAAGATTTCGACCATATAATAGCTAAAGACGGTGACAAGCTGGACTTAGGTAATAAAACGCTTAAGTTTATCTCGGCACCCAACTTGCATTGGCCAGATTCAATTTATACTTATCTTGAGGAAGACAAGCTTTTGTTTACATGCGATTCCTTTGGCTGCCACTATTGTCATCATAAAATGTTTGATGATCAGGTCGGAGATTTTGACGATGCTTTCAAATACTACTTTGATGTAATATTAAAACCATTCAGTAAATTCATGCTAAAAGCCATTGACAAGATACGTCCATTGGAAATTGATGCCATACTTACCGGTCATGGACCTTTACTTACCAGCAATTGGAAAAAGTATGTTGATTTATCTGAAAAATATTCAAAAGAATCTTTGGACAATCCTCAAAAAAACCGTGTGTTTATTCCGTATGTTTCGGCCTACAATAACACAGGAGAGCTGGGCGAAAAGATCGCTGAAGGGATTAGGTCAAAAGGAGATTTTGATGTAGAAGTAGCTGATATAGAAACTATGCAGGTTGGAGACCTTGATGAACGGGTTGCAAAAAGTAATGCTATTATTGTTGGTTGCCCTACAATAAACCAAAATATATTACTCCCCGTGTATAAACTTTTTAGTGTAATAAGCCCTATAAGAGATAAAGGTAAGATTGCCGGCTCTTTTGGTTCTTATGGTTGGAGCGGGGAAGCCGCAAAAATGATAAATACAAACTTAATAAACCTTAAACTAAATATGATTGAAGACGGTGTGTTTGTTAAGTTTTCACCCCACGATGACGAGTTTAAGCAATGTTATGAATATGGTGAGAAAATAGGAGAAAAGATCCTTGAATTTGCAGAATGATTTATGACCATAGTAAGATTTGTAATATCTTAAAAGAGTTATTTGCAGGTTATATATTTCATATGAATATTTTCGTATTGTATGTAAAATATACTTAATCAGTATTATCCGAGGTGTTCAATAATAAAAAAACGATTTGAACAGAAAATATTATTCTTAAAAATTTGTTTAGGTTAAAAAAGTAATTGTATATTGCTTTATGATAAATTGTAACATTTTTTCTAAATGAGATCTGTTGTTTTTGTTTGTTCAGTTTCGTTACTCTTGTTTATTACTTCATGCTTTCCGGTGCAACGTTTAGCCCGGGAATTTGCTGAAATAAAAAGAAATAAAGTTGTTGTGTTGCTTCCGCCGGAAGAATCAGATATACTCCTGTCATACTATCCACTAGACCCCTATGAATATGATATATCAGAATCTTTCTATAGTTTAGCCGAAAGCCGTTTTTTGGAACATATTAATGACTCTATTGTAATCGATCTTTATATGGAAGGTCTTACAGACCGTCTTAATCAATATAACATCAGATATATCATTCCTGATTCAAAGGAATTGGTCCTGCAGCAACATGAAAAAGCTTATTTTTTCACTGTTGCACAACTGGAGATGCTGGAATATCTTGACACTGTTGTAATAGAGTCAGATTCGGTATATATTAAATTTCCTGATCATAGGTATGCTTATGTTTATTCTGCATCTGAGCTTGAGGGTATTGAATATATTGATACTGTGAAAGTAGATTTTGAGCTTGAAGATATTTCTTATCAACGACAATTCAGTCGTACAAATATTGAAGCTAATACCTGGTTAGAATTCGTGGAATTGGATGAAAAGAACAGACCTGTGCAGGTTTTATTCAGTATGCAATATACAAGTGATATGCATAATGGGTATTTTATGATTGAATATCCGGATCCGGAAATTAAATTCTCTCACCAATCATATTTTATTTATCTTAATGACGTTCTTGATCTTATTTATTTTTCAGGGTATAAAAATGGAGAATATATAGCCGATCATATATTTAATCTTTTTCTTGAGGAAAATCTTGGCAAAGAAAATGTTCAGCATTATTATAAATATGATCCTTTCAGGAACAGAGCTACCAGGGCTAATGATGACCGTTTTATAATTATGGATCCATGATTATAAAACAAAACTTTGAAATAAGTAAAAAATTTTGAGAGGTTAATTAATTATTCCCGTTAACAATGATTCCCGCAGCAAGTTTTTATTTTGGCAATTAATTATTTGTAACGGGTATAAGGAGTTACCTCCTGGGAAGAAAAGTCTTTTTTTAAATATTTGTAATAACCTGCAATAGCTATCATTGCAGCATTGTCGGTACAGTATTCAAAAGGAGGAATAAATACTTGCCATTCATGCTTTTTTTGCCTGTCATACAGTGCATTACGTAAACCAGAGTTAGCTGAAACACCTCCTGCAATAGCTATTTGCTTTATTCCGGTTTTGTGGGATGCTTCTTTAAGTTTGTTCATTAATATTTCAACAATAGTGTGTTGTATTGAGGCACAAAGGTCGTTCTTATTATTTTTTATAAAATCAGGATTATTTTTAAGTTGATCTCGCAAAAAATAAAGTATTGATGTTTTTAATCCACTGAAACTAAAATCCAGATCAGGAATTTTAGGGTGTGGAAAAGGAAACTTTTCAGGATTTCCGGTCCTGGCATACTTGTCAATTAAAGGTCCTCCCGGATAAGGCAACCCCATAATTTTCGCAGCTTTATCAAAAGCTTCACCAGCAGCATCGTCAATAGTTTGTCCTATGATCTCAAAATCATAATAACTCTTTACCAAAACAATTTGTGTATGCCCACCTGAAACTGTCAGGCACAAAAATGGGAATTCCGGGAAACTCTCTTTGCCTTCATCTTCAATAAAATGAGCCAGAATATGGGCATGCATGTGGTTTATATCCAATAAAGGGATGTCTAAAGCCATTGCAAAAGCCTTTGAAAAAGAAGTGCCCACTAAAAGAGAACCTAAAAGTCCTGGGCCAGAGGTGAATGCTATTGCATTTATCTCTTTTTTTTGTACCTTTGCAATACGGATTGCTTGATCCACGACAGGTATTATGTTTTGCTGATGAGCCCTGGAAGCCAGTTCAGGTACAACTCCACCAAAATTTTTGTGTACCTCCTGATTTGCAGTAACATTGGCAAGGATTTTGCGATCAATTAATATTGAAGCGGAAGTATCGTCACAGGATGATTCAATACCCAAAATTATTATTCCCATTACAAAACTTTTGCTAAAGCCATACGTTTAATTTATTGAAAGGCAAATTTACCAAAAATATGAGAAAAAAAGCATGGCTCATAATAATAATCACAATAGTGATAATGCCCGTATTTTTATATACTGCATTGCGAAGCAGCTATGTGCAAAATTTTTTGGTGCAGAAGGTAGCAAGCCACTTGAGCAAAGAATTTGAAACAGAGGTTCAGGTTGGCGGTATTGATGTTACCTTCTTTTTAAACATTGTTCTTGAAGATGTGTCTGTAAAAGATAGGACTGATCAACCTTTGATAGTGGTAGAACGGCTTGTGTTTAACACCGGCAGGTTCGGTTTTCGAAAACGCTTTTTAGTGATAAACAAACTTAAATTCGAAAATGCAGAGATTAACATCATAAAATACAAAGATGCAGAAGATTTTAATATACAATTCCTGGTTGATTATTTCTCACAGGATACAGTAAAAAAGGATCCAAAACCATGGGATATTGAATGCAAGTCGTTTGTTTTTGAAAACAGTGATTTTTCTTTATTAAATAAGAACATTCCTGTTAGCAACGGGCAATTTGATCCCAATAATATATCATTATCAGAGCTTAACATGGATATCTCTAATATTAATTTTGGAAAAGATACCATGGCAGCTTCACTTAATCAACTTTCGTTTAAAGAATCCAGTGGGTTTGAATTTGAGAAACTATCAGGAGATTTATTTTTAAGCACAGAAGGAAGCTCTGTTAAAAATATGGTTTTAAAGACCAACCATTCATTGCTTAACATGAATGCTAGTATGGAATACAGCTCGTTGGATGATTTCAAAAATTTTGCCGAAAATGTTTACCTGGATTTTGACATGGAAAAGTCATCCTTGGGTTTTATTGATATAGGATATTTTTCGGATGAGTTTGCAGGGAAAAGGGATAAAGTTCTTCTGCAGGGAAACCTCAGTGGGAAACTATCTAACTTCAGAGGCCGGGATTTTATTCTTGCTTTTGGAAGAACAACTATTCTGGATGGGAATTTCTTTGTCTCAGGATTACCTGACTATGATAATACTTTTATAAACCTTTCTGTCAATGAATTTACTACTTCACGGTTGGATATTGACCGTTTTGCTGAAGTTGCTGACATAAAAACCATTGATTCAGAGCATTATGAGTATCTGGTTAATCTTGGAAATGTTCGCTTTACAGGAAATCTGACCGGGTTTTTGAATGATTTTGTTGCTTATGGAGATTTGAATACCGATATCGGCATGATCAAATCTGATATTGCAATTTATGATGACCATGAAGCAGGTGATATTGGCTACAGAGGATCCCTTGCAGCTAAAAGTTTTGATGTTGGCAAATTCTTAAACCAACAAAACACTATTGGCAAAGTCAGTCTTGACTTCTTTGTGGAAGGTTCTGGAGGTGATCTTGAATCGGCAAGCATGGAGTTGAAAGGCAAGATTGATACCATGATGCTGATGGGTTACAATTATAACAATATTAACCTCTCAGGTAGCTTTATTAGCAAGCGGTTCAATGGAAATTTTGTGATTGATGATCCAAATATAATGTTGGATTTTGCCGGTATAATTGATTTTTATCAATCTCCATATCGCTTTGATTTTTATGCTATGGTTGATAATGCGAATCTTACTAACCTTAACTTATATCAACGTGACAGCCTCTATCAGTCAGTGATTTCTACATATCTTACTATCAATACTAAAGCAACCAAATTGGATGACCTTGAAGGTGATATTATTATTGACAATACTAAATATAGAGAAATAGCCATCTATGAAGAGGATGTGAAAAATTATAATTTTAATAAAATTTTAATATCCAACCATATAGATGATGAAAAAAGCAAAAATATTGAACTACTTTCTGAAATTTTAGATATTAATATAAATGGTAATATAAATTTTGATAATATAACAAATTCAGTTAATTACTTTTTTGCTTCATATATGCCTGCCTGGTATAAAGATATTCCTGATACCTTGCTATATGAAACCGATGATACTGATTTTAAATATTCAATTGATATAAAAGATGCTTCACCTGTTACTGAAATATTTATACCTAATCTTACAATTGCTGACAATTCAAAAATCGAAGGAAACTTTAATAACAAAACTCAGCAATTTAATATTCGCGGCAATGTACCCACGATTGTTTATAACGATAATGTTTTTTATGACTTTGAGATAAATGCCGGGCATGAAGACGAACGATACATTTTTGAGCTTTCGTCTAACAAGTTTATGATTTCAGATACCGTTTGGGTTGATAACCTTAGTTTTACCAACTTATTATCTAATGACTCTTTAACAACCCAGCTTAAATGGAAAAATGAAGATACTAAAATTAGAAATGAAGGGTGGGTAGAGAGTGTAACGAGTTTTGACAGATCTGATCGTTTTAATATCAGGCTTCTACCCAGCAAAGTTTTTATTAACGATTCACTTTGGCAGGCAAACCAGGATCATATTATACATGTTGATTCTACTGCATACACCGTAGATAACTTAAGGATATATAAAAATCAAGAGCATATAATTATTGATGGTAAAGTCTCCAGAAGTTATGATGATGAATTAAAGTTTGGGTTCAGGGAATTTGACCTGGCCAACTTTGATTGGTTTTTTGAAGCAAGAAATTTAAAATTCGACGGACTGTTAAGTGGCAATATCACCGTATCAAATCCTTTTGGCGTACCTAACATTGTGGGTGATGCAGAAATAATAAATTTCGGATTTAATCACGATCATTTGGGGAATCTCATACTAGAAACAAGATATGATATAGAGGAGAAGGGCTTTGAAGTTCTTTTGGAAATAATATATTTTGGCAATATTGGCTATAATAAACCAATAGTAGGGTCTGGCTTTTACTATCCGGAACGGGAAGATGATAATTTTGATTTGGATTTCAAGATCGAGAACCTTAAAATGTCAATATTTAGCAGATACCTTGAGGGATTTGCACAGAACTTCCGGGGGATGGCTTCAGGTAACTTGCGTTTGGCAGGAGCAGCAGAAGATCCGGAATTGACAGGTAAAGTCAGATTAGCACGTACCGGCTTTAGAGTTGACTATTTGAATACAAGCTATACTTTCGCACATGAAGTAGAATTTGGAAAAAACTATTTTGCTTTCGATGATCTGGTACTTAATGACACTATAGGCAATAGAGCAAAAGCGTCAGGTCGTGTTTACCATGATCAATTTCGTGATTTTGCCCTTGACATTGAGATATTTCCGGAAAATACTATTTTGCTTAATACACGTGACACCAGGAATGATCTTTATTTTGGAAGTGCATTTGCTACAGGGCGTGCACATATACACGGCCCGGTGGATAATATAGTAATGGATATTCGAGCCAGAACCAACAGAGGTACTCAATTCTTTTTACCATTAACATACAGAGGTGAACTTAAAGAATCAACATATATAACTTTCGTTTCTAACAACGATGATGATACAGTCCAGATAAATAATCAAACACCTCATATTGCGCAAACATCAGGTATAACATTAAATTTTGATTTAGAGGTTACACCTGATGCTGAAGTACAGTTAATTTTTGATTCACAAATTGGTGACATAATTCGTGGGCGTGGGTATGGAAACCTTAACCTGGAAATAACATCGCAAGGTTCATTTAACATGTATGGTGATTATACTATTGAAGAGGGAGATTATTTGTTTACTTTGCAAAACATGCTTAATAAGCGCTTTAGAATAGAGCAAGGAAGCACTATTCGATGGGCAGGAGACCCTATGGATGCAGAAATAGATCTTAAAGCATCTTATCGCGTTAGAACTGCATTATATGACCTGGTTATGATGGAAGATGAGGAATTGTCGGATGTGTACAGACGTAGAGTGCCTGTAGATGTCGTGCTTCAAATGGAAAATGAATTGTTTAATCCCGATTTAGCTTTCCAGATAGATTTGCCTCAAAGCGACGAAGCAACCCGCGAAATGATTGACAGGCTTATTACAACAGAACAGGAAATGAATAGGCAAATTTTTTCATTACTGGTTTTAGGGAGATTTTTGCCGGAAGATCACCAAAGATATGATGCAACAATGGGGTATGGAGTAGGTATGACTTCAACAGAGATGTTATCTAACCAAATTAGCAATTGGCTGTCACAAATAAGCAATGAATTTGATATAGGGGTTAATTACCGCCCCGGAGATGAAATATCAAGCCAGGAATTAGAGGTTGCACTATCTACTCAGCTTTTTGATGACAGGCTAATTATAGATGGCCAGGTAGGTATGGCCGGCGACCATCCATCATCGGACCATGATGCCAGTAATATTATTGGTGATGTCAATATCGAATATAAAATTACTCCAGAAGGAAGGTTTAGAGTAAAAGCCTTTAACCGTTCAAATACAATGGATGTTCTTAATACAAACTCAATGTATACGCAAGGTGTTGGACTGTTTTACAGGAAAGAGTTTGATAGATTCGAGGAACTTTTTCAAAGAAGAAAAAGTGAAACAGATGATTCGGATGAGTATAGCTCAGAGTAAAGAGGCTAAATTGACCCTTCTCTAATATGCATAAATATTGCTTCTATTCTCAATCAAACTATTACTGACGGTAGTATTATTTTAATAATCTTTTTATTTCAACAACAAAATTGTTTATATCTTCTTCAGTAGTCAAGAAAGAAGTCATCCAACGTACTTCACTCTTTTCATGATTCCATACATAAAAAAAGAATTTTTCCTGTAATTTATTGATAATCTCTTTTGGTATGACAGCAAATATGGAATTTGTTTCTACAGGTTGAGTAATAGTTATTTCCGGAATATTTTTAAGTTTTTCTTCAAGTAACTTAGCCATGCTGTTAGAGTGTCTTGCATTTTTTAACCAAAGGTTATCACTAAGAATTGCAGAAAACTGTGCAGAAATATAGCGCATTTTTGATGCAAGCTGCATGGATTGTTTACGAATATATTTATAATCCTTTGCCAGCCCGGGATTAATAAAGACCACAGCTTCTCCAAACATCATCCCGTTTTTTGTGCCGCCAAAAGAAATAACATCAACACCGGTCTCTGTTAACATTTTATCTATTGGTTCTGAAGCAGCGACAGCATTGGCAATGCGTGCTCCGTCAACATGCACATAAAGGTCGTTTTTTCGGGCAAACCTAACAATTTCTTCAATTTCCGCTATTGAATATATCGTTCCCATTTCTGTGGCTTGTGTGATAGATATGACTTTAGGTTGCACATGATGCTCAAAGCCCCGGGATTTTAAAAATTTTTCCAGTTGCCCTGCTTTGAGTTTCCCGTCAGCTGATGGCACCGTTAATAGCTTACATCCTGCATATTTTTCCGGTGCACCACATTCATCTTTATTCATATGCGCTGTTTCAGCACACATGACTGCTTGAAAAGGTTTAATCAAGTTGCTAATTGAGCTGACATTTGCTCCTGTACCATTAAAAACAAAAAAAGTTTCAACTTCAGCACTGAAAACTTCTTTAAACAGCTCTTTGCTTTGTTCGGTATAAGGATCATCCCCATAAGCTATTACATCACCTTGATTTGCCAGCATGATAGCTTTCATAATTTTTTCATGAACAGGAGCATTATTGTCGCTGGCAAAGCTTCTATAAAATTTCATATCATTTTATTTTTTATTTTACAACATACCTGGGTATATTAGAGGGCAGCCTTGCGAGCAGTTGATAATTCAATTGCTCGCTCATTTGGCAGAAAGAAGAAACACTAATTGACAACTTTCTCTGTTTACCGATAATTACTACTTCATCGCCTTTTTCAACATTTGGAAGATCTGATACATTAACAGTTGTTGTATTCATTGTAACAGTACCTACTACCGGAACACGCCGGCCTCTGATCAATACCCGGCCGGTGTTGCTAAATGCCCTGCTAAAACCATTAGCATATCCAACCGGTAATACGGCAATCTTCATTTTTTTATTAGCAAGGAATGAAGTTCCATAACCAATAAACTCACCGGGTTCAACTTCTTTTATTACCATTATTTTTGTTTTCCATGATATTACCCTGCGCAACAGATTGCTCTCTCCAGGATTTTTGCGAAACCTGTACATGTGAGTCTCGGGGCTGGGCCAAAAACCGTATTGGGCTATACCAACACGTACCATATCCATTATAGTTTGAGAATAAGTTAATGTAGCTGCTGAACTTGCAGTATGTTTTTTTAAAGGTATAAGGTCATGCCTTTGAAAATAACGGCTGAATTTATGAAACTTCTTAATCTGGTTTTTTACTCGTACATAGTTAGATATGCTTTCAGCTCCGGCGTAATGAGTGCATAAACCCTCAAACACATAATGTTCACGGTTTTTTTTCATATAATCTATCAACCTGGGCATATACTCATACTCAAAACCTGTACGATGAAAGCCTGTCTCTACTTCTATGTGAATGCGGGCTTTCTTTTTTAGTAATTTCGAAATATTTATTGCTTTTTCAAGCTTTCCGGGTTCATAAACAAAAAATTCTATATCGTTTTTAATAGCCCATTCTATTTCTTCATAATCCAATAATCCCATGATCATCAATCCTGAAGAATCAGACTTCATCTTAAGTGTATCAAACGCTTCACTAGCTGAAAACACAGAAAAATGATTCACGCCAAACTCTTCAGCCATAGGAACAATATGTTCCAGGCCATGCCCATAAGCATTTCCTTTTATTACGGAAGAAAACTTAGTGTCATTGCCTATTAATTTTTGCAAATATTTTAAGTTGTTTCGGTAAGCAGACCTGCTTAATTCAATATGAGACGTGTGAAACATGTGATTGTTATGATTTTTTTATTTTGAATAATCAATAAACTTTTTCTAGAATAAAATATCTGTATCTACCGAAAGCTATATCTGATAATTATTTTGCATTTTTACAAACCTGATCTTTCTCGTTATTCATTATTAAATATCATATCGATTGTTCTAATGAATACTTCTGCACCGGTTTCAATAATATCATCCGGAAAATCATAATCATAGTTATGTAAACTTGGATGTTTACTTCCTGAACCCAAGCCCCATAATGCACATTTATATTTTTCTGTAAAATTACCAAAATCTTCTGACCAACGGAAAGGATTATCTATCCATGTGATGGGTTTATTAACTTTTTTTGCTGCATTGTGTAAAAACTCATTTGCTTCAGCATTATTAATAGTGGCAGGAAACTCTTCGGTATATTCTATAGAGCTTATTATATTATATTGCTTTGATTTGTCTTCAACGATTTTTTCAGCTATTTCTTTTAATTTAAGCATATCATCATTACGGTACGAACGGAAGGTGGCCATAAGCGTGGCTTTTCCGGGATTTGTGCCAAAAGCTACCTCACCAATCGTTGTGTGGATTATGGTAACTAATATAAAATCAATAAAGATGTTTTTAAGTTTTGGCAAATTTTCAAGTTCCAGTATAAGTTCTGCTGTTAGCTTTGCCGGACTATTACCCTGCTCCGGATGTGCTGCATGCGAAGATTCACCCTCGAGGCTTATTATTGTTCCAATTGATGCAGATGCAAAATGCTTGTTGCTTAATATTATAGAGTTTTTCTCAAATCCGGGCAAATTATGCAAAGCATAAATGTAATCAGGATTTAAATCTAAAAAACCAGGATCTTCTATTACATTTTTTGCTCCCTGTCCAGTTTCCTCTGCAGGTTGAAATAATAAAATAACTTTGCCATTTGAAGGTGGGTTTTTATGCAAATGCATAGCTATTCCACATAAAATAGCCATATGGCCATCATGTCCACATTTGTGACCTACTCCGGGGTTTAAAGATCGATGATCAAAAGTGTTTGCCTCTTCTATTGGTAATGCATCCATATCAGCACGAATCATTACCCTGGGGCCTTTGTTATCTTTTCCAAAAATGAATGCAAGCCCATGTCCTCCCAGGCTCTTTATAATCTTATCAGGATTGTATTTTGTTATAAAACTTTCAAGCCTCTCTGCTGTGTCCTTTTCTTCACCCGATAATTCAGGGTATTTGTGAAGCTCACGCCTGAAGTTGTATAACTTTTCGATCTCTTTCTTTGAAAAAAAACCCATACGCTAAATTAAATTATTAATTATTTTTTGATAGTTTCCGGACTTTATAAATGATAAATAATTCAAATACCCCGGCAGAGATTGATTTATTTATTTATTAATTAATTGTTTATTTTATAGTATTTTATATGATTATAAGAATCAAGGATTGAGCTTTTCGCTCAATGGTAAATCAAATTCTTCAATCATTTTAATATCCATTTTTTCAAGTTCATCCAATACAGGGTTATATATTTCGGGGATAACCGGTATATGAATTCCTGTTTTATTTATTTTATTGTTCAATATCATATCTACTCCAACAGCTGCAGGTAAAGCAACTGTTTTTGCCACCGCTGTATCAGTTGCCAGCATTCCAAAATCAAGCAATGACGACTTAATTACTTCTTTTTTGCCGTCAGGATAAGAAGCCAGGAATATGTGCTGCATAGCTACCATATCTCTTTCTTTTTCACCAAGCTTCATTTTTTCCATCATTAGATCACTGACAATCTCAAAAGGTGAATCTTCTTTTCTATTTATAGGTTGATTATCAAATAGGCCTAACCATTCGATTGCTTTAATTGCATATGATTCTTCTTTTAAGTTAAGATGTTTTGCTGCTTTGGCCCTTATGTTTGTCGGATCTTTTTCATTTATGAGCGTTGCAACCATTTCGGCATATGTTTTGCCGGTAAAGTTATATGTATCAGTGGTTATTAGATTAAGAGCTTTCATAGCGTCAACTGTGCAACACCATCCAGGGTATCTGAATGTTCCACGCATCATTGATTTTACTTCGGGAATGCCATAAAGGTCGATATAAGGAAGACTGTCGCGATTAGGGTAGATTTCCAGTTCACCAATTTCCATGAAATTTAACGACAAGGGGTTTTTGAAAATATCCTCACTAGGTATGTATACCTCCTTATTATCCAGAAGATATTTGCCGTCATTATTACTGGCCATAATAACCCCTTTTGGACTCCATGAGAACTTATATTTTAAAGGGTTGGTAGCTGCTTCAGGAGCCGGAAGTGCACCGCAAATACTATAAAACTCTTCAATTTTACCATCTTTATCATGAACAAGATCAATAATTCTCATAGCCGACATATGATCAATACCGGGATCAAGCCCCAGCTCATTGAGTATTATAATACCGGCCTTTTTGCAATCTTGCTCAAGAGCCTTCATGTCAGGTTTTACATATGAAGTAGTAATCATGTCTTTTTTGTGCTTAATGCAATATTTGGCTACTTCAACATGGTAAATCCAAGGTAAAAGGCTTACGGTAAGATCATGGTCATGGATCATTTTGTCAAGCTCCTCTGATTGATCAACAGCCCATGGTACTACCTTGCAATTTTCATAACCCTGCATTACTGCATCTGCGTTTATTGTTTCTTTGCTGGCAACAGTGACAAAGTATTTCTTTTCCAAAAGGTATTTTATAATTGGTTTAGCAACCATGCCTGCTCCAAGGATCAACACTTTCCTCATTTCGTCATTTGTTTTTATAGGTTAACTTTTTTATTTTAAATAACTTTCAATGTATTTATATTCCGGTGTTAATTTTCCGTTTAATAAAATCAAAGCTTTTTTAATAGGGTGGGGTAGTTTGATATTATCAAACGATTCACTAAAGTTGGCATCAGCTATAGGTTTAACGAAATCCATTAATGCATCTGCAAAAGCTATTGATGAATCGCGAGGTAGCTCGCTGGGCAAAATATCAACAGCCATTACAAGCATTCCTTCGCCGTCAAAACCCGGTTTAGGTTTACGTGTGCTTGGATTGTAGACAAATACAGGATCTTCTATAGGCGTTCCTTTATGAGTAATTTCCACCGAACCATCAGGGTCGCATGTAATATCACCAATTACTGTTAACTTTGGCCGCCCTTTTTCAAAAAGTTTTTGAAGGTAGTCTTTGGTTACTATCCTGGGATACCTTTCATCCCAATACATACAATTCATTAAAACAGTTAAATGTGGAATGTATTTTTCAAAAACAGAGTGATATTTGTCCGGGTTTTTATAATAGTCTTGTAAATCAAAAGAACTGCCATCATTCCTTGCAGAAAGGTGTTCTTCTTTGAATATTACTTTGTATAATACATTGTTAGGGATGTTTTTTCTCTCTCTAAGCTTAAGTAGTTCCTCCGGCAGAATCTCTTTTATTGGAAGAAAAGAGGCTATTTCCTGTGCACCGACTGAAACATTTCCATAACCGGTAAAGCCAATGGTCAAAGGACATAGCTCCCCGGGAAGTCCCTCTTCGGCAATTTGCTGGCCAACTTTGGCAATTTCCCTTTTTGCTTCATCAAGAGAGTTATACTTGTATGATTGTTTTATTTTTAAAAATGGTGTATCATAGCCATATTTTTTAAGTCTTTCACCCAAACTCCATATCGAATTGATCATCCCGGCCAGGCCAGCAAACTTGCCAAAAAAGATAAGCCTGCGGTTTTGTTCATCAACAATCCTTTCGTAATCAATCAAATTACAATTCATCTCCATCATTCTTTTGAGCATGGGCATATTGTAGGGTTGCCCCTTTATAACGTGAGAGAAAAAGATATAAGTTTTGTTATTTTCAAACTTTTGTTCAGGAATCTCCTTTACACCAAATATTACCTGGCTGTTTTTTAAGTTGTTTTCAACTTTTGCGCCGGCCTCTTTGTACTCTTGGTCTAAAAAAACCCTCTTATCGGATTTTTCAACTATTATTTCCAATCCGTATTTCTCAATAAGTTTTTTAACATGATAGGGGGTAAGAGGCGTACGGCATTCCATTAAATATTTGTCTTCATGTCTTATTCCTAAAGTAGCACTCATATCAAATTAAAGTTTAAGTTATGTTTTATAAACAAGTTTTGGCAAACTTATAAAAAAAAGTGATACTTTGAAAATATAGAAACGTGTATGATTATTATGAAAAAATAACTTGCAAACTATGATAAATCGATTATCGTTTTATTTAATTGAATACAAAAAATAGTAAACATGCAAGAAAAAGAATGCTTTGAATTAATAACAAAAAAGCCTGCATTTTCTTTGCAGGCTTTCAATGGTGGATTAGGCATATTATTGCTTAATTGAATATACGGGGAGTTTGAGGTGTCACTCGTGTTCTGTTAAAACCTTCGAAAGTAGTTTGTATCATTATTTCGTGCGTTCCTCCGCTATAGCCACGACTGGTACCTATTGCATAGTCATATGCATATCCTGCTGAGAGGTAATGTGTTATCTGATATCCCACCATAGCAGAAATAGCATCACCAAGCCTATAACTGAAACCTGTCCACAACATGTCGTCATAATAACCGATAACGTTTATGTCAAACTGTGTGATATACCAACTGCTTTTGAAAAGTAAGAATGGTTCAATATCAACGCGATCAAATACATCAATAAACCTATATTTACCATATAAGTAGTAGTGCATCGGAGGATATTCTATTGTAGCTTCTCTTGAAGATTTGTAATGAAGGTGTGTAATGGCAAAGCCCACCGTAAGATTTGGATCAACATATTCGGCACCAAAGTTAAAATCCGGCTTTAAAAAGCTCTCTTTGTGATAAAAAGCAAGCGGGTCATGACCTACTGCATATTCCAGGTTGCTGCCGTCAAGTGTACGGTTGATTATTCCTGCACCAAGGCCAAGGGTTACGGTTGAAAGCACACCGGTCTGTATAGGATAAGCATAGAATGCTCTTGCAATCAGAAAATTTTCATATCCGGCTTTATCATTTACGATATTTATACCCACACCACCATAAATGTCCTGGATATATGTGCTTGCATTGAGTATCTGAGTAGAAGGAGCATCATCAAAACCGACCCATTGTTGGCGTGCAACCATTGATGCGTTTATTGTGTTTGATATTTCAACTGATGCCGGATTAAAAGTAACTTCATTAAACATATACTGACTGAAGTGAACATCAGTTTGTGCTTTTACAGGAACGTATCCTAGAAATAGAAGCAAAACGATAAATAATAGTAATTTTTTCATGGCACATTATATTCTTTTCTGATACTGATTATAGTTTTAGTATGCAAAAAAATACGCTAAAACTTTAATTACTCAGTAATCATTTGTTTAAACAGTTGTACGTAAATGGCTCAATTTTGTTTTTCTAATAATGATTGAGCCAGGCTGACGCTAATTCTCTCTCCATTGTTAAACGCAACTATGTATGTGTCATAATCCATTTCCCTTAACTTTCGCATCATATTATATGCTGAAGTGAAGTTGCGGAAACTTCCTACGAGATATCTGTGAAAACGGTCAGAATCATAGTAATATATTATATCAGTTTCGGGATATTCTTCCATTATTCTGTTATAGAATCTAGGGTGAACAGGGTTGCGTGTTGCAACAAATTGTACCATAAATTCTACACCGGTGGCAAAATATACGTCTTTTTCAAGTGAATTCAGGTAGCGAAAACTATGTTTCGCAGCTTCATTTATGTATGACTGAAATTCACTTCTGTCAATTGGTTCAAAATTAGCTCTTCTGTTCATCTGGTGTTCACTATCAGTTTGGGCATTGCTAACAACCAAATCCATTTTGCCATAACCTGAAGGATACATCCTTTTTTCATCCACCCCTTTCTTTATAAGGTAATTCATGGCACTAAAAGCTCTTTCCTGTGAAAGGTAAAAATTGAATAAATGCCCGGCTATTTCATCTGTGTGTGCCCTTATTATAATACATTGATCAGGATTGTTTTTAAGAAACTCAACAATCGAATCAAGTTGTTTTTCAGAATAAGGCCTTAGATCATATTTTCCAAAATCAAAATATATTGTTGGCAAACCATAATCGTCAAAGAAAACTGTTGGAGTATCGGGAATTGGTTCAGGGGTTACTTCTTCAACAATTTCCTCAGTTTCAACTACCTCTGGCTCATCCTCTTCTGCAAGTAATTCTTCTTCTTCTACTTCGGGGAAAAGGTATAAATCATAGTTATATTCTGTAATAACTTCAAACTGGCTGGAAACCAATTGGTCTTTAACAAGTATTTCTTCAACCATCTCTTCATATCCTTCCAGGTATGCTTCAGCTTCATAGTTTATATCTGTAGGCAAGTCCGCGACTTCATATTTGCCAATGGCATCAGTAGAAACAACATACATTGAGCCATCATCTCCATATAAGGTAAATTCAAGATTTTTAACAGGTTCATAAGTTGCAGCATCAAGTACTTCACCTTTTAGTGTTATGGATTTTGTAGTTACTCTAAATGAATATAAGTCATCACTTCCGGTGCCTCCCGGGCGGTTTGAAGTAAAGAAGCCTTTTGAGTAATCATCACTTATAACAAACCCGAAATCATCCGCACTACTGTTTATAGGGGCACCCATGTTTTGCGGGGTTGAATAATTACCATCCTCATCAATTCTTGAATAAAAAATGTCAAAATTACCCATGCCAGGGTGTCCAAATGAAGAGAAATACAAAACATTACCTGCTATAAACGGATAAGCATCGTTGTAAGGAGTGTTTATTGTATTGCCAAGGTTTTTAGGTTCATCCCAACTGCCGTCATCATTTTTATATATTTTGTAAAGATCATATCCGCCATATCCATCGGGTTTATCTGATGCAAAATAAAGTACGTCACCACCATCATTTATTGATGGATAGCCTATGTTATACTCATCAGTATTATAATCCAAAATTATTGGATCACCCCAAACATCGTGGTCAATGTTATATTCTGACCAATATATATCACACGTTTCACGTTCTCCTGTGAATCCACCGCAATTCATGAAATAACCAATCTGATTATTTTCATCATACGACAGGAATCCATCATAATAATCGCTGTTTATTCCTCCTTTTGCAAGAGCTGGCCTTTCCCAATCGCCTTCCTGGCGGTCATACATAACCTGATAGATGTTTGAATAACCTTGCTGCTCGGTTACACCAATGCCTGCATCATCCCTTAACCTGGTTGAAGCAAAAACAATCCTCTCTTTTGGTGTTTCAAAACGCCTTGCCCAATATATAAGGTTATTATAACTTAAGATTATTTCTATATCATACTGTGCATCATATTTTGCAGGGTCATCGTGGAAGATTATATAGTTCTCAAGATAAGCTACTCCCCACTCCTCACCATCGCTACTGAGTGTTCCTTCATATGTAACTTCAAATATTGTTTCCCTGTCATAATTTTCTTTTGAGTATTGAGCTGATTCAAGTACTTTTAAGCCTCTTTCATTTTCCGGCTCATATTCCAGAAATCTTTCAGCAAATTCAATAGAATTGTCAAACTCCTCCAGTCCAAGCATCATTTCACTGAGATGCAAATAAACTATTGGGTCGTCATAGCCTGAAGTCATAGCAGTATTATACCATTGTTTTGCTTTTTGATAATTAAGCAACATTCTATAAGATTCTCCAATCTTAAAAGCCACATCTCGCTTGATAACAGGAGAATCTTCCCTTTTGTAAACTCTTTCATAAACATCAATGGCTTCGTAGTACTGACGTTGTTGGAAGAGCTCGTCAGCTGCTTCAATCCTTTGTTGAGTTCTGCTTTGTCCAAATGCTATAGAGCTTATAAGGACTATTCCTAAAAAAAGTATATTAGTTTTATTCATCAGCTAATAAAAGGTTATTAAATGGGTTTACGTTAATAAAACATTAAAGTTTTATTATACGGTATTTTAATACTGTTTAAACGATTCAGCATAAAATATATTTTTATTTTAACTTCATGTTGTCTAGCAACAAAAAAGATGCTTAAGCAAAATTAATAAAAATACTAATAAACAAACCTTTAATGTTATTGTTCTTGAACAATAACTGTAACGGAGCCTTTGAGCTCGGTTTTATTATTATTAGCATCATAAACCGTTGCTATGTAATAATATGTACCGGGAGCAACCCTTCTTCCCCTGTACGTACCATCCCAACCATCGTTCCCTTCATAAATCTTTTGTCCCCAACGGTTGAATACTACCAGCTGAACACCTTTTGCAAAGATCCGGTTTTCTTCAAATTCACTGTCCGGGATAAAAGCATTTGGTAAATCTTTAATAAATATTGTAATGGTGTTTGATATACCCTCACAACCAAAATAACTAGCTATAACATAAATTTCCTGCTCGTCTTTTATTTGGCTTGTTTGATATGTATTGTCAGAACCGGATTGCTTTAACTCTCCATCAACATAAAAATCATATTTATGATAATTATCAGGTGTTGCGATAAAAGTAAGTGTTTGCCCCGGCAAAGGAGTATTTGTGGGTTCAACACTCAGATTGACAAAAGGTGTTTCAATTTCTTTGATAAATACGTTCTCAGTTATAAAGCAATCCTGTTGATCTCCTACAGTAAATATAACGTAAGGCAGATAGGGGTCAAGTGGTCTTGTAACAAAAGGATTTCGTGAGTTAGAAAACACATTGCCCTCTACATCTGACCAGGTATAAACATATGGGGGTTCACCACCTCTTATTTCAATATGGTCACCAAGATATACCTGCTCATCATCTTCACATAGTGCCGGATCATCGTGTATTATTACTATGAAATC
>SLSZ01000137.1 GCA_007130125.1 Bacteroidales bacterium
AATAGAAAAAAATAAAAAACCCTTATCAAATCAAGATAATCAAGATAATCAAGCACAGTCAGATAATTTAAATAAAGAAAATTTAAACGATAATAGAAATAACAAGAAAGCCGGTAACCAGAAACAAAATAACAAAACGGAATCACCGGAAAAGGAAAATAATATGGAAGCAACTAATAATAGAAAAGACAAAGAACAAGAACCTGTTGATAACAAAAATTTTGATGTTGAGAATATTGAAGATCAAGAGTTAAGCCAGGATGAAACTGAACAGGATGAAAGTGTAAAGGAAAAAGAGATCTCCGAAGATATTCGTGATGAGAAGTTTTTGGAGTTGCAAGCAAAGTTCGACGATCTAAACGACAGGTATCTGAGGTTGTTTTCGGAATTTGACAATTTCAGAAAAAGAACGATAAAAGAAAAACTGGATTTAACAAAAACAGCCTCAGAAGATATTATAACATCACTTTTGCCGATTATCGATGATCTCGACAGAGCTTTAGAAGCAGCTGATAACGAGGATAATAAAGAGTCTGTCAAAAAAGGTCTTGAACTGATCCTTAATAAACTAAAAACTACATTGCGACAAAAAGGCATGGAAGAGATCAAAGCAATTGGAGAAGATTTCAACACCGATTTACATGAGGCTGTTTCAAATGTAAAAGCGGAAAATAAAAAAGATAAAGGCAAGATTGTAGATGTTGTTCAGAAAGGATATTTGCTCAACGGGAAAGTACTCAGATATGCTAAGGTTGTTGTGGCTAATTAATGCTGTAATTGTTGAGCAGTGTTCGGTAACCGGTGACCGGTAATCGGTAATCGGTAGTCAGTAAACAAAAAAACAAAAAACAAAATAACCAGTAACCAGTAACCAGTAACCAGTAACTAGCATAAAATACGAACAGTTGAAAAACTCAAAAAATTAAATGGCAAAAAAAGATTACTACGAAATATTAGGAATATCGAGGGATGCATCCCCACAAGAAATAAAAAAAGCTTACAGAAAACAGGCGTTAAAGTTCCATCCCGACAAAAACCCGGACGATAAGGAAGCTGAGCGCAAATTCAAAGAAGCTGCAGAAGCTTATGAGGTGCTTAGCAACCCGGATAAGAAAGCCCGCTACGATCAGTTTGGGCACTCCGGCCTGGGTGGTCAGCAAGGAGCATCGGGTTTTGGTGGTATGAGCATGGATGATATTTTCAGCCAGTTTGGTGATATCTTTGGCAGTGCATTTGGTGGTGATTTTGGTAGCAGCTTTGGAGGTGGTTTTGGGCAGCAACGTGCCAGAAGGACTACCAAAGGAAGCAATATAAGGATCAAAGTTTCCCTGACCCTGGAAGAAATACTCAAAGGAGTAGAAAAAAAGTTACGTATAAACAAATATGTACCTTGCAACACATGTAAAGGTACCGGAGCCAAGGGCGGCAGTTCTTACCACACATGTAATACCTGCCGCGGCATGGGCAGGGTAACACGTGTAACCAATACATTTTTGGGTCAGATGCAAACCACATCAACCTGCCCCGATTGTGGTGGAGAAGGCCAGTCGATCAAAGAAAAATGTACAAGCTGTTATGGAAACGGAATTGTTAAATCCGATGAAATAATTCCAGTTAAAATACCTGCCGGCGTCGGTGAAGGAATGCAAATATCTGTCAGCGGCAAAGGTAACGCTGCTGCAAGAGGTGGTGTGCCGGGAGACCTTATTATTCTCATTGAAGAAGTAAAACATGATAAACTTTTCCGTGACGGATCAAACCTGCTATATGACCATTATATAAGCTTCCCTGATGCAGCGCTGGGTTGCTCGATAGAAGTACCAACACTCGAAGGTAAAGCTTTGGTAAAAATAGAGCCGGGAACACAATCCGGAAAAGTCCTGCGCCTCAGAGGAAAAGGATTGCCATCAGTAAATTCACACGGCAGAGGTGATATCCTGGTAAACATCAATGTATGGACACCACAAGACCTGTCCCCGGAAGAACGACAAATGCTTGAAAAACTTAAAACATCGGAAAACTTCAAGCCTAAACCCAAAAAAGGCAGCAGAAACTTTTTCGAAAAAATGAAGGATTATTTTAATTAAAGAATATAAATGAACAATCTTATTCAGATTAATTCTGTTACTAAAGATTTCACCGGTCACAGGGCTCTTGATAATGTCTCTATGAGTGTACCCAAACAATCTATCTTTGGTTTGCTCGGACCAAACGGTGCCGGAAAAACAACACTAATAAGAATTATTAATCAAATAATAGGCCCGGATCAAGGTGAAGTACTCTTCGACGGAGAAAGAATTCGCCCTTATCATGTTGAAAAAATAGGATACCTGCCGGAAGAAAGAGGACTATATAAAAAGATGAAAGTGGGCGAGCAGGCTTTATATCTTGCTCAACTTAAAGGACTTGAATATCATACTGCCAAAAAGCTGCTTAAGGAATGGTTTGAAAAATTTGACCTTACACCCTGGTGGAATAAAAAAGTAGAAGCACTCTCAAAGGGTATGCAGCAAAAAGTACAGTTTATTATTACCATCTTGCATAAACCTCAACTGCTTATCTTTGACGAGCCATTCAGTGGTTTCGACCCTATAAACGTAAATATACTGAAAGATGAAATAATTAAGCTTAAAGATCACGGTGCAACAATAATATTCAGCACACATGATATGGGCTCCGTGGAAGAGTTGTGCGATGAAATTGCCCTTATAAACAAAGCTAAGAAAGTATTGGAAGGCAACGTTTATAAAATTAAAAAAGAGTATGCAAAGCAGGTTTTCAAAATAGAGTTGGCAGAAACTTCTTCACCGGTTAACAGCATTGGTAATCAAAATTTTGAGATTTTGAAAGAATCAAAGAAAAATGGCCTTACACAAGCTGTTATTAAAATAAATAATGAAGTTTCAACAAATGAACTTTTAAACGAAATTACTAAAATAGGCAATATCGTGTCATTCAACGAAGTTATACCAAGTATGAATGAAATATTTATCAAAAAAGTATCGGAAAAGTGATAAATATAAAACAGGCAATTATGATCACTAGCATAAAATATTAGAAAAAATTCCAGTTATAGCAGCATGTTTAAAAAAATTTCTATCATCATAAAGCGGGAGTTTCTCTCCAGGGTCAGGAAAAAGTCATTCATTGTAATGACTATTTTAGGTCCAATATTATTCGCAGCCCTGATCACACTGCCGGTCATCATAACTAAATGGTCTGACAGTGATTATAGTGTTGCTATCGTGGATGATACTAAGCTTTTTTATGACAGGTTTGATGACGGTAACAATGTTATCTTCACCCACCTTCACACAGATATTGATGATGCTTTAGAGCTTTTGCGCCGGGAAAAGTTTGATGCTGTTCTACATATTCCTGAAGTTGCTTTTGAATCTCCTTCCACCCTGCGGCTGTTTACTAAAAAAGCTGTCAATATAAATGCAAAAATTCATATTGAAAATGTTTTAAAACATGAGTTTGAAAGTTTGAAGCTGGGTGCCAGAGGTTTGGATAAGGATGTTTTGCGGGCAGTAGAAACAAACATTAATATTCAGGCGGTCAGAATTATGAGAGACGGCATGGAGCAGACTGATTACCCTGAGGTAAGCATGGCTTTGGGCATTATCAGCGGCTTATTGATATATATGTTTATTTTCCTTTTTGGCTCACAAGTGCTGCGAGGTGTGCTGGAGGAAAAAACCAGCAGGATAGTTGAGGTAATTATATCTTCTGTAAAGCCTTTTCAACTTATGATGGGCAAAATAGCAGGTATTGCATTTGTTGGACTTACCCAGTTCCTGATATGGGTGTTTTTGACACTTTTATTAGTACTTACTATTCAGACTGCTATGCCTGATATGTTTCAGTTTACGCCAGATGAGCAGGTTCATGTTACATCCGCACAAATGCTGAACACTGAAAAGCTACAGGAACAAATGGATACCGTTCAACATCACAACACTGCTGCAGGCCAGGTGTTGGAATCACTATCAGCTATTAACTGGTATGTAATGATATTTTCTTTTATCTTCTTCTTCCTGGGCGGCTACTTTTTATATGCAGCTCTCTTTGCAGCTATAGGATCTGCCGTCGATAATGAAGCCGACACTCAACAATTTATGCTGCCAGTTACAATTCCGTTAATATTTGCTATTATTTTCGGGCAAATGGTTATGCTCAACCCATCCGGCCCGGTCGCTTTCTGGCTTTCAATATTTCCGCTTACATCACCCGTTATAATGATGATCAGAATACCGTTTGGCGTGCCATACTTTGATTTATACCTCTCAGCTTTCATGCTCATTGCTGGTTTTTTGGCCACCACCTGGCTTGCTGCTAAAATTTATCGTACAGGCATACTGATGTACGGCAAAAAAACAGGATATAAGGATTTGTGGAAATGGATTAAACACAGGTAAAAGTTTTTTACAAAGCTGGGATATATTAAAAAATACCTCCTCGCTCACACTCATAATTTTACAGCCCTTAAAACCTCTCTTTTACCGGGAGGGCCGGGTAACCGCTCTACTCTGAATCCGGCACTTTGCATATCCCTCCGGACCTGTCCTTTAGCACAATAGGTTACTAATACCCCACCCTCTTTCATACAATGAAACATTTTCTCAAAATTCTCCTGATTCCATATTTCCGGCTGTGCCTTTGGCCCAAAAGCATCATAATATACAAGATTATATTTGCAAGGTTCAAGCTCTGCATCCTCTATTTTTTCCTTGACCTTCTTTAAAGAGAAATGCTTGCTTACGTCATACCATCGCCCCGTATCAAATTGATGAATCTTTTTTAGCAAAATATCTGTCTCAGGATAATCTAAGATCGAAGAATAATTGAGATTTGATACTAAATCCCAATCAAGAGGAAAAGGCTCCAATCCTTGATAAATAACCCGGAGGTTTCGCTTTTCAGCTTCAATAAATGTAAGCAAGCAATTCAAGCCGGTTCCCAAGCCAACTTCAAAGATATGTATATCACCGGTACTTGATACTGAATTAAAACCCAAGCCTATAAATACATGCATTGACTCGCTGTAAGCACCTTTTGCAGAATGATAAAACTCATTCAACTCAGGCACAAATAATGTATGAGAGCCATCACCGGTTTTATGTATCTTCTTATTAGACATTACCCGCTTTATAATTCACATCTTTCAAACTGATAAAATTTCTGATCAAAAACAATAACAACTAGCGATAATCAAATATTAAACAACTAAACAACTAAACGCCTCCCCTTCTCACTAAAAAGTAAATCTCATAATATAACTCCCCTTCCCCGAATCATAAAACATAGTTGGCTTAAAGCCCGATTTCTCGGCAATATCAGCCATATTATCCCTGTCAACAAACAGCCATTTAAACTCTTTACCAACTATTTCTTTATATTTCATTTTATAAACCACCTCTCCATAATAATCTGCACCAAGATCAATAACAAAAGAACCGTCATCGTCTTCGAACATGTATAAAATATCTGTTGATTCAATGAATATTGAACCGTTTTTGTTTAGAAGAGTGCTTGCATGCTCAAATAACCTGTACAATCCTTCAATAGTCCTGGCAATTCCCGCACCATTCATAATAAAAAGTATATTATCAAACTTTATTCCTGTAAGGTTAAAATAATCTACACAAACAACATTCCCTACCCCTCTTTTTTTCATAACATCAACTACTCCCGGGGAGAAATCAATAGCCGTAACATCACACCCGCTTTTTTGTAAATACAAAGCATGGCTGCCTGCACCTGCACCAACATCCAAGACATTTCCGCTACATGCTTTCATAATCTTTTGTTCACCTTCAGGCATCATCTCAAAATCACGAAAAAAATAAGCCACAGGAAGAAATGACGTTTCCGCAACATTACAATCAATTTGTATGCATCCATCTTTCTTCCCTTTCAAATAATCATTAAAAGCAATTCCAAAAATGTCCGGCGTCATCGAATATTAAATTTTGACATGTATCTTCTAAATTAAAAACTCTTAGCGCAACAAAAATAAGCATTATTGAGTACAGGTATTTATAAATAGCTTTTCTGAATTTTAAATTTGAGCTTTCTCTAAAAAGTATTTTTCTGCTGACATCAAAGATCATAGCTGATAAGTAAAATTGATTATTAGTAATATATGATACGCGTATATCGGCAAAATCAGCAGGAAACGATATTTTTGGTCTTCCAAGAGCGGGCTTAAATTTTGATTTAAACATTAACCTAATTTATCAATTTTCTTTTATTAAAATGTTTTAATTCTTATTACTTTTATCAGCAGAAAAAGCTTTAAAAATAAATGCGTTAATTACTAAAAAACAACACAAATGCAAAAAACAAATTTCATATTAATAATTTCGGCAGTTATGATTTTATCTCAAAGCTGTGGGCCTGAAGCAGAAAGATCTTCTGTTGAACCACCTGAAGCAAGAAAAGAAGAAAAAAAGCTTGTAATGCATGGCGATACAAGGATTGACTATTACTACTATATGAATCAGCGAGACAATCCCGAAGTCATAGACTACCTGAATGCTGAAAACAAGTACCTGGAACAAATGCTTAGCCACACTGAAGACATGCAGGAAGAGCTTTTTAACGAACTTAAAGGCAGAATAAAGCAAGACGATGAGTCTGTCCCTTATTTTGAAAATGGATATTACTATTATCATCGTTACGAAGAGGGAGGCGAATATCCAATATTTTGCAGGAAAAAAGGCAGCCTTGATGCAGAGGAAGAAATAATTCTTAACATCCCCAAAATGGCTGAAGGATTTGAATATTACAATATTGCATCTTTTGATGTCAGCCCCGGGAATAATTTATTAGCCTTTACTGTTGATACTCTTGGCCGCCGGCAGTATCAAATAAAAATAAAAGACCTGAAAACCGGTGAGATCTCTGACACAGATATAAAGTTATGTGGTGGAAGAATAGTATGGGCAAATGACAATAAAACATTATTTTATAATGCAATACATCCCGAAACACTCAGATACGAAAGTATCTACAGGTATAATATTCACTCGGACAAAGACCCTGAAAGAGTTTATTACGAGGAAGACGAAACATTCTATCATGTATCAATCTCTAAGACTAAAGATGACAATTACCTGGTAATTTCATCAAACAGTACACTGTCAAACGAAATACATATACTTGATGCCAATGACCCTTATGGAGATTTCAGAGTTTTTCACCCAAGGGAAAATGACCTTCGCTATAGCATTTGGCACGACAACGGTAAATTTTTAATTCTTACCAACTGGAACGCCACTAATTTCCGTCTTATGGAAACTGACGCATACAATACTTCAAAAAATAACTGGAAAGAAGTTATATCACACCGCGATGATGTTCTACTGGAAAATATTGACGTATTCGATGAACACCTTGTTATCAATGAAAGAGAAAGAGGATTAAGGAACATCCGGATAATAAATAAAATCACCAAATCGGAGCACCATATTGATTTTGAGGAAGAGGCCTACAACGTTTATTTGTCAACTAATCCAAACATGGACACCAACATACTTCGCTATGTATATACCTCTATGACAACACCCAATACAGTGTATGATTACAATATGGACACAAAAGAACAAGAGTTTCTAAAACAAGATGAAGTATTAGGAGACTTTGATCCTGATAATTACGAAACGCGCCGCTACTATGTAAAAGCACGTGACAACACTGAGGTACCTGTAACAATAGTATACAGGAAAGGTATAGAAAAAGACGGGAACAATCCTACGAAGATATACGGATATGGTTCATATGGTTCAAGCCTAAATCCACGCTTTAACAGAAACTATCTTAGTTTGCTGGACCGTGGATTTATTGTTGCTTTTGCTCACATAAGAGGCGGCCAGGACCTGGGAAGACAGTGGTATGAAGATGGCAAACTTCTGAACAAGAAAAACACTTTTTATGATTTCATAGATTGCGCCGAATTTCTTATAGAAAATAATTACACAAGTCCTGAAAAGCTCTATGCCAAAGGTGGAAGTGCTGGTGGTTTACTAGTTGGTGCAGTAGCCAATATGCGGCCTGAGCTTTTCCATGGGATCATTGCAGGTGTACCTTTTGTAGATGTAGTAACAACAATGCTTGATGAATCAATACCGCTAACTACTGCAGAATATGATGAATGGGGTAATCCAAACAAAAAAGAGTATTATGATTACATGCTCTCCTACTCACCATATGATAATGTTACAGAACAAGAGTATCCTAACATGCTAGTTACATCAGGATTGCATGATTCGCAGGTTCAGTACTGGGAGCCGACAAAGTGGGTAGCCAAACTAAGAGACCACAATACTTCTGATAATGTTATATTACTGTATACCAATATGAAAGCGGGCCATGGTGGTGCCTCGGGACGTTTTGAAAGATTGAGAGAAATTGCAATGGAATATGCATTTCTGCTCGATCTTGCACTTGAATAATAGCTGGATGCTATGCTAGTAAGGTATGAACCGGCGTTGTCTGTCACCGAAAAAGTAGCTAACCCTTAACGAGCCAAGAAAATAGGCATCATTACTATCACTGGCAGGTCTTGAAAAACCATCCAGATAGTCAGTGAATGTGAGCCGGTGTCCAATGTCTAACCCTATCCTAAAGTTTCTGTTAATAGGATAAGCTAGTCCTATACCCATAGGGATAACAGGTTGTATTAGGCTATAAGAAGGTTCTTCGAAGTTATCCGGGTTTGGTACCGTTAAATCGGGGTTGTGATAAAAAGCTCCAAGCCCCAGGTACCCATAAACCTCAATTGGATAATTATCAAGCAATACCGGTACAAAAAATTCTGTCCTGACGCTAAACTCAAAGATCTGATTTTCAAAATAAAAATCTCTTGTATACCTGGCTGTATTCTCAGGAGCAAGGCTGTCTGCAGAATGAATACGCACATAATGGAAAGAAGCATTAACAGCCCACAAGTCATTAATCCTGTACTTGGAAAATACCCCAACATTAAGATCTGTTGTTTCCCAATGTGTACCAAGGAATGAGGGTTTACCTGTTCCTATGTTGGTTAACGAATGTGATGTTCCTCCAAGCAAACCGACCTCAAACCCTTGCTGCTGCATATACCTGGAACGTAAAGAACGCTGTAATGGGCGACGACGACCTGTTAAAGGGGGACGTGAACGTCCTTGACTTTGCGGACGGTAACTTTCACGGCGGTCACTCATAGGAGGTCTTGCATTGCTTGAATATGCCTCAAAACTGTAACTGCTTAAAAATAATTCAGGAAGCCCGGATAACAACGCAATCAAAAATAATAAGCGAATGAATTTCATTTTTCAATGGTTTTGGTAAGTTCTTGGTTGATTAATTCAAATAAAATTAACTGGCATTATTAATTATTAATCTATAAAATTAAAAAAATTTTTTAAACAGATCATTAGTTTTTATTTAAAAATAAAATATTGTTATCTATACATGCCATTATTAATAATAAAATATAATTTATAATAAGCCAAACCACGGAATATAAACATTTTATTTGTGCTAAAACATAAACAAATTTTTAAACATAAAACATAAATTTTGTACAAAAAATTATTATATTGCAGTATCTATGATGTAATTTAAAAATATACTTTTCAATAATGACAGTAAAAAGAAACATCAAATCAAAGCCTGCAACAATTGTAGTTGTTACTAAGGATAAACAGTTTATGGATAGTCTCAGAAACAATTTTGACGAGAATTATCATTTTATCCATTCACAACCTGTTGACAACCTGGTAAAAAAAGCTTGCGAGATTGAACCAGACCTGATACTAAAAGATATTTCCCGATACAAAAATGTCAGTTTGCAAGTCTTTAACTCTCTGAAAAGCGATTACAGGACTCATCACATTCCAATAATTATAGTAACAGAGAAAGAAAAGCCAAACAACCTTGAAGAATATTTTGAAGCCGGGGTTTCAGATAATATTGCAAAACACTTTAATCCTACTGAGATAAGATTGATAATTAATACTCATCTTGAGCTAAAGCAAAAAATTGATGAAAACAAAGAAATGCACTTCGTAAAAACGAAGTTTTTCTCAATAATGACCAACGACATCAAAGACAGCCTGTTGGGTGTCAAGGGCATAGCAGGTTTTTTGCTTAACGACCTTGAAAGTGAAAGTGAAAAAACCAATGAGGTGGTAAAAATGGCAAGAATATTATATGAAGATTCAAAAAACCTTTACAAATTTCTTGAAAACCTCATAGAATGGGCTTCAATAGAAACCAATAAAAAAGAATTTAAGCCTGAGTTAATTAATCTTCAAGAGATAATTCATGAATTAATTGATCATTTTAATAATGACATCGAACAAAAAAATATAACCCTTAAGACTGACCTTAACAAAAATATTGAATTTATTACTGACAGAAATGGCTTAAAAACAATATTGCTACATATTATATCTAACGCAATAAAATACTCCAATAAGGATGGAAATATTTCAATCAGAGCTGAATCAAGGAGTAAGAGCTCCAACACACGTATCGAAATAGAAGATAATGGTATTGGTATGGATGACGATGTAGTAAAACATATTTTCAGGCTGGACACACCGCATCCTAAAACAATAGGCACTTTCGGAGAAAAGGGTATCGGACTGGGACTGATTATTTGTCGATCTATTTTAGATAAACTGTTTGGAAAGATCAATATTGAAAGCCGAAAACACCGCGGAACCAAAGTAACGTTAATGATACCTGACCTGAAAAAATAAACATTATAAATTTATAAGTATTTTTTCCGTGTTTTTTATTACTTTTAAACTATCTGCATTTTGGCTTGCTTTTTGATAATTCTTAAATGTAATTTTATAATCGAATAAGTAAAAATATTTATTATGAAGATATTTTGGAGCCTATTAACAACACTTTTGATAATCATCCTTTTTGGATGTACATCGAAAGAATCCGCTGTAGAAGAACAACCATCAAATGACCTGATGGATGATCCCAACTTAAAAAAAATCTTTGAAATGAAACAAGAAGAGAGACTTAACAATTTTGCATTTGATATATATAAAGAAATACTTAGGAAAGAAGATGGTAATATGGTAGTATCTCCTTTCAGTATTTCAACAGCAATGGCTATGGCATATGGAGGTTCAGGCGAAGAAACAAAGAACCAAATGAGTAAAACACTTATGTTTGATCCTGACATGAATGTCTTTCATAAAGAGTTCAATGAACACTCAAAAAAAATTGAAAAACTGGCAGGCGATGACCTGGAACTTAATATTGCCAATGGCATGTGGATACAACATGACTATCCGTTTCTGCAGTCATATATTGAAACAATACAAAAATATTATGGTTCTGTTTTACATGAAGCTGATTTTAAATCAGACCAGGAAAAAATTCGTCAAGAAATAAATAAATGGGTAGAGGAAAGAACAAACCATAAGATACAGGAACTCATAGAACAAGGAATCCTGGTAGAGGATACACGCATGGTGCTGGTTAACGCAATTTATTTCTTAAGTAATTGGTATGAGGAGTTTGAGAAGGATTTGACCCATAAACGTAACTTTCACCTAAATGATAATGATAAGGTAGAAGTAGAATTTATGAATAAAGAATCCAGTTTCAAATATTATGAAGATAACCTTGCACAAGTTATAGAAATCCCATATTCGGGAAAAGATTTTTCGATGGTGCTTATGCTTCCTAATGAAAATACACCCTTAACTGATTTTGAAGCCAGGCTAGATACCGATATGTATAACGATTATATAAATAATCTTGTTGAACAGGAAGTACAGTTACTGCTTCCTAAATTCAAAATGAGGTTTCATACTAACCTGGAAGAAATATTATCAAGCATGGGTATGCCACTTGCTTTTTCTGACAGGGCGGATTTTTCCAGGATGACTGATGAACATGACCTGAAAATTGACCGTGTTATACATCAAGCATTTATAGAAGTTGATGAAGAAGGTACTGAAGCTGCTGCCGCAACAGCAGTAACAATAATACGTAAAACCGCGATCGAGGATGATAAAATAATTTTCAGAGCCGACAGGCCATTCAAATTCTTTATTAAAGAAAATGAAAGTAACACAATACTGTTTATGGGTAGAGTTATTAACCCTGAAGAATAAATATACAGTTTGTACTACTTAAAAAAACTAAAGATTATAATAAAAACGCCGGGAAGCACTTTCTTTCCGGCGTTTTTATTGATTCATAAAATCAATAAATGATCAATTGATTTATAACAAATTGATTAAACTAAAATTTATATTCATTATCGTCAATCAACTTATCGGCAATTCTGCGACATGCATTCATCACATTTACACCTTCAATATCTGTAAGAGTCTTAATAGCTCCCATCAATTTTTCAGCTTCTTCACTCTCTGCAATGGAGTAAATGGCATCCTTTGCATTTTTAAATATGACATATGCAGTATCATTAACAAACACATCCAATATATCTTTATTGATAGGATTATCTCCTTTTATCCCTTCAAGTTTTTCAACTCTCAAGACAGCTGATTCGGCCAGGTAAAGTTCCATAATCATATCCGAGAGGTTATTAACCACCTCCTGTTCTCTCATAAACTTCCGGCCAAACTTTTGAGTTGCACTATAAACTGTTAGCATAATTGCTTTCTTGAAGTTTTTCATATATCTACGCTTCTTGTCGAAGTATGATTCATCAGGTACTTCATCATTAGTTATGCTACTGATATTATTATATAGCTCTTCAGCCGGGCCAAACAGGTCATAGTCACCTTTCATAGCACGTTTTGTTGCTGCTTCTACAACCAACAGGCGGTTAATCTCGTTTGTTCCTTCAAAAATTCTGTTAATTCTTGAATCACGGTAACCCCTTTCAACATTCATTTCAGCTGAATATCCCATACCACCGTGTATTTGCACTCCTTCGTCAACGACAAAATCCAGCATTTCAGATCCCCAAACTTTAAGAATAGCATCCTCAACAGCATAGTGAGCAATACCTTCAATACCGGCAAGTCCCTGATCTTTACCTTCACTCTTATATTTATCAATAAGAATATCTACATCTTGGCTCACACGGAAAATAGCTGATTCATGTGCATAACACTTAACAACCATTTTCGCAAGTTTCTGTTTAATTGCACCAAATGTTGATATCAAAGTACCAAACTGTTTGCGCTCATTTGCATAGCGAACAGAGTCAGTGATGGTTTGCTTTGCAGCACCAACAACATTGGCTCCAAGCTTCATTCTACCCATATGAAGGATATTTAAGGCAATGCGAAAGCCTTCACCTCGCTTACCAATCATATTCTCCACAGGCACTTTTACATCATTATAATAAATTTGTGTAGTTGATGACCCTTTAATACCCATTTTATGTTCATCCGGACCTATTACTATACCATCCCAATCACTTTCCACAATAAATGCACTCAGAATACGATCATTATCAACCTTGGCGAAGACAACCTGTGTATCGCAAAAACCGCCATTTGTGATCCACATCTTTTGCCCGTTTAGAATATAGTGTTTGCCATCTTCGCTTAGTTTGGCATTTGTTTTACCGGAGTTTGCATCACTTCCGGCTCCGGGCTCAGTAAGACAATATGCTCCAAGTAATTCGCCTGTTGCAAGTTTTGATACATATTTTTTACGCTGTTCTTCACTACCGTAATACATAATAGGCATTGTACCAATACCGCAATGACACATAAAAGCTACAGAAAAAGAATAGCCTGCACCAATAACTTCGGCAACAAGCATTTGAGTTAGGAAGGATTGTCCAAAACCATTGTATTCTTCCGGGATAGTTATCCCCAGAAGACCAAGTTCACCGGATTTTTTCAAAATATCTTTCATTAATTGACGATCGCCCTTGTCTATTTCATCAAGCTTAGGTAAAACCTCTGCTTCCATAAAATCTCTACAAGATTGTGCAATCATCTTTTGCTCTTCATTGAATTCCTCAGGGATAAAGATATTTTTTGCTTCAACATCCTTAACCAGGAATTCGCCGCTTTTTAAATTTACATTTTCCATCAGATATATTGTTTTTAGGTTATTTGATTACAATCCGAGCGATAAAGCAACTAATTCGGCTATATCGTAATTTTTTATTTCTTCTTCTTTATTTTTATATTTCAGGCCATCTGTCATCATTGTCATACAAAATGGGCAAGATGTAGCAATTATACCGGCATCAGTATTTAAAGCTTCTTCGGTTCGTTCTATAAAAACTTCTTTATCTCCTTCTTCAGCTTCTTTAAACATTTGCCCGCCTCCGGCACCACAACACAAAGCAGAGCTTCGGTTTCTCTCCATCTCAATCACACTGGCAGTTAGTGATTTCAGTATATTACGTGGCTCTTCATATATATTATTTGCGCGTCCAAAATAACATGGATCGTGAAAAGTTATCTTAGCATCAGCGAATTTACTTATATCAATTTTTAATGTACCGTCTTTTATTAAGTTATCAAGGAACTCAACGTAACTGATCACCTCATAATTTCCTCCCAGGTCAGGATACTCATTTTTAAAAATGTTGTAGCAATGTGGGCAGATAGTTATTATTTTTTTCACTTCATACATAGTGAATACTTCAATATTCTGTAGTGCTTGCATCTGATAGAGCATTTCATTACCTGCTCTGCGTGCCGGATCGCCTGTACAGGATTCCTCTTTTCCCAAAACCGCATAGTTCACGTTAAGATATGAAAGCACCTTTGCAAAAGCTTGTACAACTTTTTTGTATCTATCATCGAAAGCACCTGCACATCCAACCCAAAAGAGATACTCCGGTTTTTCGTTTCTGGCATGTAAGTCAGCCATAACAGGTACATTTAACTTTTTAGTTTCCATGCTTTATTTTATTTTTTTAATTCAAGATTGTCCGACCAAATCATTCTATCTTCCGCAGAATATTGCCATGGTGCACCATTATTTTCAATATTATTGAAAACCGTTTTTATTCCACCCGGAGCAGAACCTTCTTCCATGACAAGGTAACGACGCATATCAACTATCAACTTTGGATGATCAATATTAATGGGGCACTCCTGGGCACAAGCATTGCAGGTTGTGCAAGCCCATAACTCTTCTTCGCTTATATAATTTCTAATAAGAGATTTATCATCGCTGTAATCCTTGCCTTTTTTAATTAAACCTTTGCTTTTGTCCTTCATTCTGGATCTTAAATCCATCATAATTTTTCTTGGTGAAAGTTTTTTACCTGTAATATTAGCAGGACAGACAGAGGTGCATCGTCCACACTCCGTACAAGAGAGCGAATCAAGGTAATTCTTCCATGAAACATCTTCGGCGTCGAGCACTCCAAAACGCTCAACCGGTGCATCATCAGGAGCCTCAGCAAAAGCTGTATCAGGATTCATCATCAGTTTAACCTCACGGGTAATATTTTCCATGTTAGGAAGCTTCCCAAGAGGTTCCAGGCGGGAAAGAAAAACGTTAGGCACCGACATAAACACATGAAAGTGCTTTGAGTAAGGCAGGATATTGGCAAACAAAAATATCAAAAGAATATGTGCCCACCAATGAACTTCGTGATGCACATGAATTGTATCAACAGGCATATTTGTATAAATTCCTGCCAAATATATGCTTACCGGGTATACTCCAAATATTTCACCGCCAATATTGTTTTGATATGCAACATAACTGGAATTTAACCCTAAAAGGGTAATCATCAGCAACAAAATGATGGTAAGAGCAATCTTGGCATCGATATGTGAAACTTTTTTCATTTCAATGCCTTCAAAACGCTTAATGTGCAGAAATAATCTGCGACACAAAAACACGATTATAGCTACAGTAATTATTAATGCAAATAAATCTCCGGCAGCTATTAAAAAGTCGTATAAACCTCCAAATATATGCAATGACCGCTCTGCCCCTATTAGCCCATCAATAACCATCTCAATACTGCCAAAAAGCATAACTATAAAACCCCAAAAAACAAAGGCATGCAATATACCCGTAAAAGGTTTACGAAACATTTTCGATTGTGCTATGGCAACTTCAATCACCAGAATGATTCGCTTACCAATATCTCGCACCGGAAACGCAGGCTTAGTCAACATAAAAAGCCTCACATATCTTGATGCAGTGAAGCCAAAAACCACTAATGTTATTAGCAGTGTTATAGCAAAGATTATTTGATCCATATTGTTTCAGATTTACAAAGTATCATTTCGATAATAATAAAATTCAGCTTACCTTATTTTGATTTTACTTCCTTAACAGCATCAACCAATTTGGGTAACACTTTAGCGGCATCTCCAACAATACCATACTGTGCTGCTTCGAAAATAGGTGCATCTTTATCATTATTTATAGCTACGATACATTTTGATGAGCTAACACCGGCAAGGTGTTGCGTTGCTCCTGAGATACCAATTGCAATATAAAGGTTTGGTGCAATAATTTTGCCTGTTTGCCCGGTATGTTCCTCATGTGGTCTCCATCCTTCATCAGAAACGGGTCGCGAACATGCTGTTGCACCACCGAGTAGTTCGGCCAGCTCAAATATGGGTGTCCAGTTATCGGGTGACTTCATTCCACGTCCTCCAGCAACAACTATCTCGGCATCAGTAAGCAATAATTTACCGGTTTGTTTATCTACATCTTTAATCTTTGTTTGAACCATTGATTCATTAACATCAACGGATGCTTGTTCAATGGTAGCTTCGTTTGAGCTTTCAATCAAATCAAAGGAGTTTTGTGCTAGAGTAATTATTTTCACGTCTGTTTTTAATTCAACATGCGCAAAAGCATTACCTGAATAAACCTTTTTGTAAACAACAAAAGGTTCGGTGCTTAAGGGCAACTTGCTAACACACGAACCGATTGCGGCCTTAAGTTTTACCGATATTCTTGGGGCAATAGCCTTACCCATATTATTATTAGCAATTATAATAACCTGTGCCTCTTCTTTTTGGGCAATCTCAGCTATTGCTGCGCTATAAGATTTATTATCGAAGATGTTAAAGAGTTCATCTTCCAGTTTAATTATTTTTTTTGCTCCATATTTACCAAGTTTGGTAAGTTCATCATCGGCTACATTACCAATAGATACAGCTACAGCTGAAGTGCCAAGCATTTCAGCAACTTTGGCTCCATATGATACAAGCTCAAATGAAAGTTTTTTGAATTTACCATCCCAATTTTCAGTGAATATTAATACTGACATATCTAATAATTTAATTTGATTAACAACTAATTAAATAACCTTTGCCTCGTTTTGCAATAATTCAATAAGCTTTTCGGGGTTGTCTTCCTCAACAAAAACACATTCAGGTTTGGGTTGTGGAGGCTCAAAGGTCACAACTTCGGTAAGAACATCAACGTCAACAGGTTCCATTACCTTAATAGCCTTGGTTCGTGCCTGCATTATACCACGCATAGATGCAATACGTGGTTCCAGGGCTACACCTTTTTGAACAACGGCAACAAATGGTGCCGGAACGTTAACTATCTCCTTACCACCGTCAATTTCCCTGGTAATAACAGGTTCACCATCCTCAATATTCAAACCGGATACAGCTGACACTGATGGATAATCAAGAAACTCGGCTACCATACTACCTACTGTTGACCCATTAAAATCGCTGGATTCTATACCACAAAGAATAATATCAAACTGTTCAGCTTTAACCACCTCAGCCAGTTGAGCAGCCACCTGGTAGGCATCTGTAGGCTCAATATTAACACGTATAGCATCATCGGCACCAATAGCCAATGCTTTACGAATGGTAGGATCTGCAGATGCAGTGCCAACATGGCCAACAGTAACACTCTTTACACCGGTGGAAGCATCATCCTTTAGTTCCAATGCACGTGTAAGCGCCAATTCATCCCAGGGATTAATAACCCATTGTACTCCCGTAGAATCAAACTTGGTGTTGTTGTCAGTAAACTTAATCTTAGTGGTAGTGTCCGGAACGTTACTAATACAAACTAAAATCTTCATTGATAGTTTTTTTAAATTAGGTTTTAACTATTATTATATTGATAAAAACACAACGGAATAAGTGTTCAAATACCATGAAATGAACAGATTATCCCGTATTTAAATTCGTTTACTCAAAAGAAAAGAGCGCACAAATATAAGAAAAAAGTAAAAATTGCAAGAATTGAAAGATCATTCCTTTATAATCCGACAAATCATAAAAATGCCGGGCAAAGTTAAGAAAATTATAAAAAAATCAATCAATATCGTTAAACATATGCTTAAAATATTGCTTCTGACCAATTAAAATTATCAATTATTACCGGCTTTATTAAAATTAATAAGTTCTTTTGCAGTCTGTCTTGCCGAATCTGTTAAGGATTCTCCGCCAAGCATTTTGGCCAGTTCTTCTATGCGTTCTTCCCCTGCTAGTTTTTTAATCCGGGTTTTTGTTTGTTGATTTTCCACTTCCTTATAAACAAAAAAGTGATTTTGTCCCTTTGATGCTATCTGTGGTAGGTGAGTAATGCATATCACCTGCATTGTATTTGACATTTCATTGAATATGTTTGCTATCTTTGAAGCTACTTCCCCTGATACTCCGGTATCTATCTCATCAAAAATTATTGTAGGCAGGAGCCGGTTTTCGGTAATTAATGATTTAATGCTAAGCATCAGTCTGGATATTTCACCTCCTGAAGCAACCTTTGATATATCCTGCAATTCGCCTCCCAGGTTGGCACTGAATTTAAATCTGATAAAATCCAAACCCAGAGGTGATACAGTATCTATTTTTGCATGCTCAATGCCAAAACGAGCATCAGGCATTCCAAGACTTCTAAGAAGCTCAGTAACCCTGTTTTCAATTACCGGAAATTTTTCCTGCCGTGATACGGAAAGCTTTTCACCAAGCATATAAACCTGCTGCTCGCATTGTTTGGTCTGCTCCTTCAATGATTCTATCTCATCTTCCATTGATTCGATATTTTGAAGCTTTTCCTTATAATCCTCTTTTACTTCGATCAATGAATCAATAGTTGAAACATTATGCTTCATCATAAGCTTATTAAATGTGTCAAGCCTTTCTGTGAGAATAGATATCCGCTCCTCGTCAAAAACAACATCATCAGATGCCTGCGATAACTCATTTCCAATATCTTTAAATTCAATAATCACAGATTGAAGTCTCTGCAATAAATCTTTGAATTTGCCGTCATACTTCTCCAACGGCTGGACAAAATTTTGGAGGTTTGTTAATTCCCCCAGAATGTTCGTTTCGGAATCAGCAAGTAGATAATAAGCGCTTTGCAGGTTTTGTTTAATGTCCGAAGCATTATTAAGGATCTCCAGTTCCGACTCAAGCTGTTCAAAATCTTCTGTATTATCTATTTTTGCTTTTTCCAGCTCCTCATATTGAAACTTATAATAATCTAAATTAGCACGAGATTCTTTTTCATTTTCTAAAAGCTTGTCCAGCTTCTTTTTAAGTGAGATATATTTCTGGTATTCCGCTTTGTAATTATTAAGTAATTCATAATGATTACAAAAGTTGTCAACAACATCAAATTGAAAATAAGTTTTATTCAAAAGCAGGCTTTCATGCTGAGAATGAATATCAACAAGTTCTTCAGAAAGGGCCTTAAGGACATTTAACGTAACCGGGGTATCATTTATAAAAGCCCTGGATTTTCCCTGCGAGTTGATCTCCCGGCGCAGAATGGTGTTTTCATCATAATCCAACTCATTTTCCTCAAAAACAGATTGCAATTTATAACCTTTAATATTAAAGGTACCTTCCACAATACACTTTTTATTTTTATCAAACAAAACTTTAGTGTCGGCTCTTTGTCCAAGGATAAGAGACAAAGCACCTACAAGGATGGATTTTCCTGCACCGGTCTCGCCGGTAATAATTGATAAGCCGCTATCAAACTCAATATCCAGCTTTTCAATCAGGGCATAATTCTCAATCTGCAAATGTGTTAGCATGTCAACATATTAAATATAAGTCGCATAAATATACAAAGATAAAGCAGTTTTGGCTGTAATAAAAATCAAAAATAAGAATAAAGAAATACATTTTTAATCAAATACTGCTACTAAGTGATTATAGCAGTATTGATATAACTAAATTTAATTACAAAACTACCGGGAGCTTATTTTATAAAAATAAGCAGCGATAAATTAATTGCTACAGTGAAATAAAAAAAACAATCTATCGTCAAATAACTTAGAAACCACTCAAGTTCATTGTTACTGTTGGTATTAACAGCAAAAACCCTAACAGTATCATTATTAAAATAAGAGGCCATACCCACTTCACCCATTTGTGGTATGGTATACGAGCAACTCCAAGTACTGCTATCAAAACTCCGGAAGTTGGAGTAATCATATTTGTAAAGCCATCGCCAAATTGAAATGCCATAACAGTAGCCTGCCTGGATATTCCGATAAGATCACTAAATGGAGCCATAATAGGCATTGTTATGGCAGCTTTTGCTGATCCGGAAGGTATAACAATATTTACTATCGTTTGAATAACATACATAGTACCCACTGAGGCGACATTGCCAAACTGACCTAATGATTGAGAAAGTCCGTAAAGAATTGTATCAATAACACCTCCGTCTTCCAAAACAACAATTATCCCACCGGCAAGGCCTACTATAATTGCAGCAGACATAATGTCTTTTACTCCATCGAGAAAAGAATTAGCAATGTCATTGGCAGACTTATTGACTGCCAATCCGGATGCAATACCCATACCCAGGAACAATGTAGCTATTTCCATTACGTACCATCCATAACCCATAACTCCAACGATCAAAAACAAAATAGTATAACAAAGCAGTAACAATATGAAGAAGTGTACCGATTTTTTCAGTGTAAGAATACCTGCAATGATAAAAATCACTGTAGCTACCGGTAATATAGTCAACGTAAAAGAGGTAGCACCAATAGTTAAGGTAGAAACAGGGTGGAATATTGAGAATACTGCGAGTACAATAGAGACGAATGCAAAAACAAACCAGGCAATCCTGGGTGTATAGTATGTTATATTGTTAGCATCACTAGCTTCACGGTTTCTCCAATATTCGTCCTCCTGATACATTATCGACGATTTAGGATTTTTACGTATTTTATTTACATAATTTAATACGAAAGCAATTCCAACAATGTTGATAATTATCCATGCGAAAAACCGGTACTCAATTCCGGAAAACAGCGGTATATCAGCAAGTCCTTGTGCAATACCAATTGTAAAAGGATTGAGCATAGCCCCGGCAAATCCTAAATGAGCAGCTATATAAACCATACAAACACCGGTTATAGAATCATAACCCATCGAAATTGCCAAGGGGATAAGGATAATAACAAATGCTATTGTTTCTTCACTCATTCCAAAGATAGCGCCAAAGAGGCTAAATAACAACATTACCAAAACAATGATAACATTGTCAATCCCAAGAAATCTCATAAAACGGTTGTTACCTAATTTCCGGGTATGTTTCAGAAAAGCAAAGATACCCACATCAATAGCCTTACTCTGATTCATGATCCAAAAAGCCCCTCCGATCATCAATATAAAAATAATTATATTTGATTGTTTCACAAAGCCTTTAAAAAGGGCAGATAATATCTGCCATGTCTGAACCTGGCTGTCAAGCTTATATTCATCAGGAAGGTCCTCTTCAAGATAAAAAACCATTTCAGTCTTTACCTCACCATCTTTTACCCTGGCCTCTTCGACATATTTGCCGGGCGGAATGACCCAGGTAAAAACAGCAGCAATAACAATAATACTAAATACAATTACATAGGTATGCGGTACTTTCTTTAACATGAATATTATCTTATTATTTAATTAGCGAATAGAAAATTTATCCCCTGGCAAGTATATATCCAGAACAAGGTTTCGTGCTCCATATATATTATTATGCACAATAGATGAACGTTCGGGGTTTCTAAAAACCAGAACCTGTGAAACACCTACAACCTCAGCAGTATCTCCCTCAACCAATAAAGCCGTTGATTCATCAATACCTATACCGAGCAGCTCAGGATGCTCCAGAATAGCAGTAAGAATGCGGTTATACCTGCTCCTCCAAACAAAGTGCTGGTCAATGATCGCTGTAGTTATGAGCCCCAGGCCGGGCTTCAATTCAATATTTTCAGTTTCAATAGTACGAAAAGTCGGATGATATTCTTCGTATCTTAATTCATCGCCGGTAATCATTTTTTCGCTCATAACGGCTGCCCCGGCGCTGGTACCGGCAACCATCGCACCTTTATTATAAGCTTCAATAATGGCATCCTTTATTGGGGAGTCTTCAACAACATCCATAAACCTGTTTTGATCGCCACCACTGATATAAATAAGCTTAGCTTCCCTTAATGATTCCAGCCACTCCTTTTTTGGCTCTTCTCC
>SLSZ01000021.1 GCA_007130125.1 Bacteroidales bacterium
GTGCTTCATATTGTTCTTCTGTAAGGTAACGTTCAGTGTATGACGGATCATTAACTGCAATGTTTGGCACAAGGCTTCCTTTAAGGTAAAGCAGCGGAGCTATCTTGTGAAAATATTCATAGATATCGTCTGGCGGATATTCATTTGCTTTATCAAAAAACAAACAATATTCATTTGCGACAGTGAACATATCAATAACCGGCTTCGAAAAAATTGGATCGTTTGATTTGGGCTTATCCATAATTCGCATATCTTTATGCAAAGATATTTTATTTATGAAAACCAGAATAGCTGTTGGTCAATAAAATAATTATTAAAGTTACTTAATTGTTGCATCTGAAAACAATCTAAAAAAATGAAAAAGTTACAGTAAGAAACTCAAATTATACAGCTCTAAAAACGTTAAAATATTACATTTGCAAAAAAGAAATTAGATTTGAATTTACCATATTTTATAGCATCAAGGTTTGGTCACGGTGAAAAGAGCAGCCGTTTTACCAGTCTTGTAAAGAAGATTGCCGTTGTCAGCATCTCTTTGGGTTTGGCTGTTATGATCGTTTCAGTGGCTATAGTAACCGGTTTTCAGCAGGAGATACGTGAGAAAGCGATTGGTTTTGGTTCGCACATTCAGATCACACACTTTGATTACAACATTTCTTTTGAACCGCGTCCAATCAGTAAGGATCAGCCATTTTATCCTGACCTGAAAGAGGTTTCAGGCATTCGCCATATACAGATATTTGCTACCAAGGCCGGATTGATCAGAACGGATGAGGATATTCACGGGGTTGTGCTAAAAGGTATCGGCAAGGATTTTGACTGGTCGTTTTTCGACAGGATGATAGTAGATGGCGGCCCAATTGAATTAGAGGAAAATGAGATCAGCAATGATATTATAATCTCACAAACGGTTTCTGATTTACTTGGCTTGGAGGTTGGAGATGATGTTTTGATATATTTTATCCAGGAGCCACCCAGGATGCGCCGGTTAAGCGTTGCCGGCATATATGAAACCGGCCTGGCAGAGCTGGATGAACGATTTGTTATTGGGGATATCAGGCATATCCAAAGGTTAAATGACTGGGAAGAAGACCAGGTTGCAGGTTTTGAAGTTTTGATTGATGATTATAGTGAGTTGGACAGGTTGGGTGAATTGGTTTATGATGAAATAGGCTACAGGCTTATAAGCAAGACTATAGCTCAATTGTATCCCCAGATATTTGACTGGCTGGAACTGCTTGATATGAATGTTTATGTTATTATAATTTTAATGTTGCTGGTTGCCGGAATAAATATGATAACCACCCTGCTTATTTCAGTTTTGGAAAAGACCAATCTTATAGGTATTTTGAAAGCCCTTGGGGGAAGTAATAGTTTTATAAGACGGGTTTTTCTTTACAATGCCGGTTTCATGATCGCCAGGGGTTTGCTTATAGGCAATGTTATAGCCATCGCATTTTGCTTGATACAATACTACACAGGAATAATTACCCTTCCACAGGAATCTTATTATGTGTCAAAGGTGCCGATAAACCTTGACCTGGTTTACATACTATTGTTAAATGTTGGAACTTTCCTGGTTTGTATGTTTATGTTAATAATACCATCTTATATAGTAACCAGGATCTCTCCGGTTAAAGCGATCACATTCAGGTAAATATTACAGGAGTACACCCAGGCTTATTATTATTTGTCGTGGCCTTGAATCAAATTTTTTCGTTTCGTCTCCTATAGTAACACCATCACCAAGCTTGCTTAGACTACCCTCGTATTTAATATCTATCAGTAGGTTTGAAATATTAACACCAATTCCGACCTGGTAGCCGAAAGTCATATTGTTAAATTCTTCTCTTCCCTTTCCTTCTGTTATTTTATCAAAATCCGATGTTTCTCTAAGCATTACACTACCAACAGGACCTACTCCGAAGCGGGCCGGGCCAAATGTCATACCTACTAAAACAGGCAGGTCAAGCCGGCTTATTTTTCTTGAATAAAATTTCGGATTTTCTCCATCTTCTGTTACTCTCATTTCATTACCAATCGAAGAGTATAACAGCTCTGGCTGTATGAATAACCCCAGCACAGAAATATGCGTCATTGCTCCAATATGAAAACCCGTATAATTATCCCTGAGAGTCTCAACATTATAATCTTCAAATTCAAGCGTTTTGTGTGAAACATAGGAAAAATTCAATCCACCGCTTACTCCAAACTTAAACATGCTATTCGAATTACTACGGCCATGTGAACTAATTGTGAACATAACCAAAACTACAAGTATTACAATTTTTTTCATCGTTAGTTTTTTAAATGATACAAAATTAAATAGTCATTATGCTTCTTTCAGTATTTTCAATTTCTCTTCAAGAATTTCAATTTCTTGTTTTGCTTTATCAATCTTTTGCTGGAATTCGGATTTTAAGACATCGGCTTTTTTTGATGAGGCAAAGAAGCCAATATTGTTTTCCCAAAGATTAATATCGTTTTGCAGGTTATTTATTTTGTTAATGATAAAAGATCTTTCTTTGCTAATAATATTTCCTGCATTCTGGGTGTCCTTGACATTTTCGATTTTGTTTCTGAAAGCCATTGTGTTCTTAACCTTTTTGCTAATATTCAGGTTTTCAAACTGTTGATCAATTGCTTTACGGAACTCGCTTTGCACCCTGTCTTTTTCTTTAATAGGCACATGGCCTATTTCCATCCATTCGCGTTGAAAGCTTTTTAATACTTCCAGGTTTTTATTATTATCATCAGAGTAATCGTAAGTTTTGACTTTTTCAATCAGGTTAAGTTTTTTCTCAAGGTTTTCGTTTTGTCTTTGATTGATATTAGCATAAAAATCTGCTTTACGGTTAAAAAACTCGTCGCAAGCGGCTCTGAAGCGTTTCCAAATTTTATTAGATAATTTTGCAGGCACCGGCCCGATTTGCTTCCATTCTTTTTGCAGTGCTATCAGCTGGTCGGTAGTGTTCTTCCAATCTTCACTATCCTTGAGTGCTTCGGCTTGCATGCAAAGATTAACTTTCTGGTTATAATTTTCATTTTGTTGTTCTTTGTATGCTTTGAAGAATTCTTTTTTATTTTTGAAGAATGTGTCAAGTGCTGTGCGGAAGCGATTCCAGACTTCGTTATTAACTTTTCTTGGGGCGAATCCAATGGTTTTCCACACACGGAAAAGTTCATTGATCTTTTCACTGTTTTCCTGCCATTTTCTTGGGGAGTCAGGTTTTTCTTCCAATATTGCTTCAGCTTTTTCGCAAAGTACAAGTTTAGCAGAATAGTTTTTTTCCTGTTCTTCTCTTAGGTTTTGATAGTATTCTGATCTTCGTTTATTGAGTTTGTCAGTAGCGGCTTTAAATCTTTCCCATATCTCATCTTTTTTGTCTTTAGTAACGGGCCCTGTTTCTTTCCATGCTTCATGAAGTTTTTGTAGCTGTTGGAAAGATTTGGTTATTGATGATTCTAAGAGCAGTTCTTCAGCTTTTTCACAGAGTTCTGTTTTTGCTTCAAGGTTCTTTTTCAGGTCAAGGTCTTTGAGTTCCTTGTTTATCTTAACTTTATCGAAAAACTTTTCAACAAGGAAGTGATAGTTGTTCCAAAGCGTGCTTTTTGCATTTTGTGGTACCGGGCCAATATTTTTCCATTTTTCCTGTAATTCGCGAAAAGTGTCGTAAGTACGCTTCAGTTCTTCATCAGAATCAATTAAATTACGCAGATCTTCAAGTATTTTTTCTTTTGCGGCGAGGTTGTCATGCTTTTGTTTTTCGAGTGTCTGATCATAAACGGTCTTTTTCTCTTTGTAAAGTTCAAAAGCTTTATCAAATCTTATCTTTAAGGGATCTTCAGCTTCAGCTTTTTCGGATTCTTTTTCTGAATCAAGGTTCTTTTCGAACTTTTCCAGGTTTTCCTCTTTAAGTATTTTGCGAAAAGCGGCTTTTATATATCCTATATGTTTACGGATATATTCAATATCATCATTATTAACTATTGATTCAATTTCATTTACAAGCTCTTCTTTTGAAAATGCAGAATATTTTTCGGAAAGATCCACCTCATGCTCTTCACCATTCACGGCATCAGGTTGTTTGAGGTCCTTTTCTTTTTCTGTTTCTTTTGCAGCAGATTGTTTTTTAACTTCTTTCTCATCGGAAGTTTTTTCAGTAGCTTGTTTAGCTTCAGTTTCTCCGGCAGGTGTTTTAGATGGCTTTTCTTCCTGCTGCTTATCAGGCGAAACGGTTAAATCTTTTTCCTTTTTTTCTTTATTTTCCGGCGATTTTTTCACTTTAGTTTCCTTGCTTTCCGGGTCAGTGTTCTCATGCCCTGCAGCACTGTCTTTTTCGGCTATTTCAGGGTTAAGTTGGTCATTTTTTTCCATTAATATGTCAGTTAGAGTTAATTAATAAAATTAATTAGTGAAGATATGCTAAGAAAAAGTATAATCCAGATAATCAGCATTTTACAAGCTTGTAAAAAATCCGGAAAACTTTTCAAATACGATAGATTTTAATTAACCCCCAAATTTATAATTATTTCATTGGTTTTAAAAAGGTTTTAATGATTTTGTTGTGTTTTTTTTGAAAAAAATAGTTTTTCAGCTATTATCTTAATGGCAGGTTATGGAAAATTAGATACCCAAAATCCAGTGAAAAAGCAAATTCTTCATCATGTCTGTCAAAAAAGCTGGCAGAAAAGCTAATAGGCCCAATAGCCGTATTGACAATTATTGTACCCGACCCGAGGAAATACCTTGAGGCGAAAGGGTCACCATAATATGCCGTAAAGTCGTCCGGATCTCTTAATATCTCACGGTATGGTTGAAAAATATATCCTTTAAGTCTTATCTCTGTATTATCAGTTATGTTAAATATTGTTTTTAATCCTGCCGCAGCATAATTATGCGCTCTGTAATTGGGTATAAAATGCACCCTTGTGGATGGTACATGCCTGAATTCCGGTGCAGCCAAAACAGAGCTGGTATGATTAGAAAAGAAATTTTTGTTTGATAAATATATTTCTGAAAACATTCCTAATTTTAAAAAGTTGTAATCTTTAAAATAATTTTCATAAGCAACTCTAAGCTGGAACCAGTCATGACTTTTTTCGGAATAATCATCCAGTATTGATGTTGAGCCGGGAATATGTTTTTCATCGCCACTAATATAACGCGCGGATATCAATAAATGGCTTCCGCTATTTGGGAATTGTTTGCGATTAAGAGTATTTCTCTCATATTTGACAAAGGGAGAGATGTATGATAGTGTTGTTCTGTCGGCAGTATCAGCCCTGCTGAACACATTGGTCTGGAAATAGTCATCACGGTTTCTTCCTGTAGTTGCTCCTCCTGTTACTTTGCCATTGCTGCCGGCAGGAATTCCGATCAAAAAGTTATAGAAATTAAAGTTTTGCAACAGATACGAGGGCGTTCTGTCTTCGAAGAAAGTAGTGGTGCTCCTGAAATAATCATAATAACTCATTGTTAACGATGTTTCAAAGAAGAAGGGATAATGACCCGGGAAGTCCATTCTGCCTTTTAATTGCATGCTGGAATAAAACCTTCCGAAATAGGCATTAAGTCCAATTTTGTAGGCCTTAGTGTGCATGTGCAAATATTGCGCATCAATATAAGCCTGGTTTACCGGGGATGATGAAAGATTCCCTCCAAATTGCAGGATAACGCTCCGGTCAATAGTAATATCGAGGACAAGAGTATAATAACCGGTTTCTTCATTATAAACAGCGTCAGGTTGAATAAGCTCTATATGATCTTCTGCCAGCAATTTAAAATATAAAGGTTTTAGATCATAAACAGAAATAGGATCGTCGGTTATAGTAAGTAAGTCTTGAATATATTGTTTTTGGTTTTGATTAACTCCTGTCACGGAGATATCGTCAAAAACCAATTCCGGTATTTTGTCGGCAAAAGCTTTTCTTTTTTCATCACGTTCTTTTTTATCAGTTCTTCTGCCAATGTTTTCTTTTATTTTATCAATATTTTTATTTGCAGCTTTATATCCTATCTCAATTAATTTTTCGGCATTCTTGAAATCTGTTAATCCTACCTCAGGAACATCAGGTTTAATAGTAAGACCTAATGAATCGGGTAATTCATAGTCAGTTGGAAAGACTACCAGGTTTTCAAGATGTGAACGTATGTCATCATGGCGCAGTGGCCTGACGACCATTCCTACAGCACTTCCGATAATATAATCGGGGTTGAACTCCTCTTTCATAATATCTGCCGGGAAGTTGTTGTAAATACCGCCGTCGAATAATAACCTGTTGTCGATCTTGATAGGCCTGAAAACAAATGGATATGTTGTGGAAGCTCTTATGGCGTTGTAAATACTTCCATTGCGTAATACAACCTGTTTTTTTAATTCAATGTCGGCAGCTACGCATCTGAAAGGAATAAACAGGCTGTCGAAGTTATAATTGCTTGCCACATTGACCCCTGAGAAGTGCTTCATTCCGGCAAAATCCATCTGTATTGGTGAAATAAGATTAGTAGGTAGCCTGGGCTGCCAAATGGAATCAATATTAAAGCGCAATGATATCCATGATGCATTTTTTTCTTGTTTTTTATAATAGGGATCATATTTTTCCTCAACAGTGCCGGATGTCCAATTTTGGAAGTCGTCGCTTGATACTATACTGATAATGGAATCAATTGTGAGCCCACTCGCGTACATACCACCAATTAATGCGCCAATACTTGTTCCGGTAATGTAATCAATAGGGATATCATGCTCTTCCAGTGATTTTAGTACGCCGACATGTGCGAGGCCTTTGGCGCCACCACCGCTAAGCACTACACCTACTTTTTCGTTTTGCGCAACGATAGGTGTTGTTAAAA
>SLSZ01000143.1 GCA_007130125.1 Bacteroidales bacterium
ATATTTTGAAATTTTTTTACTATTGTTGCTCTATAATAACTATAATATATAGGATCTTATATATTTTAAATAAAAAACTAAGTTTTAACTCCAATATTTATGATATTACTTGTTTTTTTACATGATCTTTTGATAAACCTGCCACCACCTGTCGGGAATTTCTTCGCAACATGTTGCCTGGTAGTCTTTATAGGAGCAAGGTACAAGGTGTTGTCGTTCATATTTGGTTTGTAATAATGAAGGGCAAGGTATTTCCATCCACCAGCGATCGCTCATTTTGCTTTTATAAAAAACAATCTCATTCTGGAAGTTTTTCAATGATACAACATATTTGATGTAACTTTTTGAATTTTTATTTGTTTTTGTTGGGAAGTCATCTTTTCTGTTATAAAACCCTTCAATAAAGTACCATATCATTTGTGCTACCAGGTGAGCTGTTTGGTCTCCTTTGTCAAATGCGGGATTCATTTCATAAAATCCTACTGATGATATTTTATCACTCAGGCCTGCATATCTGATTATTTGACATGCTTCTTCACCATAAAACCCATTGGGTGATGCATTGGAAGTTGCCGGTGCATCAGATTGTCTGATGCTGGAGATGTCAAACGAGAGCATATCCCCATTTCGCACTATTGGCTCAACTTCTTCTATGTTTTGGCGAACATAACCAAGTCGGTAAACATCAAAATAGAGTTTATCCATCAACTCCAGTGCATCCTGATCAACAAAATAAGTTTGATAGCCGATGTTTGTGAAATTGAAAAGATAGTTGGGTTGATGTGTGAAAATTGAACTAAGGTAGTTATTGTTATTTATGGAGTCTTTTTTTGCTCCAAGGTCAAAAGAAGAATCTACATTTACCAGGTTTATTATTTGGCCTAGTGATTCATAAGCAAGATAGTTGGCATAGGTTAAATCCTGGCTGCCACCTACAATTACCGGGATTATATTTTTTTCAATAAGTAATGCTATAGCAAATTTGACTGCAGAGTAGGTGTCTTGAATTGTTTCACCCGGAATAATATTACCCAAATCGGCAATTTTTGCTTTAAAACTACCCTGAAACAAGCGGTATAAATACTTTCTGACATAATCTGGAGCAAGCCTGCACCCTGGGTTATTGACAGCATTTCTGTCTTCTGTTATTCCTATTATAGCAATATCAACATTATCTAGGTCAGGGAACTGATTTTTATCATAATATGATTTAATTATTTCAGATAGAGATAAAGGGTGTTGCTCACCGGATATCTGAAGGTTTGCTTTGTTAACAGGTTCGAGAAAGTCAGTCAATTCCATATAGCGCGATAATTTTAAAACTACTTTTTTGGTTTTTTAGTAGTTTTTTTTCTTTTTGTACGTGCTTTTTTGTCTGAGGTTGCCTGTTTTGTCAAATCTAAGCAATCTTCGTACGACATATCTTCAGGATTGACTGTTTTGGGTATTCTGAAATTTTTACCTTTATAGGAAATGTATGGTCCCCATCTGCCTCTTAGTATTTTAGTTTCAGGGTCTTTGTCGAAAGTTTTGATAATTTTTTTCTTTTCAGCTTGCCTTTTTTCTTCAATGATCTCAATAGCTCTTTCCTTTGTAATAGTAAAAGGGTCATCACCTTTAGGAATAGAAAAGAACTTATCGTCAAACCTTATGTAAGGGCCGAATCTTCCTATAGATGCAACAAGCTTTTTTCCTTCATATTCGCCGACATCACGTGGAAGCTTAAAAAGCTCAAGTGCTTCTTCCAGAGTAATTGTTTCAAGGCTGTGATTTTTTAAAATTGAAGCAAATTTTGGCTTTTCCTCTTCTTCGGCATCACCAATTTGTACCATAGGTCCGTATCTGCCTATTTTTGCATATACATTGCGGCCTGTTTTTGGGTCTTTCCCAAGAAGCCTTTCACCGGAAAATTTTTCGGACTTTTTTGTTGTATCCTCAACTTTATGGTGAAAAGGATGGTAAAAGTCTTTTATTACCTGATCCCATTTATTTTGACCTTGTGCAATATCATCAAATTTCTTTTCCAGGCTTGCAGTAAAGTTATAATCTAAAATATCTTTAAAATATTCTGTAAGAAATTTTGTAACAACAATGCCCAGGTCGGTCGGGAACAATTTGTTTTTTTCAACGCCGGTGTTTTCGGCCTTTGTGTCATCGGAAATACTGTCATTTTTTAATAAAAGGTAGTTGAATGATCTCTTAGTACCTTCTCGACTTTCTTTAATGACATAATCTCGTTTTTGTACGGTTGAAATTGTTGGGGCGTAGGTTGACGGTCTTCCAATGCCCAGCTCTTCAAGCTTTTTTACCAGGCTAGCTTCAGTGTATCTGGGTGGGTGTTTGGAGAATCTTTCTGTTGCGCTTAATTCATTAAGTATAAGCTTTTGTGATTCTTTTAACGGGGGTAATATTCCGGTTTCTGTTTCTTCTTCATCGTCGCTTGATTCAATATATACTTTTAAGAATCCGTCAAATTTAAGCACTTCTCCTGTTGCCTGCAATTTGTGATCGGATGTTGATATCCCTATTGTTACGTTGGTTTTATCTATAAGTGCTTCACTCATCTGAGAAGCAATAGTCCTTTTCCAGATCAGTTCGTATAGTTTTTGATCTTCAGGGTTTCCTTTAACATTTTCAACGTTTAAATAGGTTGGGCGAATTGCTTCGTGTGCTTCCTGCGCACCTTTTGACTTGGTTGCATATTTTCTTGGCTTCAGATATTTTTCGCCAAATTGTTCTGTGATAACTTTTTTGGCCATGCCTATGGCTGTATCAGAGATGTTTACCGAGTCGGTACGCATATAGGTTATTTTCCCTGATTCGTAGAGTCTTTGAGCGACGGTCATAGTGCGGGCTACTGAAAACCCAAGCTTCCGGCTTGCTTCTTGTTGAAGAGTTGATGTTGTGAAAGGAGCTGCCGGAGATTTCTTCGATGGTTTGGTTTCGGTTTTTTTAACCACAAAAGTGGCGCCCTTACAAGATTCTAAAAATTCAACAGCCTCCTTTTTGGTTTTGAACCTTTTCGGCAGTTCGGCTTTGAAGCTGTTTTTTTGATCATTGTCTTCAGGAAAAAAATATCCCACAACTCTATATGCAGACTCAGGTTTGAAGTTTTGTATTTCCCTCTCGCGCTCCACTATAAGTCTTACGGCTACAGACTGCACTCTCCCGGCAGAAAGAGATGGTTTTACTTTTTTCCAGAGCAGTGGAGAAAGTTCAAATCCAACCAGCCTGTCAAGAATACGCCTTGCTTGTTGGGCATTTACCAGGTTCTGATCTATTTTTCTTGGGTTTTCTATAGCATTTTTTATAGCATTGGGTGTTATTTCATGAAAGACTATACGCTTATATTTTTTCTCATCAAGCTTAAGGCTTTCTACCAAATGCCATGAAATAGCCTCCCCCTCTCTATCTTCATCAGTTGCCAGCCAAACGGTGCCGGCTTCTTTTGACAATTTCTTTAATTCATTTACAACAGGTTTTTTATCAGAAGGGATTTCATAGTTGGGGTTAAAATTATTTTCAATGTCAACTCCAAGGTTTGTTTTTGAAAGATCGCGCACATGTCCGTAACTTGACTTAACAAGAAATTCCTTGCCCAGAAAACTTTCAATGGTTTTAGCTTTTGCTGGTGACTCTACAATAACCAGGTTTTTCGTCATAATATATTATTTCTTTCTGTGTATTATTCTCGTACTATTTGTTATTTAAGTGACTTCTAAAACTATTAGAACGGGCACATTATTATATAAACAGCTAACTTTTTTAACAAACAAGATCAAAAGTACAATTACTTATTTTTTAACAAATATAAACAACATAAGGTTATCAAAATACAACTTGTTTTAACACAGGATTTTTGGATATTGGTGTTTATTTGTTAATCAAAAAATTTTAGCTTGCAAAGAAAAGCAAAAGGTTTTTTATAAACCACATCTTTTAATAATTTTTTGATTTATTTCATATTGAAATTGAGTACCTTTGCACGGCAAAAACCAGCAGAATCAACATAAAAGGATTGTGAAAAAATTTTTATACATAGAGACATACGGGTGTCAGATGAATTTTTCTGACAGTGAAATTGTTGTGTCAATAATGAAAGATCAGGGATATGAAATGACCGGCAAGCCTGAAGATGCTGATGCGGTTTTTTTGAATACATGCTCTATACGTGACAATGCCGAGAAAAGGGTTTTGAGGCGATTAGAGAATTTGCAGTCACTTAGGAAGAAAAAACCTAACCTGATTATTGGTGTTTTGGGTTGCATGGCTGAGAGGGTAAAAGAATCGTTGTTGGAAGAGGCTGAAATTGGTATGCGTATTGATATGGTTGTGGGTCCTGATGCTTATCGTGATCTACCTTATTTGATACGCGATGCAGAAAGCGGTCACAAAGCTATCAATGTTATTTTATCAACTGAGGAGACCTATGCTGATCTGACTCCTGTAAGATATGATTCAAATGGTGTATCGGCTTTTATATCAATCATGCGTGGTTGCGAGAATTTTTGTTCTTATTGTGTGGTTCCAGGTACTAGGGGCAAAGAGAGAAGCCGTTCGCCCAAAACTATAGTCAGCGAGGCCGGTCAGCTTTATGAGCGAGGATACCGGGAAATTACGCTTTTAGGTCAAAATGTTAATTCATTTATGTGGGATTGCTCAACAGATAGAGACGTTATAAATTTCCCTGCTCTTATTGATAATATAGCAAAAAAGCATCCTTTGATGAGGATACGTTTTGCTACTTCACATCCCAAAGATCTGTCAGATGATCTGATAAGTGTGATTGCATCAAACCCTAATATATGCCGCTCAATACATCTTCCTGTTCAGTCAGGTAGTAATCCGGTATTGAAACGCATGAACCGTAAGTACACAGCTGAGTCGTACATGGAAAGAGTTCAATCTATAAGAGACAGAATTCCCGGGTGTACTGTTTCTACAGATATTATTTCCGGCTTTTGTGGTGAGACCGAAGAAGATCATCGTCGTACTATGAGTTTAATGAAAAAAGCCGGGTTCGATTTTGCATACATGTTCAAGTATTCTGAAAGGCCGGGAACCCTTGCGGAAAGTTCTTTTGAAGATGACGTGCCTGATGATGTAAAAACCAGGAGGCTTGAAGAAATAATTAATTTGCAGCAAGAGTTATCGCATGAAAGCAATCTTAGTGATGTGGGGAAGGTTTTTGAGGTTTTGGTTGAAGGTGTTTCTAAGCGTTCGAATGAAAACGTCATGGGGCGAAACTCACAGAACAAGGTTGTTATTTTCAAGGATAAAGGTTTTAAGGCCGGAACCTATGTGAGTGTAGAAATCAAGCAATGCACATCTGCAACTCTGCTTGGCGAAGCAGTGGCCGTAAGTGAACAATGCGGAGGTGAGTAAAAGGGTGATTAATATAAAAGTTGAAAAGCAATAAAAACAATATCCAAAAAGCTTAAACAACTAGACGTCTTAACGACTCAACCAATATAATTTTCCGGCATTTAAAATTCACACAATTTATTTTCCAAGGAAAGCCTTTGCAATCAGTATATCTTCCGGAGTGGTAATTTTGATATTTTCTTTGTTTCCATCAACCAGAAAAATTCTTTCACCTCTTGATTCAAGTACCGATGCGTCATCGGTGAAACTATCTTTATAATTTTGATTATATGCGTCTTTTATTTTTTCTGATACAAAGCCCTGTGGTGTTTGAACAATTTTTAGTTTGCTGCGGTCCTGTATTTTACTCATAGCACCATCAACCAATCTGACAGATTCATTAATATCTATTACAGGTATTGCATTGCCAAATTTTTGTGCACAGTTATATACTTTTTCAATTGTTTCGTTGTTAACTAAAGGCCTTACGCCATCATGGATTGCTACAATGCAATTATCAGGAATATATTTGAGACCGTATTTAACTGAATGAAACCTTGTTGGCCCTCCCGGGATGACTTTGTGTTTATAAGAAAAGTTGTGCTTTTTGCACAATTCTTTCCATTGGCTTATTAGTTCTTCAGGCAGGACCAGCACAATTTTTATGTTGGGAAAATGCTTTATAAAAGGCTCAATAGAGTGAATTAATATTGGCTTTCCTTTTATAACAAAAAACTGCTTGGGGTTTTTGGACTGCATTCTTAAGCCTTTCCCCCCTGCTGTTATAAGTAATGCTTTTTCAGACATTTTACAATCAAATAATTAACATGGCATCACCATAGGTGAAAAACTTATATTTTTCCTTAATGGCTGTTTTGTAGGCTTTCATCAAGAAATCATAACCTGCAAAAGCTGCTACCATCATCATCAAAGTTGACTGTGGCAGATGGAAATTAGATACCATGCAATTGGCAACACTAAAGTCGTAAGGTGGGTAAATAAATTTATTTGTCCAGCCTTCGTGTGGCTTGAGGTACCCTGTGATTGATACCGATGATTCCAGTGCTCTCATTGTTGTAGTACCAACTGCACATATTTTTTTTCGCTTGTCTTTTGCATTGTTAATTACTTCCGTAGTTTTTTCTTCAATTGAGAATTTTTCGGAATCCATTTTGTGTTTGCTAAGGTCTTCAACATCTACACTTCTAAAGTTTCCAAGCCCTGCATGCAGGGTGATGTCTGTAAAGTTAACACCTTTTATTTCCAGTCTTTTTATCAGTTGACGGCTGAAATGCATTCCTGCCGTAGGAGCAACCACGGCACCCTCTTTTTTAGCGAATATAGTTTGGTAGCGTTCTTTGTCTTCGGGTGTCACAGGCCTGTTAATTTGCTTGGGTATTGGTGTTTCACCCAACGCCTCAATGGTTTTTTTGAACTCATTATAAGTGCCATCAAACAAAAATCTGATTGTACGCCCTCTTGATGTTGTATTGTCGATAACCTCAGCAACAAGGTTTTCATCTTCACCAAAATATAGTTTGTTGCCTATTCTTATTTTTCGTGCAGGGTCAACAAGAACATCCCATAATCTGGCTTCCCGGTTTAGCTCACGAAGCAAAAAAACCTCAATCTTTGCCCCGGTTTTCTCTTTAGTGCCATACAAACGAGCGGGAAAAACCTTGGTGTTGTTTACAATCATTATGTCACCATCGCCAAAATAATCAAGAATGTCTTTGAAAACCTTATGTTCGATGGTTTGTTTTTTCCGGTCAAGCACCATTAACCTGGATTCATCTCTGTTATCAGCAGGATGTTTTGCAATAAGATCAGCTGGTAAGTTTAATCTAAAATCTGACAACTTCATTTTCAAAACGCTTTTTGTTAATTAAACCAAGGGTGGTATGAATAAATTGGTTTCGGAACTATAATAATATCCAGAGAGAAATTAATTTATCAACAAATTTGTTAAAAGGTAATTGGCAATTTTTATCCTGGAATTATTTCCGAGCTTAAAGTTTTACTTATGTTTATTTTTTTAAGGTTTGCAAAGATAATATTTGAAAGGGCGGTTGTCAACTAGTTGTTAAAATTAAAAAAAACACGAAATTTTATTTTAGTTATAACTGATGCATAACATATTGATAGTTAAAGATAAAACTGCCTTAATTATTTATGAATTTTTAACAAAGCATGATAATTATTGCTGGTATGGAAAATATTTTGAGAAAGTTTTTTATTGTGTAATCATTTTTTCAAATTCTTCTATGCTGATGGCGTTATTTATTTGATATTCGCCTATCCTTGTTCGTCTTAAATTCTTGAGGTATGCACCTGATCCCAGGGCGAAGCCGAAATCACGAGCCAGGGATCTTATATATGTACCTTTACTGCAGACAACGTTAAAGTCTATATCAGGCAAAGCTGTTTTTTTTATTTGAAATTTTGAAATGTATATGGTGTTTGGTTCAATAGGGGTGTCACTTTTTCCTTTTCTTGCATATAAATAAGCACGTTTGCCGTTTATCTTCTTAGCTGAATAAAGTGGCGGTAACTGTTCCAGTTTGCCAGTAAGTTTTTCAACTGCCTTTTCAATCATTTTTTCTGTAATATGCTCTGTGGTATATTCTTTATCGAGTTGTGTTTCAAGATCAAATGACGGAGTTGTAGCACCCAGGTGAAATGTTCCTTCATATTCTTTTTCCATATTTTGAAATTCCTGGATTGTCTTGGTCTTTTTCCCGGTACATATTATCAGCAAACCCGTGGCGAGAGGATCAAGTGTTCCGGCATGTCCGATTTTGATTTTTTTTATATCGAGTTTATATCGCAGCAGGGATTTGATCTTGCTGATCACGTCAAAAGATGTCCATTTGTATGGCTTGTCAAAAAGCAATACCTCACCAGTTAACAGTGAATCTTTAAGTTGTTGGATTTTTTCCATAGCAGAATTACATGTTGCTGCCAATAATGATAGCAGTAAGGCCTACTATCAAGCAGTAAATTGAAAAGTATTCGATTTTTCCTCTTCTTACTATATTGAGCATCCATTTACATGCAACAACTCCCGCGACAAACGCGGCTACTGCTCCTATTATCATTGGCCCTGCAGTTGTAGATGCTTCTGCGGTATGCTCTGACATTTGAATTACCTTTAAAAAGTTTGCACCGAAAATAGGAATAAGAACCATTAAAAATGAAAAGCGAATAGCTTTAGTTCTTTCTATTCCAAAGAATAAAGCGGTAGATATAGTGGCTCCACTTCTGCTTATCCCCGGCAAAATAGCTAATGTTTGCGCTACGCCTATTATCAGGGCAGTTTTCAATGTAACATCTTTATCATTTTTTGGAACAAAACGGGTTAGAAACAGTAAGGTGGCGGTAATAAGCAACATAAAACCAACAATTACGACCACATTGTCTTCTGTAAAAATACTTTCTATTTGTTCTTCAAAAAGTAAACCTACAATAGCTGTTGGTACAGCTGATGCCAATAGCAACAGTGTAAACTTCATTTCAGGGTTCCACTCAAATTTGAAAAAGTTAACCGCAAGGCTAACAATATCTTTCCAAAAAACAACTACTACGCTTAAAAATGTTGCACCATGTACAATAATGTTAAATGTAAAAAAGTCGTGTGGGTCTTCCAGTTTAAAGATAGCCCCCGCCAGCTCCAGGTGCCCGCTGCTACTTACCGGTAAAAACTCAGTTAACCCCTGCAATAAGCCTAGTATTAATGCTTCCAGCCAACTCATAACTGTGTAAACTTTTTATTTAAATAAAAATTGCGTGCAAAGATATTAAATTCATAATATAATAAACTATGAAGTACGGTTAAACAGAAACCCTTAAATTAACTTTATTACCGGCAAATGGGTTGAGTATGCAAATCTTAAAGGGTGTGGTTATAGTATAGTTAAGAATAGTTATGGTCTTGACTATTATATAATATATAACACAACTAAATTCAATAGCATGCCTTAATTAACCCAATTATTGACTTACTTTTTTTTACTGGTATCTTCTCCAGGCTTATCTGTTTTTTTGCTTAAAATAACATATATCTGTACAGCAAAGCCAAATAAAACCAATATAGGGGCTAGGGTTATTCTTCTGAAGCTGAATATATCTTCAGAGAATTTGGAGGGGTCCTCCGTTCCACCTCCAATCATAAGCAGAAAGCCAATAGCAGTAATAATTAATCCTGCTATCATTAGGGTGTATTTACGCTTATCGAACAATAATTCTTTTTTGGGTTGTTTGCTTTTCGCCATGGTTTAAAAGTTTTCTAATAGAAGTAAAGATTATCGGTTTTTATTTTTAAATATTTTCTAACTGCAAAGAAAGTGGATATCCAACTAATTATTATTCCCAGAAAAACAACAATAACAAAAAGCATAAACAAAAGGTTGATATCCTGAAAAGCTTGTAGTTCAGGTATTTGTTTTTGGGCAGTGTAAAGAGTGAAAATAAGCAGGCCTATTGCTATCATGGCACCAATAATGCCCTGTATAACTCCTTTTATCACAAATGGTTTTCGTATGAATGACTGTGTTGCTCCTACCAGCTGCATGCTTTTGATTAAAAATCTTTTGGAGAACACACTCAGCCTAATAGTGTTATTTATAAGAGCAAAAGCTATTATGGTTAGCAAAACGCTGAACAATAACAGCACGGCACCTATCCGTTTTATATTTTCGTTAATAAGATGTACCAAAGATCTTTGGTAATATACTTCTTTTACTATCCGGTTTTCCATCAATTGGTTTTCAAAAACGGCTACTGTATCAGGGTGGGTGTAACCCGCTCTTAACCTTACATCTATAGATGGGAACAGGGGGTTGTAACCGAGAAATTCAATAAAGTCTTCTCCAAGCTCATCAATAAGCTCTTCAGCAGCTTCATCTTTTGATACGAAATTTGTTGACTTAATAGCAGGCTTTGTGTCAAGGCTGTTTTGCAAAAGGTTAATATCTGCTTGTCTTGCATTATCAGTAAGTATCACAGAAAACCCAATGTTTTCTTGTATGTGATCGGAAATCATTTTGGCATGGAGAACTATAAGTCCTAATAAACCCAACACATAAAGCACCAAAGTGATACTTACCACTGTTGATATATATGAGTTTTTTAGCCTCTTGCCTACTATGATGTCTTCTTGTCGTGCCATAGTTTTTTATTGAACGCAAATTTACAAAAAAATATATACAGGATTGTTAATTTGTAACGTAGTTGTTTATTGTTGGGTTTTTGTTTGATAGATTGATGTTTTTAGAGGATTTAAAGAGTATAGTGTTAGTTGGGTTGAACGGATTGGGGTGTTTGTTATAAGTAAATTTGTTTTTTATTCAAACAATTTATAATATTTTTGGTTTGAATATAAAACAATGTACAAAAACTTATTTAGCTAAACTTTAATCAACAGGCATATGAAAACTGACATTGAAATTGCAAAAGCTTCCAGCATGAAGCCAATTGAAGAGATTGCTTCTCGCTTGGGTTTGGATGACAAAGATCTTTATAAGTATGGCAAATATATTGCCAAGCTTCCATTACATTTAATAAATGATAAGGTAGTCAATGATAAAAAGCTAGTACTTGTTACAGCTATTACACCTACACCTGCTGGTGAGGGTAAAACCACAACGAGTATAGGTTTAACTGAAGGTTTAAACCGGATAGGGATAAAAACCTCGGTGGTTTTACGTGAGCCATCGCTTGGCCCTGTATTTGGCATTAAGGGTGGAGCTGCAGGAGGTGGCTATTCACAGGTTTTACCTATGGAAGATATAAATCTTCATTTTACTAATGATATAGCTGCTGTTGAAAAAGCAAATAATTTACTATCTTCTCTTATTGACAATCATATTCATAGCAGGCAAAATTCGCTGAATCTTGATCCTCGCAGGGTAGTATGGAAGAGGGTGCTTGATATGAATGAGAGGTCCTTGCGCGACATTGTCATTGGCCTTGGCGGTCGGAAGCAAGGGATGCCCAGGCAAACCGGTTTTGATATTGCTGCTGCATCTGAGGTTATGGCTGCATTATGCCTGGCAGAAGACCTGGAAGATCTTAAAGAAAAGTTTAGTAATATTTTAATAGGGTATACTTTTGATGATCAACCTGTTTATGCTCATCAGCTTAATGCCCAGGGGGCTATGGCTGCACTGATGAAGTATGCAATAATGCCTAATCTGGTTCAGACTATAGAAGGTAACCCTGCTATTATGCATGGCGGACCGTTTGCTAACATTGCCCAAGGTACTAATTCTCTTATTGCCACTAAGATGGGGCTTTCGCTTTCCGATTATGTTGTCACGGAAGCCGGTTTTGCATCAGAGCTGGGTGCAGAGAAGTTTCTTAACATTAAGTGCCAGTATGGCGGACTATTCCCAAATGCATCGGTAATTGTTGCAACCATAAGGGCTTTAAAATATCATGGTGGTGTTAAGGCCGGGGAGCTTAGCAAGCCTAATCCGGATGCTGTATCTGAAGGGTTGCAAAACCTGGAAAAACATGTTGAGAACATTAGACATTTTAATATTAGCCCTGTAGTGGCTATCAACAGGTTTGTTGCTGATACAGAAGAGGAGGTTGAGCTGGTTAAACAAAAATGTGAGGAGTTGGATGTAAGATGTGCAATTAGTGATGGATGGGCAAAAGGGGGCGAGGGAACAATAGAACTGGCAGAAATGGTTAAAGAGGAGGCTGAGAAATGCACTACTTGCTTTGATCCTTTGTATGACTTCAGCTGGGATGTTGAAAAAAAGCTCCATACAATTGCAACAAAACTTTACGGTGCTGATCATGTTGAATATACTGTAAAGGCCAAAGCACAAATAGAACAGTTTAAAAAACTAGGATTGGATAAACTGCCGGTATGTGTTGCCAAAACTCAAAAATCATTGTCTGACGATGTTTATAAATTAAACAGACCCAGGGATTTCATTGTGAAAATTCGCGAATTTGAAGTGGCGGCAGGTGCAGGATTTCTAATACCAATTGCAGGTACTATTATGCGTATGCCTGGATTGCCTGCCAAACCTTCGGCTGAAAAAATTGATGTTGATAACGAAGGAAATATAAGCGGGCTGTTTTAAGTAAAATTCTTATAAAAAAGACAGATCGGCAAAGAGAGGTAACCGGATTATTGATTTTTAGATTATATTAAAACTATTATCAATTGTCAGGCATTATTATGATTAACTCTCTTTGCCGTTTTGTTTTATAAAAACGTCTTTTCTCACTCCACTTTTTTTACCACAGCACTTATTTTCGAAGCATCTTTTATCTGGAATACTTTACCGCTATATGCTGGGGAAATATTCTTTTTTGTATGCTTTTCAGTAGTGGCTGCTCCTCCGACAAGCAATGGTATGCGCAAGCCTTTTTCTTCAAGCAATTCGGCAACTTTTACCATCTCGTGCAGGCTTGGAGTTATAAGGCCACTTAACCCGGCTATATTGGCGTTTGTCTCTATTATTTTTTCAACGATTTTATCTGCCGGCACCATTATACCCATGTCAATCACTTCATATCCGCTGCATTCAAAAACTATAGAAGCAATATTTTTCCCTATGTCGTGAACGTCACCCTCTACCGTTGCAAGAACAACTTTCCCTTTTGAGCTGCTTTTTGTTCCTGTTTCAGAATGCATGTGTGGTTGTAATGTATCAACAGCCTTTTGGAAAACTGTTGCACTTCTTATTACTTGTGGCAGGAACAGTGTCCCATCGTCAAATCTTGTGCTGATTTCCTCCATTGCAGGCATTAGGATTTTCTCTATGATCTCATATGGGTTTTCAAAACTTTGAACCGCTTCTCCCATATCCTCTTCCAGATAATCATTAATACCATTGATCAGCGAATACTTTATGCGATCTTTAGCATCATGTTCGCGCCAAGATTTCCTGGTTTTAACTGCTTTTTTGGTTGAGTTTGAGCTTGCGTAATTCATCAACTCTTCCATTGCTTGCTGATTATCATCAAATACAACAGCTTTAGCAAGCTGTAAAAGTTCTTCGGGTATATTGTTATTGTTTATTTCAGCAGGGTTGATGATTGCAAATTTAAGTCCGGCATCGCATGCGGCTTTAAGAAATACCTGGTGAAGTGCCTTGCGTGGCTTGTTTGCACCCCTGAGTGCAAAAGATAAATTGCTTATACCTCCAACTATATTACATTTCGGAAAATGTTTCCTGATATATTTGCAAGTTTCTATGAAGCTGACAGCTTGATTTTCACCATTGCTTAAACCTGTTCCAACAGCCATAATATTGGGGTCGAAAACAATTTCTTCCTGATGGTAGCCCGCTTTTTCTGTTAATAATTTATAGCTTCTGTTGACTATTTCTGTTCTTCTGGCAGTGTTGTGTGCTTGCCCTTTTTCATCAAACAGCATGATAGTCGCAATGGCTCCAAACCTTTTTATTTCTCTTGCTTTTTTTATAAAAGTTTGTTCGCCGTCTTTCAGCGAAATACTATTAACAATAGGTCTTCCTTGTATGCATTGCAATGCGGAAGTTATTGTTTTGAAGTCGGACGAGTCGATCATTACCGGCAGTTTTGCAAGTTCCGAGTTTGTACTCAGAATTGCCAAAAAATCCCTGATAGCTTCCGAGGAGTTAACCCCGGCTGCATCCATGCAAATATCAAGCATATCAGCTCCGTCTTCTATTTGTTGGTATGCTATATCTAAAGCTTCACGGTAATTTTTTGAATTTATTAGTTTAGAAAACCTTTTTGAACCTGATACATTTGTTTTTTCTCCAATGTAAACAAGTTCTTTTTTATTGTTTATTTCAAAAGTATCAAGCCCAGCCAGTACCGTTTGTTTTTCTATGTTGTTTGGCTTGAATGGTTTATATTTTTCTGCCAGTTTTGAGAAAGCTTCAATGTGTTCGGGTGTTGTACCACAGCAACCACCAACAATATTTATGTTTCCTTTTTTCAGTATTTTTTCAAGGTGCTTTGCCATTTTTTTTGGTGACTGGGTGTATTTCCCTTCATGGTCCGGAATACCGGCGTTTGGATGGAAAGATATAAAGCAAGAAGCTTCTTTCGTTAATTCTTTAACAAAAGTTTCCAGTTCTTTTGCACCAAAGCCACAGTTTAACCCAACAGACAATAAAGGATTGGCATGCTTAACTGAATGATAAAAAGCCTGCACGTTTTGTCCTGAAAGAATTCTTCCGGATTCACCTGATATGGTTGCGGATATCATTACAGGCAAGCTTTTATTCTTTGCCTGTAAAACTTCATCAATGGAATAAATTGCTGCTTTGGCATTTAGAGTGTCGAAAATTGTTTCAATCATCAGTATGTCGGCACCGCCGTCCACAAGTCCTTCAACTTGCTCTTTGTATGCTTCGGCAAGTTCATTAAAGTCCAGGCTTTTGCTGCTTTGTTCCTTCGACTGTAATGACATTGAAAGTGACTTTGATGTTGGGCCTATACAACCGGCAACAAACCTTGGCTTGTTTGTTGAGGAGTATTCTGATGCTGCCTTTTTGGCTATCTGGCTGGCTTCCAGGTTTATCCTATAACACAGGTGTTCTGTTTTATAATCTTTTTGTGATATTGCATTGCCACTGAAAGAGTTTGTAGTTATGATATCTGCTCCTGCTTCAAGGTATGAAGCATGAATATCATATATCATTTCCGGACAATACAGGTTAAGTAATTCGTGATTGCCTTTGAGTTTAATCTTGTGATCCTTCAATTCGGAACCCCGATAATCACTTTCACCTGGTGCTTTTTGTTGAATAAGCGACCCCATCGCTCCATCCAAAACAAGTATTCTCTCGCTTAATATTTCTTTTATCAACATAATTTATTGTAATTAATTTATCGTTAATAATTTATATTTCTTTTAAATTCCATTGAAAACACAGATGTTTTCTATTTGCAATTTGATTTTTTTTTGGATTAATTTTTTACAGCTGTTGTTTGCTGGTTTTCCGGGTGTTTTTTTGTTACTCTAAAGGCAATGATTAAAAAATATAACAGATAAGGTTGTTCTGGAATATTTAATTATTACCGTTGAAAGTTAGGGTAAGAAAGAAAACTCCCGGGCCTTATTAGTCAGTTGACGCGCATATAGCGCATAAACATGCACATATGGGATGATGCTAAGGTTGGCATATGCCGTATAATCACGTTGACGGCAATTAATAGCTGATTTTTTAATAAAAAACCGTAACTCAAAAAAGAATTTTTCATGATAATTGGTTTTCAAGTTTATAATTCCTTTAAAAGGCAGGTTTTAGCACCTTTTCTCAAGCGAGAAGGTTGCTAGAGCTTCACAGAGCCTGTTCTCTCAGCTCTTCTTTATAAATCAAACCCTTTTGAAAGATTGATTTCTAAAATGTAATACAAAAGTATAAAAAAAATCTTTTACAGCAAAATGTTTTTTTAAAATGGTTCAAAAAGCATAGTCTATATAACAGAAAAAGTTTTTTGTAAAAATAATTTTGAAAAATTGAATTTAATTAATTACTTTTGTTTCAGGAAAAACAAGAAATCATAATAATATTAAAAAGATGTAATGGCATACATTGTCACTTATGACAATGGATGCCAACTTTTTTATACTCAAAAATCAAGGTTTTTATTAGTTTTTAATAAACGGATTTGTTATGTTTTTGAATAGTGCAATATTTTTAAAAAGCAAAGAGGCCATGCTTTTACGGTGGTGTAAAGCCTGTTTATTGCTTTTTGCAAATGCCGTTTATTTAAAATTTATTGTATTAAAGATTCCATTACCTGAAGATAAAACCTGGTTCGTAATTCCCTTAAGCTTAATTGCTAATAAGCGGGAGCTAGGATAGGCTAATTAAATTAAAGTTTTATTGCTCCCGGATGACAGGCATAATAATTACAATGCTTGCGGGTAGTTTTTGTAAAACAATAAATAATTTTAGACATGAATGAAGTTAAGTATTTCACAGAGGAGGGGTTGCAAAAATTAAAAGAAGAACTAGAAAACCTCAAGTCGGTTGAAAGACCTGCAATATCTCAGCAGATTGCTGAGGCACGGGAAAAGGGAGACCTTTCGGAAAATGCTGAATATGATGCTGCAAAGAATGCGCAGGCTATGCTTGAGTTAAAAATATCCAAGCTTGAAGAGACTTTAAGCAATGCAAGGGTTATTGATGAAAGTCAAATAGATAATAAAAAGATAGCTATTCTAAGTAAGGTAAAACTAAAAAACCTTAAAACAGGAGCCAAAATGACTTATACAATAGTTCCCGAAAATGAAGCTGATATTAAAGCCGGGAAGATTTCAGTAAACTCTCCTATTGCGCGAGGTTTGCTTGGAAAAAAGCCGGGTGATAATGTTGAAATAGAAGTTCCTGCCGGAAAGTTATCATTAGAGATACTTGACATTTCCAGGTAATAACGAAAAAATAAAATTATGGCAAGTGTATTCACAAAACTAATCAATGGTGAGTTGCCTTGTTACAAGGTAGCTGAAGACGACAACTATCTCGCTTTTCTTGACATTAATCCTTTGGCAAAAGGACATACTCTTGTTATTCCAAAAAAAGAGGTTGATTATATCTTTGATCTTAAGGATGAAGAATACAAAGGGTTGTTTCTTTTTGCAAAGAAGGTAGCTCGTGGTATTGACCTTGCTGTTGAGTGCAGGCGTGTTGGTATTGCTGTGATCGGTCTTGAAGTGCCTCATGCACATATACATCTTGTTCCTGTTGATGGAATTTATGACATTGATTTCAGCAAACCTAAGCTGAACCTTTCGGATGAAGAGTTTTTTCAGATCAGTTCTATGATTTCAGAAAAAGTAGAGTTGTAGTTTTTTACCTTCCTTTTATTTTGCCCGGATTTTGTGCTATGAATGCTCTCCAACCGGTGTATTGTTTGCCGGAGGCAGCTCCGGGGTTGCTTTTCTGAAAGAAGTGACAAGCAGCTACTGCTATGGCATCAGTGATATCAAGGTATTCAGGGATGTTTTCCATTTTTAGCATACGTATAAGCATAGCTGCCACCTGTTCTTTTGAGGCGTTGCCTCTGCCGGTTATAGATTGCTTGATTTTTCTTGGTGAATATTCAAAAACTGGAATATCGCGGTGTAGAGCAGCAGCTATAGCCACGCCCTGAGCTCTGCCTAGCTTGAGCATAGACTGTACATTTTTCCCGAAGAACTGGCTCTCAATTGCCAACTCGTCAGGATGAAAATGGTCAATGGTTCGAAGTACTGTGTCAAAGATTTTTTTTAGCTTTACAGCGTGATCATCGATTTTTTCGGTTTTCAGCAAGTCCATGGCTATAAGCGACAAGCTATTGCCGGTAATACCAATAATTCCTATACCCATGTTGTTGGTGCCGGGGTCGATGCCAAGTATTATTTTGTTGTATTCCAAGATGTAAAAATGTTGTTTAAAAGTACCGATAGTGTTAATGCAAATGTAATCAAATTTCTGCTTAAGGCAGTCAAACTTATTATATGGTTTGGTGCTGTTGCTTATATTGTATACAAGCTTATCGGTTTTACCGGAGAGCAATATAATAATTGGTTTATTTTTTCCCGGCCGGACAATTCAGTGTTTTTTATCCTTTTGTTGGTTTGCTTGCTTTCAATTTTAAACTGGACCCTGGAGTCACTAAAGTGGCAGTCGTTATCAGGCAAAATTCAGGATATTTCTTTTATGCGTTCGTTTAAAGGGGTGCTGCTTGGTGTTGCAATGGGAATGGTTACACCAAAAAGACTGGGAGAGTTTGCGGGCAGGGTTATCGTACTGGAGAAAAACAAAAGAATAGAGGGAGCCGTGATAAATGTTGCCGGAACTATCTGCCAGCTAATGGTTACATTGATTGCAGGTGGAGTTTCAATATTTATTCTGTTTTTTCATCAGAACGTTCATTTCTCCGCTTTTTTTTCATTTAATGCCGGAGCTGTTTTATTAATAATTTTCGCAGTATTGTCAATAATAGCATATTTCTTTAGAAAGCGATTGATTAGCTTTTTTGAGAAATATAAATGGTTTTGTGAAGGTTATAAAAAGCTTCTTGTTTTAAAAAAGATAAATGGCCGTGAGTTTCTAAGGTTGTTTTTATTGAGCTTTCTTAGATATGTCGTATTTATGTCGCAATGTTATTTGCTTTATAGCCTTGCCGGTCTAAAATTGACAATACCTGAGGTACTGATCTTTCAAAGCATAGTGTTTTTGTTTATGACTATCATGCCGGTATCAGCTTTCTCTGAACTTGCTGTTAAGGGTGGTGTTGCCATAGTAGTGTTTACCCAAATATTTGCGGGATCTGTTGTTGTTTATCATGGTTATGAACTAAGCATTGTGATTGCCAACGGATTGTTGTGGTTTGTCAATCTGGCAATACCGGCTTTGGTAGGAGTGATATGGGGAATGGATTATGGGTTCTCCTTTAGAAAACAATTTGTTTAAAGGGAAAAAGGGGGGTATGAAACTAATCGGTTAAATTTGTTTGTCCGCCTGATAACCGGCATAAGTATTATGTTTTTTTCCAAGCAATGATCAAATGATATTTGATGTTATAATTATTTCACTTGCAGTAATTTATTCACTGTTGATAATTTGGCTGATAATAGGTTGGCATAGGCTTTCTTATTTTGAAAGCTATAACAACCAGCCAAATACAAAGTTTAGCATTATAGTACCTGCCAGAAATGAAGAAGACACTATAAGGGATTGTTTGGATGCAATTCTGGGTCAGCACTATCCTAAAAAGCTTTTTGAAGTTGTTGTGGTTGATGATCATTCAACTGATGGAACAGCAGGAAAAGTTTCGGACTTCATAAAAAACAAATTTGCCGGGAATATCAGTATTATCTCTCTTTCGGTCATTGAAGGCTCGGGATTTGGGAAAAAGGCAGCATTAACTGCCGGGATCGAAGCTAGCAAAAATGATGTTATAATAACCACCGATGCTGATTGCAAGATGGGTTCAGGCTGGTTGAGAACAATTGATTCGTTCTTTTGCAGGCATAAGCCTTCAATGCTTGTGATGCCTGTATATATTGAACAATGGCGGACCTTTTTTCACAAGCTGCAAACACTTGAGTTCATCAGTATAGCCGGAGTTACAGGTGCTTCAGCCGGATGGGGGCATCATATAATGTGCAACGGTGCAAACCTTGCTTTTGTAAAAGATGCCTTTGAAAAAATTGGTGGCTATTCAGGCAATCTGAATTACGCCTCAGGCGATGACGTGTTCCTGCTTCAAAAAATGAAAAAAGCCTTCCCGAAAGAGATATGTTTTTTGAAAAGCCGGGATGTAACTGTTAAGACCAATCCTTTGCCTGACGTAGTATCATTTTTCAATCAAAGGGTAAGGTGGTTTTCAAAAAATAAAGCCTTTAAGGATACTGCTACTATTATTACAGGTACAATAGTTGGTGTTTTTAATTTATTGCTTGCTCTTTCGCCTCTTTGTTTGTTTTTGGCTGGTTGTATTTGGTGGTTTATGGCCTGGGTGATTAAGATTGTAATCGATCTCCCTTTATTGACAGCAGCAGCTTCATTTTTTCGAAAACAAAAGCTTTTGTGGTTATATCTTCCTGCAGCATTATTATATCCTTTCTATGTGTTTGTTACATTTATTCTGGGATTAAGAGGGAGGTTTTTATGGAAAGGAAGAAAATATTGATTTGATTTTTCTTTATTCCCGAATGTCTTCTGATAGCAGGAAAAGACTTTAGTTTTTTGTCACCAATAAAGACTGGATGGCTGCTTTTAATTGTACATTTAAACTTTAAATGTAATCCTTGAATTTAAAATGTTAAAAAATACTTTATCAGGGTTGCTTTGTTTGGTCATGTTTTTGATTTTCAACTTCTTATTATTTTCATAAACTTTCGTCGTATTGTAAATTAGGCTATTTTATTAAGTATATTTGGTATATACAGCTGCAACAATATTTTTATTTGATTATTTTTATTCAGGCATAGTTGTTGCTCTAAATATTAACGTAAAAAGTCATTCCCGGATTTAAATTAAGATTAAAGTAACGGTATAATTATATCTTAGGCACAGTTTATAAAATAAATACAATAATATTATGAGAACACATTTTACAAAAATATTTGCCTTTATTTTGACTTTTATGTTGGTTTCATGCGAAAGATACGAGGAGTACTTTCAGAAGCCTGAGCTTCAATCATTGAGGCATGGCGTAAGAACTGCAGCCACCATAGGGTATTGTGCATCAATAGCAACTTCTGCTTTCAAAGGAGAACCTTTGCCTGAGAATGTTGAGTTTAATGAAAGTGCGGGTTTGATTTATGTTGAGATAAGTGAAGATTATCCTTTACCTTTCACTAATACTACCGGCGACCTGGTAATGTCCGTTATCTGGAATAATGGCAGTGGAGTAATGTCCATTTTGTTTGGGGATTTGGATATTCTTGGTGGAGAAGCCAAACTATATGGTATTTATATGATCCCTTTTCAGGAAAGAGATGATGATGGGATTTTGACGATTATGGCCGAACAAGATGTTATATTGGGAAGAGGCTCAGATACAATTCTTGATTTGAGTAATGTTACAGTTTCAATGTTTAATGCAGAACTGGAACGTCTTGATTCAACCCCGCCTTCTGATTTATTTGTAGCTGTAGAGCAAAATGTCTGGCATATCAAAATAGACCAAAGCCAAACACTTGCGTATGTATATGATGATTACATAAAAGTAACCGGAGGTGGACAAATTGCAGAAGTGGAAGGTTCTTCGGGTGGTGTTATTTATCATGCTTTGTTGGAAACAATAATTAATTATTCAGTTTGTCCTGAAAATCCTATAAGCGGTTCTGCCCTGTCACAAAACTTTAAGGCCGGTGGAACACCTTACATAGACCTGGGAAACTCATATCTGGAATTTCACGAAACTTGCGATGGCATGGCTTATGTAAAATGGAGCAGTGGAATATACAGGGATTACAGAGAAGAATATATCTCTCTGGATCTGTAAAACGTGACGTTAGTCAATGTTTTTCACCGAGAATCCTGTAGCCTCAACAATATCCTTAATTTGTTTGCGGTTTATAAGAGTTGTGTCATAAATTATGGTTGCATTCTTTTCAACATAGGATATTTCGGACATTTTGATGCCAGCATGTGCATTTAACTTTTCTTTAAGCAGAACTTCACACTCATGGCTTTCCATACCCTTGACCTGAAAGGTTTCATTGTAAATGTTTTTTGGGTCTATCACAACCTCATCGTTATTCTGTTCTTCAACTGCTACTTCAAGCCTTTCAAAGAAAAACGGGAGTGCAAGCAGCATTATAATTAGCAGAGTAACTATACCTAAAAGGATTATGGGGTTAATAATTCCGATCATTTTTCTGTTATCATGTTTGTCATGCCTGCGACGCATGTTTTTGATCTGGTTGTACCACAAAAAAGCAAGCAGTAATACTACTAGCACAATTAGAAGCGGCCACAAAGAGATAACTCTTTCGAAAAACATTGACTGAAAGAAACTGTTTGGTGTTAAAAGTATCATAGAATAAATGTTTTGTTTATAAATTATTTGCTGGAAGAAATGATCGTTGTTTTGGTTCTATAACAAATTGCATGGGCAATGCCCGTATAATATGATTAGCCAGGTTTTTATGCCAACTTTTTGTTTAGTGAATTATATCTGAATAAGGAAGTTGGCATTTTGTTATATGTTTACAGCACAAGCTATTTGAATTTCATTTTATTCTTTTTGACCTTAAACTGCAAATTAATATTTATACTGCATAAATTGTTATAGAACGGTTTTTTTAAAAGGTATAAATATAGTCAATTTTTAGTTTCCGGCCTTAGTTTAAAACTAAACCGGGTGTTTTTCTAAAATATGGGGGTTTCGTTTTAAATGTGGCTTATAAGTTATAATGCAAAATACAAAAGCAGACTTTGGTAATAGTTTTATATATTTGTTTGGTTTTAAAACTAATCTCACAAAAAAGCAAAAAACCAAATGCTTGGAAATAAGACTGTTGCTGTTGTAGTACCTGCATTCAATGAAGAAAAACAAATAGGCTTTGTGATAGAGTCAATGCCCGATTTTGTTGATAAGATAATTGTGGTTAATGATTGTTCCACTGATAAAACAAAGGAAGTTGTAACCTCGTATTCAGGCAGTGAATATAACAAATGCGGAGTTATAATACAGAACATTACACAAAAAGACATTACCGGTAAATACGAGCGCGCCAACAGGGCTCTAATGGAATTAATGGTGGATGAGATGAAATATTTTACCCCATCGGAGGTTGTAAGCGAATCGCCGGAAAGTGACAGGATTATTCTCATAAACCAAAAGAAGAATGCAGGTGTGGGAGCTGCAATAGCACGGGGATATAAATGGTGTAAAGATCATAACGTTGACTGCACAGCTGTTATGGCTGGAGATGGTCAGATGGATCCTGATGAGTTGGAAAAAATTTGTCTTCCTGTTATTGAGGAAAATATAGATTATGTTAAAGGCAACAGGTTGATTCATAGAAGCTCTTCTTTAATTATGCCAAAAGTCAGATTTTTTGGCAACTCCATACTGTCTATTCTTACCAAACTTGCATCTGGCTATTGGAGAGTTTCCGATACCCAAACAGGTTATACAGCTATCTCCCGAAAAGCTATTAATGCAATTGAGTTGCATAAAATTTATAAAAGCTATGGTGTTCCAAACGATATTCTTGTAAAACTAAATATTGCATTATGTACAGTCAAAGAGGTTGAAATAAAACCTGTTTATGATATTGGTGAAAAATCAAAGATGAAGATCCGTAAGGTTATTCCACGAGTGTCATGGTTGTTGTTTAAATCTTTTTTTATAAGGATATGGAAAAAATATTTTTTACGTGACTTTCATCCGTTGTTCATTTTGTACAACCTGTCTTTCATTTTGTTTTTTGTAAGCATTCCATTTGCGATACAGATACTTGGTTATTACTTTGGAAGTCAGGGAGGAGAAAGGCCAATCTTAAACTCAATTATGTTTATGTTTTTGATTGTGAGTTCGATGCAATCAATTCTTTTTGCAATGTGGATGGATATACAGGATAATGAACGACTATATAAATAAGTGATGTTTTGAGCAATTCTATAAATAATAATCATATTGCATTGTCATTTGATGTAGAGGATTGGTACCATGCCGCTCCTGTTACCGGGTCTTCTTTTTCAATTTATAAAAGCCTGGATGACTTTTTTTTTGACAAAGAGGTTTCAAAACAAGATTGCATAACAAATGAAACCATTCGTATAATTAAAATTCTGGATGAGTTGAATATAAGAGCAACTTTTTTCATTGTAGCTGACGTAGCAAAAAGGTATCCGTTAATTACCAAAGCATTAAAAAACAGCCAGCATGAAATTGCTTCCCATAGTTTAAACCATCATTCGGCAATAGATGCAAAAACAAAAGCAGATTTACAAACACGTGATAAATGGTATGAGGAGCAAAAAGAAGCAAAAAAAGCACTTGAAAATATATTTGATAAAGAAGTAATAGGATGGAGGGCCCCTAATGCTTATTTTGCAAATTGGATGGTGCCTTTACTCGTAAAACTGGGGTTTAAATACGATTCTTCAATAGCATACAACAGCTTTTATAACAAAACCAATGTTAAGTTGAAAGACATACCATCAAGGCCTTATTGGCTTAACTCCGAGAATTTAAGCCATGTCAATCCTGATTCAAAACTTTTGGAATTGCCCTGGAGCAATTATAAAATAAACAACAGATTGATATTGCCGGCCGGTGGCGGATTCTTCTTCAGACTTGCAGGTTACAGATTTTTCAAAAAAGTGCTGAACAGATCCCTGAAAAATGGTGATTCTATGTTTTATCTGCACCCTCTCGATATATCTGAAAAAAAAATACCTTTGGAAAACAAATTATCACGGCCCTTGTTGTGGATGAACAAAGGTAAAACGACAGAAAAAAAACTCGTTAAGCTCCTTAATAACTACAAAGGAATACTTAAGCCATGTTCCGATATTTATTATAAATATAAAGAGGAATCATAAAAACTGCACGCTACAGATATTCAGAAGTATCCGAAACAATAATTTTTTAATGAAAAAATACAATAAAACTATAAAATGGATATTACAGGTAGCAGTTACCGGCTTATTATTGTATTTTACATTACAAAAGTTAGAAGCCGGAAAGTTAAAAGAAATTCTAAGCGGCATAAGTTTATGGATGATCTTGCCCGTAATGGTGTTTCTTTTTTTTGATATGATCATAAACAGCTATAGAATATTGGCTTTGTATCGGTTTTATGGTGTAAAAGCTAAATTATTGAATATTTGTTTAGTAAAGTTTCATGGCTTTTTTTTCTCATTGTTTTTTCCCTTACTTGGAGATGCATATAAGATACAGGCGTTTAAAACCAAATATGGAGCCAGCTATGGCAAAAACTCAGTAGTTGTTTTGCTTGACCGCCTTATTTATACATTTGCACTTACGGTTATACTAGTTCCTATATGGATTTTAAATATAATTGAAATTAACATAGTCTTTAAAATTGTTATTGTTGCTTTGTTTTTTTTAGAGATCAGTGTTCTTGTTCTTTTGAATAAACCAAATATTATTAATAAAATAATTTTACTACCCGGTAGAATCCATAATAAATTATCACTCTCCGGTTATAATTTTGAAAGAAAAAGAAAATATTCTATAGAAATAGCAAAAAACACATTAGTTGCTATCATAAGACATGTTTTTATAGCATTGTTATACTTTTTAATCGCATATACAGTTATGCCTGAAATAAGTTTTAATGTTGTTTTATTCATTTTAATTGTTTTTTCAATAATGCTATCCAGGGTTATACCGGTATCGGTTGGGGGTATCGGTTTGCGTGAATATATAGCTGTCATTATATTTCCGCAAATTGGGATCGCAGAAGAGTATGCATTTACAATAGCATTTATAATGTCTTCTATTATGATCATACAAGGTATTTTGGGTGGCTTTTCATTTTTGATAACACGGCTTATTAAACCTGTGAAAACTATATAATCTTATGGAAAAGGTGAAATTATCATTTACATACAAATTGTTAAAAAAGATGGGGTTCCACTTATCTCCTGAAACTTATGGTGACATACGTTTTTTTAACATGCTTTTTAAGGTGATCCGATACTGGAAAAATGAAATTCTGCAATCCATAGCGCGTCATTGTGTTTTTTTGGCACCAATAAATTCAAGATTTTTGCGTCCAATGCTGCAAAGATGGCGGGGTGTTAAAGTAGGAAAAAACGTATTTATTGGTTTGGATGTTTTAATTGACAGTGTTTATCCTGAAAATGTTTATATAGGAAACGGTGTCAGGCTTTTAAATAAAGTTCAGATTGTTGCACATGACCGTGATTTGAACAAGTACAATAAAACTGTAAAAATTTCTGAATTACCTTATAGAATTAAAAAAACAATAATCGAAGATGATGCAAGCATTATGATAAACAGTATAGTTTTAGCCGGTGTAAGGATAGGTAAAGGCGCTATAGTAGCTGCCGGCTCTGTGGTAACGCGCGATGTGGAGCCCTATACTATGGTGGCTGGTGTACCTGCTAAGATCATAAAGAGATTTGATTAGATCAGTTGTTTATTAATTAAGGTCATGAAAATTACTGATCTTTGGCTTTCTCAATTCTTATAAGCTTACAATATTCATCCGAATCTATAACTTCATAGGAAAAATTTTCCAGCAGTTTTTCTTTAACATTGTTATCGCAGGCGATAATAGTATCATCTTCAGCTTTGATTTTATCAACGTCTTTGTAAATGGTAGTGTTTGTCCCATCAAGATATTCATATTTGTTTATATAGAACTGAAGTTGTCGAGTATGGTGTGGGATAATTACACCTATATCCCTTATTTGTGGATGGTCTTGTTTAACAGAGTCAAAAAACCGCCCTTCACGTTCAAAATAGTATACACTTTTTTTATAATGATGATTTGCCCTGTGAATTTTTTTTATAGGATTAAAGCATAAGGCGATAATAATTGCTACGAAAACAATATTGATCATCAGGTGGTATTTTCTGTCTGTTTTTAATATTATAATATCTTTCATTCCGATCATGGTTGCACTAGTAAAAATTGCAAGAAAAGGGTATACTGGTGCTATATACCATTCGTTTTTCAACGTGGCGGCTGACATTGCAAGGATGAAAATAATAATACCCCAAAATGTATATTTTATAAGCTCTTTTACTGTATTGTCTTTAGAATAAAGGTATACTAATAATGAAAGCGGGAAAATATACATAAAGGGTTTAAAACCTTCAGTAAACAAGTAGTTTATATAGAAAGTAAATTTCGGATGTTTTACCCAATCGTTGGGCGCTTCTTTAAAAGAAAAAATCTCATACCTTAATACATAAGCAAAATATCCCGGGTCCAGATATTCCCTTAAAACGTAATAAATAATAACTAAAATTACAACCGAAAATGATGTTACATAAAATTTGTAATCAGATAAAACCTTCCTTCCATTTTTGTTTGCAAGTGCATATATTCCAAGTCCGGCAAGGGGCGCTAAACCCATTATGCCTTTAGTATACATGGCTAGTAAAAGCGATATTCCAAGGAACAAATAATATTTGTTATTTTTTATGGGATATTTTTGTATAAGCTGGTATAAAGACAAAATGGCTAATGTTACAAAAAATACTAATAAAGCATCAGGGTCACCTGTACGGGAAACATGGTAGCTGACATATCCCTTTGAAGAGATCAGTATAAGAGCAAATAAAATTCCCAAGTCAGCTCGTTTCAATACGAAAAACCCAAAATACCATAATACGAGCATTGTAAGAATTGATGCTATAATTGACGGCAGTCTGACAGAAAATTCATTAATACCAAAAAAGTGGTAGCAAATCATTTTCAGCCAAATGTTTAATGGAGGCTTCAGCGTGCCTCTGGCGGGCTCCCCATCTTTATAATGAAAAAAATAATTGTTGTTGGCATACATGTCAACAGACACTTTTGCACTGGCACTTTCATCCCATATTTTTATTTGCTCTTTATGAAAATCCTTTACTATTAAATAGGAGCCAACAAACAAAACAATTAACGAGAAAACTATGCTCAAATATCTATTCATTAAACATGTTTTTTATAAGAGTTAAATGATTTTTTTACAAAGATTAAATAGAAAATGCTAAAAGTATAAATTTTTTGCTATCATTTATAAGTTTTACCGTAGTAAAATCGCTTATTTTAGTCAAAAACCCGACACAATTATGGATCAACTTATGTAAACAGTTGTTTGTTTTTAGATTTATTGAAAAGAATTATTGATAAAGTAGAAGATATGTTATTATTTTAATCTGTGTTTTTTTATTGAAACTAATTCTTTAATTTTGCGCCATCAAAAAATGAATCAAGTGATGTTTTATTTAGTGTTTCAGTTAATTAAAAAAAATTATTGGGTCAATTCTCATTTTAAATAACATATTTTTAAAAGGGGTATTTGTGTAAAAATATATGCCCCTTTTTCATTATTTATTATGGTAATATCAATAAGCTGTTTACAATATAAACAAAAAATAAATTAGTTATCTTAGAAAGGATTTACATAAGTAGTGATTTAAAATCTCTTGGTCTAAGCTAATAATAAATATTTAAAGTTACTGTGTTATTTATAAAACAAGAAAAAAAGTAAACATACGATCATGAACATATATTTATTGGTAATTATTGCGTATTTTGGATTTATAACCCTTATTTCTTTGCTTACCAAAAAAGTAGCAAGTCGCTCTGCTGCTGATTATCTTGTTGCCGGCAGAAATTTGGGAATAATAGCATGTGCCGTTGTGGTAGCTTCGGAGTGGCTTGGAGGTATGAGTACGATAGGAGTTAGCGAGAGAGCTTTTATGTCTGGAACAATGCAGCCCATTCTTTACAATATTTCCACAGCTTTAGGTATGATAATAATTGGTTTTACCGTTGCCAGGCATTACCGTGATAATAATGTTCATACTGTCAGTGAGATGCTAGAGAACTTATTTGGCAGGAGGGCGAGAGCTTTATCTGCTATAGCTTTTCTTTTTGCCTATGTGGTTCTTGCTTTTGTTCAACTGCAAACGGCTGCCAGTGTTATTTCGGCTATGTTTGATTTTCCATGGCTGCATTCGGTAATAATTTCATCGGTGATAATTACTATTTACACTTATGTTGGGGGGATGCATGCTCTTGCCATAACAGGTATAATTCATGTTGTGGTTATGTTTATTGGTGTTGGTATTGCTGCCATTATTGGTGTTAGTGATGTTGGCGGTTTTGTAGCATTGAAAGAAAATATGATAAATCTAGGCTCGCCTGAAAATCTTTATAATCCCTTCAGTGGCGGATTAAGCTATGCCTGGAGTTTGGTTCTTGGAGGTGTCTTGGGTGGTATGGCAGGGCAGGCAAGTATACAGCCTATATTTGCTGCAAGAAGTGCTTCAATTGCAAGAAAAGCTGCAATACTTTCTTCATTGATAATAGCTCCTTTTGGCATAATGGTCGCATTATTAGGACTGGTAGCTAAAACCGGCAATTACTTTGATGTAACTACTGCTGCAAGCCCATTATGGGACAGTGCCCACCAGATTATCAACCCTAAAATGGTACTGCCTACGCTGATGGTTACACCGGAATTTATTCACCCGGTCTTAGGAGGGATTGCATTAGCAGGAATACTCGCGGCAATTCTTTCTACAGTCGGACCGGTGAATTTTGCAGTAGTTACCATTGCTACCAAAGATATTTATCATGGTATTATCAATAAAACAGCTGTTGACAAAAAGCTTATTTCTACTGCAAGAAAGCTTGTTTTGCTGGTTAATTTTATTACAATACCATTGGCTTATTACAGCACAGGTGCCATACTTGACATGGCCTATATATCTTATGGAATACGTGCTATCGGTGCTATAGTTATTGTTATGGGATTATACAAGAGAGGGTGGATAAGCACGGATGGAGTGAGGTTTGCATTTGTTGGAGGCACAATTGCCGTATTGATAAATATAATTGCAGGTATTTTTGGCTGGTGGAGTGTTGAAAATACTTATGTGGCAATAGGTGCAGCAATTGTCTTTATAATAATAGGCAATATTTATTCACGTAATAAGAAAGCCCAGATAGCTGAAGATAACCCTGAAATTAAGAAATAAAAGGTTTGACTTTATTTATATTGGCTTGATAATGCGGGAAATTGACAATATTTAAACAGATATAAAATAACTATTATGGACGAAAAGACACCATTGGAAGGTTTGAAGGTGCTTGAGTTGGCAAATGTATTAGCCGGCCCCAGCGTGGGGATGTTTTTTGCCGAACTGGGAGCTACAGTAGTCAAGGTTGAAAACATCACTACAGAGGGTGATGTTACACGTAAATGGAAACTGGCTTCAGAAGACCCCGATACCGATATTTCCGGGTATTTTTCCTGCGTCAATTGGGGTAAATCATCATTTGCTGTCGATCTCCGCAAAGAGGAGGGCCTTGAGATAGTATACAAACTTGCTGCCGAGTGTGATATCGTTTTGGTAAGTTATAAGCCCGGTGATGCCGAAAAGCTTAGGGTTGACTATCCTACACTGAAAAAATACAATCAGAGTTTGATATACTCGCATATAACCGGGTATGGTTTAGAAAACACTAGAGCCGGCTTTGATGCTATTATTCAGGCTGAAAGCGGATTTACGTACATGAATGGCAATCCCGGCGGCCCACCTACCAAAATGCCTGTTGCCCTTATGGATGTTTTGGCAGCACATCACCTGAAGGAGGCTATACTTCTGGCCTTACTTTACCGCGAAAGAACCGGAAAAGGGCAATACATTGAAGCATCACTATTCAAGGCAGGTGTGTCATCGCTGGCAAACCAGGCTACTAATTGGCTTGTTGGCAATAAAATCCCTGAAAGGATTGGATCAGACCATCCCAACATTGTGCCTTACGGTACTATTTTCAAAACAGCCGATGATAAAGAGATCGTGTTGGCTGCAGGAACAGATAAACAATTTAAGGAGCTCATTTCTTTGCTTGGAAAACCTGAACTTGCCGAAGATGAAAGATTTGCCAAAAATCAAAACAGGGTTATAAACAAAAAAGAGATACTATCAATTTTACAAGAACTTATTTCTGAGTACAGGCGTGATGAAATTTTGAAACTTTTTGAACAAAAACGTATTCCTGCAGGTGGTGTTTTTAATATGAAAGAGGTCTTTGAGGTGCCGGAGTCAAAAGGAATGGTATTGCAGGGAACATATTCCGAAAACAAAAAAATTGAAGGTGTACGTTCAATAGCTTTTACCACTACAGATAACTTAATTAAAGAACATCTTTCACCCCCACCTCATTATGCAGAGCATACTGAGATGATTCTAAGGGATTGGCTTGGATATACTGAAAAACAAATTGAAAATATTATTAGTAAAGGAGTAGTTTATGCAAGAAAAAAATAAAGAACAGCAGGTATTGATTGACGGTTCACGCCTGATTATTGAGAGTATGGCGCGTGCCGGGGCTGATGCCTTTATCGGGTACCCTATCACACCTGCAAATTTGCTATATGCATATGGCAGCCAAAGGATGTCAATAATGCTACCGGCACCTGATGAAATAACAACATTACAATGGATGTCAGGGTTGGCGGTTACAGGTAAGATACCCATTACAGCAACATCTTTTCCGGGGTTTGCTTTGATGGTTGAGACGATAAATATGGCCTATATGATGGAGTTGCCTATGGTAATTATACTTGTTCAAAGGCTAGGCCCGGCAACTGGTACTGCTACCTGCGGTGCTCAAGGCGACTTGCTTTTGCTTAAAGGTATGATGTCGGGCGGCCATCCATTACCAGTATTGGCAACTTCAAATTTTGAAGATTGCTGGAAACTGTCGGAAAAAGCTGTTAACATGGCAGTTGAGCTCAGAACGCCTGTTGTTTTACTAACTTCCAAGGAAGAAGTGATGACGCAAAAAAGCTTTAATATGGGACTGCTTGATGATATCAAACCTGTTGAGCGAAAATTTTACAACAAGGATTGTGACTATAAGCCTTATGGTGCTGAAGGGTTGGTGCCTGATTTTTTACCGGTTACGCAAAACAAACATCAGGTCAGGATCAATGCTTCTACTCACGATCAGCGTGGCATTTTACAACACTCATCGGATGAAGCGCTGAATAATACCCGCAGGCTGGAAAATAAAGTCAATGAGTCTGTTAAAGACTATAATTATTATGAACATGATCACCAGGAGGGAGCTCAGGACCTGGTAATATCTTATGGTATATCTTCAGCAGCAGCTATTGATGCTGTAGACAGAATGCGCAAGCAAGGCAGAAAAATAAGCCTGTTGATACCCAAAACACTTATTCCGACACCGGTTGAATATAAAAAGATTATTAAAAAATATAGTAAAACGGTTATTGCGGAGGAGAATATCAATAATCAGCTTGGCCAGTTGCTGTTTGGAGTTGAAAGGCCTGAAAACATTAGATTTGTAGAAGGTTTGGGTAAAATGATCACACCCGAAGAAATTTTAAAGGAGGTAGAAAAATGAGCACACAATTTTTAAACACATCATCTTTACCTTATTGTAAGGGTTGCGGACATGACATGATAGCCAAGCATAGTACAAAAGCTATGGAAAGCCTTGGTTTGTCAGCTCTTGATGTTGTAATGATAACAGATATAGGATGCCATGGGATTATTGACAAGTGTTTGAATACTCATACCGTTCACGGCTTGCATGGCAGGTCTCCGGCACTGGGTGCCGGCATATCGTTTGGTATAGAAAACCCTGATAAAAAAGTTGTTGTTTTCATTGGTGACGGCGGGGCTACCATTGGTTTGCAGCATATTATGGAAGCAGCAAGACTGAACCTTAACATGACTATTGTTTTACACAATAATATGCTTTATGGTATGACCGGTGGCCAAACCAGCGGACTTACACCTAAAGGCTTTGCTACGACAACATCTTATGATGGTAATCCTTTGTCGGGTTATGATATTTGTGCTCTTGCACACACCGCAGGAGCAGCTCATGTAAGCAGAGTGCTCGGAGTTGGAGATATTTCTGAGAAGTTTGTCAATGCTTTTAAAACAGATGGGTTTTCGTTAATCGAAGTGATTGAAATATGCCCCAGCTACGGTGTTAAGCTAAATCCAAAACGTAAGCTTACAGAAATTGTAGAGAGTTCCGGGCGTGAAATTGGAGAATGGACAAACCAGAGGCCGGCATATAAGTTTACACAAACCCAAAAAACAAATGATCTTTTAAGTAAAGTTTCAACGATTAAAGCAGACTTTAAGCATAATCTTAAAGAGCCATTGTCTGTTGTGTTGAGTGGATCAGCAGGCGAAGGTGTCCAACTGGCGGCTGCTATGCTTTCTAAAGCTGCTATGCGGTCAGGTCTGGATGTTACTCAGAAAGGAAGCTATCCGGTTACTGTTGGTGTGGGCTTCTCAACAGCAGAATTAAACTTGTCACCGGAAAAAATCAACTTCCATGGGATAAATATTCCCGATGTGGCGATTATCACCTCTACAGACGGTTTAAATCATAACAAAAAGCGTATAGGACACATGCAAAAAGGTGTTCTTTATATTGATTCAAGCCTGGAAGTCCCTGACACCGGCGCAGAAGTTATTAAATATGACTTCAGAAGCCTGGGTGCTAAAAACGCTGCTTTGGCTTCTATTGTTTTGTTTGCGGTAAAATCTCAAATAATAAACCACGAATCAATATTTAAAACAATAGAAGAAGAAGCCGCAGGTAAAAAACTGCCTGTTGATAAGATTAAAAAAACATTGGGGATTTAACAAATAACAGGTCTGAATAAACAAGGATTAAAATAATAATTAAAAAAGCCGGCAATTGGACAGTTAATGCCACTTGCCGGCTTTTTTGGCTTCCGTTGTAACCTGATAACAAGTTAGCCGGATTAAATATTTGATGTGTTATTAACCTTCTTGCTCAATTACCGGATTATCAATAATTAGTGATTTGTAGAGCTGTCCAAATAATCCTATAAATGCTGCAAAAGATAATACTGCTATTGCAACAAAAAAGATAAACCCAAAAAATGCTCCCAGCCAACCTGCAATTTGACCTAAACCTGTGGCTATCAATCCCAGAAGAAGGCTTATCAACCATATGATTATACCTAATACGAGGTAAGCGAAAAAGATAGTCCATTTACTGCCATAAGTGGCTTTATAACTTGTGTTTATTGCTTCAATTGGCTTCATGCCTTTGTTAATAACCAAAGCAGCAGCAAACATCCAGGCATACATAATGACTAAGCCGGGAAAAAAAGCCAGCAGGAAGGCAAAACCTATACCTGCATTTACTAAACCTAATACAAGAAAAAAGTTTGTCATATTTTCCCTGTATTTAGCATCAAAAATCTCTGTTGGGGAGAAACTCTCTCCTTTGCCTAATTTTACAGGCAATACAGTAAAGAAAGCAATAGTAGTTCCAATGTTTAAATAAGGTATCCAAACAGTTATAGCGTACAATATTGCTGCACCAATAACTGTCATGGCATTTTTAGTGCCAATTTGAATTGCTCCTTTAAGAGTTTGACCGAAATCGAGTCTTTTAGTTACTTCCATCGTATTGAAATTTGGTTAATAAATTATATTAGTTATAAAAAAGTAAAATTTTGCATTGACCAAAGTTATAAATTTATTTTACATAAGTTGTATGTCTATTGTTTTTTTTATTATATCGAAAAGATTTGTTTAAAATTTAAAATATCAAAGTTTGCGGGTGAGGGTTTATATATAAATTGGTTTGTTTGAAATATTTTATAATTTTGAAAAAAAGTATTATGATTCCTTTTTCACCGCCCCGTATAGATAACAAGATATTAGAAGAGGTAAAAGAAACTCTTTTATCCGGATGGATTACTACCGGTCCAAAAACAAAATTATTTGAGGAGCATATAACTAAATATTGCGGGCATGAGCGAACAATCTGTGTAAACTCGGCCACTGCAGGTTTAGAAATAGTTTTGAGTTGGTTTGGTGTTGGCAAGGGTGATGAAGTGATCTTACCGGCATATACTTATTGTGCTATAGCGAATGCAGTGGTGCGCCTTAATGCAAAACCAGTAATGGTTGATGTGGAAGATGATTTTACCATATCACCCGATGAAATCAAAAAGGCTGTTTCTTCAAAAACCAAAGTAATAATTCCAGTGGATGTTGGAGGATACCCTGCTGACTATACGAGAATATATGAAGTAATTAATGACCTAAATATTAAAAAGAAGTTCAGACCTTCCAACAATATTCAAAAAGAAATTGGAAGGATTTTGATTATTGCTGATGCTGCTCATTCACTTGGAGCCACATATGAAGGAAAAAAAACCGGGAGCCTTGCTGATATTACAGTTTTTTCTTTTCAGGCCACAAAAAACATTACTACTTCCGAAGGCGGTGCAATCTGTTTAAATCTGCCAAAGTCAATGGATTGCGACGAGATATATAAAAAGATTACCATAAAATCATTTCAGGGGCAAACAAAAGATTCTTATTCCAAAACAAAAGGCGATAGCTGGCGCTATGATGTGCTGGAAGCCGGATTTAAATCCAATATGACTGACCTGCAAGCTGCAATCGGACTGGTTGAACTTCAGCGCTATGAAGATGATATGCTGCCAAAACGGAAATATATTTTTAACAAATATTACAGTTTGCTAAAGGATAAAGAGTGGGCTGTTTTGCCTCCTGCAGATAGCGCCCAAAGAAAGAGTTCTAATAACTTTTTTATGCTTAGAATAAAAGGCGCTGATGAACAAATAAGAGATGAAATAATAAAAAAAGTTTATGAAGACGGAGCTTCACTAAATGTACATTTTATTCCACTGCCTTTGCTGACTTTATACAAGAAACTGAACTACAAAATTGAAGATTATCCAAAAAGCTATGAGCTTTTTTGCAATGAGGTCTCGTTGCCGATATACTATGATTTGACGGATGAAAACATTGATTTTATCATCAATTCATTGATAAAAAATGTTGATAGTGTTTTGGATTGATCTAAAGAAGGCAAGGTTTAAAATTAAGGCTAAAACATTATATCTTAGGTCAATAAGGTCTTTTTCAAAGTTTGATAGAGCTTCTAACTTTCATCTTCTGCAATGCAAATGTAACCAAGTTTGTACAAATCAAAAATCCACAGCTTTGGTTTTGAGCCCAGCAGGTTTTTATCCATTAGATTTTTAAATGTCTTGTACCCAAAACGCATAAAAAATGCGATTTTAAATTGTTTTACCCTGGAATATGCTTGAAGTAGACTTACCATTGAAGCAAACTCCTTGTCATGTTCTGTATATTTGTAAGCTTTCAAAAGGTTGCGTATTGCTTCCCTGGTTTTATTAAGAAAAACGTCTGATGTTTCAAGGCCAACATGAATAAGTGGGTTGTCAATATGAATAATACTTATTCCCTCTTTTTTTAACTGATAACCGAAATAAGTATCTTCATGGCCATATCCGGAAATAGTTTCATTTAATTTGTACTTGTTGAACAGTTCTTTGTGTATCAGGAAGTTGTTGGTCATAAATGATCTGTTAGGCTTTTTCCCTCTTTGTTTCGCTGTTTTTTCTTCTCTCTTGGTGCCATAAAGCCACCTTAGTCTGAATTGTTTGTTTTTTAAAGAATTGTAATAGGTCGTTCCGCCACAGACAACAATGCCTTTTTTAAGATAGGGCATGTATCTTTTGAGGTAATTGTCATCGGGGACTATTGTGTCGCAATCAATAAATAGTAAATATTGGAAACTGGATTTGCTTGCAAGGAGATTACGGATTTTAGCCCTTCCAATATTTTTATCCAGTTGAATATATTTAACATGATCAAGTTGATCAAGCTTAATGTTTTGCGTTCTGTAGTTTTTTTCTGATGCATCATCAGCCAGTATTATTTCAAATGGGATGTTAAGGTTTACTCCCTGCTCATGGAGTGAGCTAACCAAAGCATTTAAATCATGATTGTAAACAGGTATACAAATGGATAACATTTTAAATAATTCAGTTGTTTTTACTAGCTGTTTTTATTTTGTGCTATTAGTTTTGCAAGTTCTTTGGCAGCATTTTTCTGCTCTATGTTTTTTTTGATAATTTTCTGTTTTTTATAAAGGTGGATTTTTCCCCTTCCCGAGCCCACCAAGCCGTAATCAGCATCAGCCATTTCTCCTGGACCGTTGACTACACACCCCATGATTGCAATTTTTAAACCCTTGAAGTGTTGTGTTTGTTTTTTAACATCTTCAATTACTTCCTGCAGGTTAAAAGAGGTTCGGGCGCAGGTAGGGCATGATATATACTGATTGGTAGTAATGCGCTTGCCGGTAGCCTGAAGTAATGAAAATGACAACAGGGCGGTTTCATTGTTTTTTATGTTGTCTTTTGAGTCTACCCATATTCCGTTTATTACTCCTTCAGATATCAAATATCCGTACAGATTAGCCAAATCTATTATAAGTTGCTCGCGGTCGCTTATGTTTGTTGTGGTTTTAAGGACTACAGGCATAGAACAAGTTGATAAAACTTCCTTTACAAAGTCAATAATTGTATCTGTGGGGGTTGGAAGATAAGTTTCAAGAACTAAAACCGCATCTTTAACTGAGCATACAGATTTTAGTTCCTCTTTGGTTATGTCGGTCGTTTTGACAAGGATAAACTTAGTGTTAGCTTTAATATTTACGGTGGAGCTAATATCACTGATACTAATCAAAGGATATATATCTGAGCTGTTCTGTTCTTTCCATAATTTGTATGGTAAAATAAGTTTCTCACTGTTTGTTTTTACAATCTCATTACAAAAAACATAATCCGGTTTCTGATGTTGTTTTGATTTTTCTTTTAATGATATTGTGCTTTCTGGTATACATGTTGATATGACAACAGGATATTCAGAAGGCTTATTTGGCAATTTGTTCTTTATTTTACTGAGGATTTTGAATTTGTCCGATTCCCTGAACAATGGTTTTTCACTTTTGTGGCTCAAATTATTTTTTTCGTATGTTTTTATGATTTTTTTGGCAAAAGGAATTTCTTTCTCAGGTTCTTCAGAGAGGCTGACTCTGATAGTATCTCCTATGCCATCATTTAGCAGTGAGCAGATACCGACTGCCGATCTGACTCTTCCTTCATCTTGTGCTCCGGCTTCTGTTACACCTAAGTGTAAAGGATAACAGTGTTTGCGTTTGATGAGGGCGCAGGCTATTTGCCGGTAGGCCTCAATCATAATTGCAGGACTACTTGATTTAAGCGATATGACAGTTTTATAAAATCCAAAATCTTCAAGTATTTTTAAATACTCCAAAGTAGCTTGTACCATTCCTTCCGCTGTGTTACCGTAACGGTACAATATGCGGGGAGAAAGAGAACCGTGATTAGTTCCGATACGTATAGCAGTACCATATTCTTTGCAAATTTCCAGTAGTGGTGAGATGTTTTTGTGTATTACTTCAAGTTCATTAGTATAGTTTTTTTCATTAATTGTTTGTTTTTCAAATGAGGCTGCTGAGCAGTAATTCCCCGGGTTTATCCTTATTTTTTCAGCTATGCGTGCAGCAATAAGAGCGACATCGGGTTTGTAATGGATATCAGCTATAAGCGGGGTGTTATAACCGGCGGCGCGGATATGCTTTTTTATTTCGGCAAGATTTCTTGCACTCTTAATGTTGGGAGTGGAAATGCGAACAAAATCAGCACCTGCTTCGATAATACGCAGACATTGTTCAACAGTTTCCTTTGTATTATGGGTTGCGGTGTTGGTCATGGATTGTGTCCTTACGGGATTATTGCCACCTAATCCAATATCGCCGATAATAACTTCTTTTGCAGGGAAACGGCCATGCCAGGATTTGTTGATTGCTTCGTGCATGTTTTAATGCTTTAATAGCTATACATGTTTGCGTATTAAAAAATCATTGTGTTATACCGGCTTTTGGTGCTTTGCTGGCTATTATAAATAAAGTTGTAAAAACCGTGGCCAGATAGAGTCCAAAACCAACAAAATGTTTTATATTCCAGTTTTCTATGTAGTTTGTTATAATAACAGTAAAAAGCAATGATATTGCAGAAAGAATAATAAAAACAATAGCTACTTGTCTTTCTGATAAGCCGAGATATGAAAGGTGATGTGTGGTATGGTCTTTTCCACCGACAAAAGGGGATGTGCCTTTTGCAATGCGCTTGATAAAAACAGTAGTCGTGTCAATTAAAGGCATTGAAAAGGCCATCGCGACAGCCGTTATTTTCATGCTTAATATATGGTTACCGCTTGCATCAGTGCCATTCCAGAAATGGATAATGCCAACCCCTGCAAGCATTACACCAAGCAGTTGACTGCCTGTATCTCCCATGAACATTTTTGCAGGGCTCCAGTTATAAAAAATAAAACCAATCAATGCACCTGTAAGGCCTATAATAAGTATTATCAATGGGTTTGTATAGTCACCTTTTAAAAACAAGCTTGCCAGGATAGTACCTAAGATGAATGTTGAAACAATGGTTGTTATACCATCCATGTTGTCAAGCATGTTAATGGAATTCATAATGCCTACAACCCAAAATATTGTGAGAAAGTAATTTAAAAAGTCGTTTTTGAAAAATTCTATATATGTTCCTGTAGCAATAAGGACCAATGCACAAAGCACTTGTGTAAAAAACTTTATCCATGGCCGGGTGTTGTATGCATCATCGAAAAGCCCAAGCATAAAACCTATTGTGACGGCAATAAATAGCCCCATTGTTTGCATATTAAGAAAATCAACACTGTTGTTTTTCAGGAATGCAAAAACAATTATTGTTAAGAGGAAAACTATATAAAAAGAGATACCACCCAACGAAGGTTTTTCATTGGCACTCCAACGAATAAGGGTGCTGTCAGTTCTGCTGCGAATACCAATAGTTTTTGAAAACTTCAATAAGAAGCGGTTTATTAATAATGAAAAAGCCAGTGCAGCAAAAAAGAACAAGAGGTATATCAAACCCAAATTTTCTTCCATTATCAAATGTTTAATATTTATCTGTTGTTTTTCAATAATTTTGCTTTTCACTAATTCAAAAAGGGCTGTCCAATTGATCAAATGCAGGTGCTTTTGCATCTTTTGGCGATACAATAGGGCTGCTAACTCCCCAATCGATATTTAATTCCGGGTCATTCCAGATAATGGATCTCTCGGAATCCTTATCATACCTTTTTGTACACTTATATAAAAAAATAGTATTGTCTTCCAGGGTAAGAAAACCATGAGCAAATCCGGGAGGAATCCAAAACAACTTTTTTTCGCCGGAATTAAGTATTATTTTAAAATGTTTTCCGTAAGTGTTGCTTTTTTTTCTTAAATCTACAGCAACATCCATTACGCTTCCGCTAACGACTCTTAAAAGCTTTCCCTGCTCGTAAGGGGGGTTTTGGAAATGCAGTCCTCGAAGAACATTTTTTACTGAACATGATTGATTATCCTGCACAAAATCCCAATCAAGCCCTTGTTTAGCAAAAACTTGCTTGTTCCACGATTCAAAAAAGTGCCCCCGTTCGTCTTCAAACACTTTAGGTTCAATGATTAGCAGTCCTTCAATTTCCGTTTTGATTAACTTCATTTCAGCCGTTAAATGGTTAATTTGTTTTTTAGCCGGTTCATAATTTTCCGGAATTTGCCGGGTTCAAAATCACTATCGTCGTAATATCCAAAATCATACCCGTAACCTTTGTAGCCTTGGTAAGAGTACATTTTTCCGTATCCATAACTTGAAAACTCATAGTCGATAGCATTTAGCACCAGGGAAAGGTGTGATATTTTGTTGTCGATAATCAGTCGGTTCAAGTTCTGAATAAACAATCTTTTTGAATAGTTGGCTTTAAACATGTAAATCGGATAATCGGCCATCAACAAGCATTTCATTCCATCGGTAACAATGCCGACAGGGGGGGTGTCTATAATAACGAAATCATATTTATCTTTAAGCCAATTGATCATTTCGTTCATATTATTGCTGATAATCAATTCAGAGGGGTTTGGAGGAACCGGGCCGGCAGTAATGAAATCAAGGTTTTTTACATTCGACGATTGAATGCATTCATCAACATTGTCAATACCTGATAATATAGTGCTTATACCTTTAAGGTTATTCACATTAAACCCTTTATGAATTTTAGGCTTTCTCATGTCCAGGTCAATTACTATAACCTTTTTGTTGCTGAAAGCCAGGATGCCTGCAAGGTTCATTGAGAAGAACGTTTTTCCTTCTCCTGATATGGTAGAAGTAACGGAAATCAGCTTGCTTCCCGGATCGTTGTTTATAAATTGCAGGTTTGTCCGGATTGCCCGTAATGATTCGGCAATAATGGATTTAGGCTTTTTTGAAACCAACAATTGGTTTGGAGGAATTTCCTTTTTATATTTTGGTATGACACCCAAAACCGAAGCATTTGTATATTTTGTAACATCACTGAGGGAGGATATCTCATTATAAAAAAGGTATTTTAGTAGTATCACACCGATACCCAAAAAAGCTGCTGCCAGCAAACTGCTGATATACACATTTCTTGGTTTTGGTGCTATGGGCTTGCCCGGAGTGCGCGATGATTCAAGTATAACACTTTGAGAAACAAAGCCTGCTTTAGAAATGGAATGTTCGGCTTTTTTTTCCACCAACTGATTGTAAAATCGCTCATTTATAGAATGCACTCTCTGCAGCCTGCTGAATTCAATATGACTGTACTGCCCTCTTTGATTTAAAACATGTTGCTCGTATTGTGCAATTTTGTTTTTTAACTCCTCTTTTCTTGAGTTGATATTGTTTTTCAGGGATCCTATACTTTCGATAATAATCTTTTTTTGAATGTCAATCTGATGGTCAAGTGAGGATATTTGCCTGCTGCTGGGAGTGACTTCATATAAAAGCTTTTCTCTTTCCAGTAGTAATTCCTGTAAATTTGACAGCATCCGGGAAATATTGTCCTGAAATTCACTGCCTGAAAGTATAGCTACAAGACTGTAAATGTCGGTTTCGTCGTCCTTTTTTAAATTTTCTTCTATCTGTCTATAAATACTCTCCTCCATTTCGAGGTGGATGATCTGTGTTTCGAAATCACTGATCCTGTCGATAATGGATGGAAGGGGAGATGGTTTTGTCTCGTTTATTTGGTGTTGCTGCTTAAACTGTTCCAGTTCAATTTCCGATTCGGAGAGCTTGGCGAAAACCATATCAAGTTGGGAGTCAATAAAACTCAGTATTTTGTCAGCACTTTCGGTTTTCTTTTCAAGTTCATAAATGCCAAATTCCTCTGCAATTGCGTTTACAATATCAGAAGCTTTTTGAGCATTATTGCCTTCAAATGTAATTTGTACTGTTTTTGCTGCAGAACTGAGAACATTTATTTTCAGGTCGTCAGCATATTTTTCAGCTATAGTTTTTGGGTTGTTTAAAACAAAAAAGTATGAGTTTTTGCTAAAAACACTTTGTTGTTCATCTATTGCTCTAAAATTGAAAATTTCAATTTCCATATCTGCTTCCGTGAAACTTACTGTTTCTCCAACCCGGACTTCTTCTTTTCTGTGGGTTCTGCTGTTAATCTCATACGACAAAACAACTTTTTTTTCATCAATGAAATCAACAAATATTGGAATGCCGTAAATAGAAGGGCATTTTACATTTGCCTGAACCTTGAAGGGTGAGTTACGGTAGAGCTCAAAATTAAGGAAGCTGCCTTTGGAGTAATAGCTGGTTTCAAGAGGTAATCTTTCAAGTGCTCTTTGTATAAAAACCTGTGAACGCATTAATTCGATCTGCTTAGCAATGTCATCGTCAAAGAATGTTTTTGTCGGCAGGATGCTTTTTGCCTGGTCTTCAGTACTTATTTGCAGGACAGATGATGTTTGATAAACCGGAGGTGTATAGCGCAGATAAACAAAAGAACTTGCCACTGCCAGTAAAATAAATGCCAGCAAAAACAACATATTCTTTTTTGCAATAAAAAAAAGAAGTTTTAAGTCAAGCTCATCATTTATTGTAGATATTTTTCTAAGGTTGCTTTTGTTCATTTTTTAATTGATCAATGTATAAATCAAAAGTAAAGTAGATGTTAATGTCAGATATGGTGTAACATGTTCAAGTATTCTTTGCGGCACTCTTTCTCTTGGGTCAACATAAATGATGTCATTTGCTTGTAAAACGAAGTTTGCGCTTTCAACGCCATCAATTTTTGAGAGATCAATCATATATACTTTGGGATTATCAGGCTTACCTCTTATTAACTTTACACTGTGGGCTTTGCCGTCTTTAATCCCACCAGACATTGCCAATGCTTCAAAAAGCGTAGTGTTGGTGTTTTCAAGGTAAATGACCTGCGATGAACCTCCACGGCCACCCGGAAAGATTATAACCCTGTTGTTTGTAACCCGTAGCTGCACGAAAGGCCTGTTGTAATAAGCAGAATACTCTTCTTCCAGCATCTTTTCAGCTTCACGCAGTGTATAGCCCGCCATATTAACTCTGCCTAAAACAGGCAACTTTACCTTTCCGTCATGTTCAACAAGATAAATAGTTTCTCTACGTGTAGTCTGACGAAGCATTGATTGATCAAGCGGGTCAATAAGAAGCTCACCTTTATTTGTGAAAAGCTGGAAAAAAATTTCATCATTTGGTGCGATACGATATTCTTCTACTTTTTCAAGATCTTCAATGTCGGAAAACTCATATGACCTTGGAGTGCGTAACATTTGTTCGGGTGTCAGCACCTTGCAGGATGTAAAAAATGTCAAACCAACTATTATAACTATGATTTGTCTCATTGTTTCCTGGGATTTTTATCAGGCAACAAAATTAATAAAACCTTTTGGAATAAACAGTTTTATTATTAAAAAGCGATAATGATGTTTTTGTGAATTGTTTTTATTATCAATTAAAGAAAATGGTGATGTTTGGATACAATTATACTACAAATTTTTAACTTTGCCTGCTTGATATTGAAAACGTTTTTTGCATTATTTTGCACACCAGGTATTATTATTTGAAATTCAGAACATTATACTCCAAAGTTATGTCAAAAAAAAACACAGAAACTTCGAAAAAGTTTAAAAGATATACTGTGACTTCTGCTCTGCCATATGCCAATGGCCCTATACACATAGGCCATCTTGCCGGGGTATATGTTCCTGCAGACATTTACTCTCGTTATTTAAGGTTGAAGGGTGAGGATGTTGTTTCTATATGTGGTAGCGATGAACACGGAGTGCCAATAACTATAAAAGCACGTAATGAAGGGGTTACACCAAAAGAAATTGTGGATAAGTATCACAGCATGATTGAAAAATCTTTTCGCGAATTTGGTATTTCTTTTGATATATACAGCCGTACTTCATTAGACCTCCATCATCAGACGGCATCAAATATATTTCGCACACTATACGATAAAGGTAAGTTGTTGGAGAAAGAGACTGATCAATACTACGATGAAGAAAACAAGCAGTTTCTTGCTGACCGGTACATTGTTGGTGTTTGCCCTGTTTGCAGTTATGAGAAAGCTTATGGTGACCAGTGTGAGAGCTGCGGTTCTTCTTTAAGTCCAAATGAGTTGAAAAACCCCCGGTCGATGTTAAGCGGCAACAAACCAGTTATGAAAAAAACCCGACATTGGTATCTTCCGCTTGATGAATATGAGCCAATGTTAAGGCAATGGATACTTGAAGAAAATAAAAATACCTGGAAATCTAATGTATACGGGCAATGCAAGTCCTGGATCGATACCGGTTTAAAACCAAGAGCTGTAACAAGAGATTTGAACTGGGGGGTAAAAGTACCTATAGAAAATACGGAAGGCAAAGTATTATATGTTTGGTTTGATGCCCCGATAGGCTATATTTCCGCTACACGCCAGTGGGCCGAACAAAAAAATGTTGATTGGGAACCATACTGGAAAGACAAAGACACAAAACTCGTTCATTTTATCGGTAAAGACAACATAGTATTTCACTGTATTATATTTCCCGTAATTCTTTATGCCGAAGGCACATATATTTTGCCGGATAATGTTCCGGCAAATGAGTTTTTGAATCTCGAAGGGGACAAAATCTCAACATCCAGAAACTGGGCTGTGTGGCTGCATGAATATCTTGAAGAGTTCCCAGGCAAACAGGATGTTTTGAGGTATGTGTTGTGTGCTTCTGCTCCCGAAGCGAAAGACAATGATTTTACATGGAGAGATTTCCAGTCGCGTAACAACAATGAATTACTTGCGATATTTGGAAACTTTGTAAATCGCACACTTGTTCTTACCCATAAGTATTACAATGGTGTTGTGCCTCCTTTGGCGAACCCGGCTGAAGAAGAACTAAATATCAAAGAAGAAATTACAGCCTTTGCCGATCGCATTGGCAACAGTATTGATAATTATAAATTCAGGGAAGCCCTCAGCCAGATGATGGGGCTGGCAAGATTGGGGAACAAGTATATGACAGACTCTGAACCATGGAAAATCAAAAAAACTGAACCCGAAAGAGTAAAGAATATTTTGAATTGTTGTCTGCAGATTTGCGCAGTACTATCAATTATAAGCGAGCCTTTCCTTCCTTTTACTGCTAAGAAGTTGAAACAAATGCTCAATTTGCCTGATTTGAATTGGGAATCTGCAAAAGATAATAACCTGTTACCAGAAGGGCATAATATTAATGAACCTCAATTGTTATTTGATAAGATAGAAGATCGCCAGGTTGAGGAACAGGTTAAAAAGCTTCATAATGCCAGGCGCGAAAACGAAGAAAAAGAGAAATCTGACCTGGAATCAATTAAACCACACATTAAGTTTGATGATTTTGCTAAATTGGACTTGAGAGCAGCAACAATATTGAAAGCCGAAAAAGTCAGCAAAACAAAAAAACTTCTAAAGCTTTTAGTTGACACTGGAGTGGATAAACGGACCATCGTGGCCGGAATTGCCGAACAATATGACCCAGAAGAAATAACAGGGCAAAGAGTTGTAGTTTTGGTTAATCTTGAACCCCGTAATATCAAGGGAATCCCTTCTGAAGGAATGTTGATGATGGCCCAGGATACAAATGGTAAGCTAACTTTTGTATCTGTTGATAAAGACTGTGAAAATGGGGCAACAATAGCATGACTCTTTTAGCGGTTTGTCGCAAAATAAACGCCATATATCCAAATTAGGCGAAAATATTTTTTAAAATATTTTGTTTTCATTAGCTTTGCATTGAATTTTTTGGCCCCGTAGTTCAACGGATAGAATAGAAGTTTCCTAAACTTTAGATACAGGTTCGATTCCTGTCGGGGCTACAATTAATTTTGTTTTAATTCAAGGATTTTAAAAGAGATCAATGGTTTTAAATAATCATGGTTTCTTTAAATTTGATTTAAAGTGAAATATATTGGAAATAATAATTAATAATTAATACTTATTAAACAATTATGAACAGAAAAGAAGAAAGGCCAAGCAAAATAGCATATGAGAGACATTTAAATCAAAAAGGAATACCAGAAAAGCAAAAAAAGTCTAATGGTGGTAATATTCCTGATTATGTTAAATATGGGACTTGGCTTAGGGTAAATGACCCTGAACTTTTTGAAAAAGACTATCAGGACTGGAAAAAGAAAATGCGTGCTAAAATGCAACAAGATTAAAGCAGGCTTTGTTCTTTTTTATTTTAAATATTTTATTGAAACTATGTTAGTTATAGAATATTATACATATTAATATAGTTTTGCCATTAAACCCTATACGGCCGTTATTAAGAGCTGGAAGTCAGGTTTTTATACCAAGTATAGTTATGTCATCAATCTGTGGCTCATTCCCTTTCCAGGAGTGTAATTCTCTTTCCAAAATTTTACATTGTTCTTTTAAAGGCAAATAGCATATTTTTAGAAGATTCTCTTTAAGTCTTTTGCTTGTATAGCGTTTATTGGTTTTGTGGTTTAATTGATTATAATAACCGTCAGATAAAAGGTATAAAGACAGATCTTCACTGTTAAGTTTAATTATTTGCTTATTAAATCTTTTGTTATTTCTGTGCACGCCAATTGGAATACCATCACCTTTATAAACTTTTATTTCTGCTTTCGGTTTAGATGTGTTTTTGTTAGTAAAATCGCCATTGTTGTTACCACTTTTACTCAAAATCCACAATTGACTTCTTGCTGCAGCAAAATGCAGTTCTTTGGTTGATTTATTATACAAACAGATTGAAATATCTACCCCCTCTCTGTGCTTATGTCCGGGGTTGTCCTGGTGTAATGCCGTAATAAAGCCAGATCTTAGCTGGTTAAGAATATTGCTCAGATCATACTCATTATGTTTGATTATAATATCATTTAGCAATGAAATTCCCAAAACACTCATAAAGGCTCCCGGGACTCCGTGTCCGGTGCAGTCGGCAACGGCGAAAATTATCCTGTCGTTGTCAATAGGATGCATCCAGTAAAAATCACCGCTTACTATATCACTTGGCTGTTCAAAAACAAAAACATCTTTGAAAAAACTGTAAAACGCTTTATTGTCTGGTAGCAGTGCTTTTTGAATGCTCTGGGCATATTTGATGCTGTCTTCAATCTTATTATTCTGGCTTATTATTTTTATGTTTTTGTTTTGTATGTCTTTATTTCTTTTTACTAACATAGTGTTTATTTTATTTTTTACATTTTTTTGATAAAACACTATAATAGTAAGCAGTATAACAATTACTAATCCGCTGCTAACTGCAAAAATTAACTGGTTTTTGACTCGTATTTCCGATTCTTTAAGCTGATTTTCATTTTTCAGGTTTTCTATTTCCAATTGGTCTTGTTTGCTTTGATAACGTGTTTCAAGTTCTGCTATAGCTTTGGAAATTTCAACCGAGTGGAGGCTGTCTTTATTGGTTATATATAGGTCAGCATAGTGAGCTGCCCAATAATGATTATTTAATTTTTTATAGGCTTTTCTTAAATGGTTATATGATTGAACTATGCTGTTTAAAGCGTTTATGTTGGTTGCAATATTTAATCCTTTTTCTGCATAGGCAACGCTTGTTTCATAGTTTTTCATTTTGTAATACAAGTCAGCGATATTGTTATATGAAGCTGCAGTTCCCTTTAAGTCGCCAGCTTCGTTATGTAGCTCAAGGGATTTTTTATAAATCTCCATAGCTTCGGTTAATTTACCTTTTCTGACATAAACCATAGCTGTATTATTATGTGTCTGGGCTAAACCTCTTGTATTATTTAAAGCCAAAAAGATTTTGCCGGCTTCATCATAGTGGCTCAGAGCATCGGCAAGCTTTTCTTTGGCCAGATAAACTGACCCCATATTCATCAAAGCTATTCCAATACGAAGCTCATTTTCTTGCTTTTTAAAATAATTGAGAGCATTTTCGTAGTATTTTAGTGCAAGTGAATAGTTTTTTTCAATATTATGAATAATACCTATATTGTTATGGCAAGCAGCAATCCCCCTTTCATTACCAATTTCCATGTTGATGTTCAAGGCTTTTTGATAATACTCAAGTGCATGTATGTTATTGCCCAAACTTCGGTTAAGTGCTCCAAGACTGGAATATGTTGAAGCCAAGCCCTTCTTGTTGCCGGTTTCTAAAAACACATCCAAAGCCATATTTAAATATAAGCTTGCGGCTGTAAAATTTCCTGTCTGTCTGTAAACGACTCCCTTATATCTTAATGCTGTCCCTTCCAGCTCTCTGGTCCTGTAATCCTGTTTTTTGCTGTTTTTTGTTAATTCATAAGCAAGGTTATAATAATATAATGCTGAATCAGATATGCTGTACTCATAATAATCACCTATTTGTATCAGAAGGTCTGCTTTAACAGTATCGGAAGTTGCTTCTCGATATTTTAACTGCAGGCTGTCAACATTTGAAGCGTTGAGAAAAGCAAATCCAATTTTTAATATAAAACAAAAAAGCAATATTTTTTTATTTGTTAAAATCATAGTTGTCAGAATTATTTATTACTTGCAAACATTCTTAATATAAAAAGTCTCTTGACGTTTTAGGAAACATTGCATTTGTGAATGAAAACAACATGTGTATATTTTTATGATTGGCTGAATTATTTAATAAAGTCAGCTTAAATTCGCAAATATTGGCCGCAAGATAAGATATAATTCGATAAATTTTTGTGTAGAAACACGGATAAATTTTACAATGTTTACGGTTGTAGATCAACTTGTTTGATTAAGTTTGGGTTTATTTAGATTTTATGAATTAATTTTGCATTTTTGCATTTAAATAAAAGCTAAATGCTGAATCCATTAAAACGACTTGCCGGGCAAACAGCCATTTATGGAACCAGTAGTATAATTGGGCGATTGCTTAACTATCTTCTTGTACCTCTTTACACTCGTGTTTTCGCTACGCAGGACTATGGTGTAGTAGTAGAAATGTATTCATATGTTGCTTTTTTGCTAGTGGTACTTACATATGGAATGGAAACAGCCTTTTTCAGATTTGCCGAAAGGGAGGATCAATCAAAGGGAACGGTGTTCAGCACTACTTTGATATCAGTGCTGGCAACATCAACTTTGTTTGTGATTTTGGTATTTTTTAATAGTGACCAGTTGGCTGCATTGGTTCGTTATCCCCAGAATCCTGAGTATGTTAAATGGCTGGCTTTAATAATAGGTCTGGATGCGCTTAGTTTTATTCCTTTTGCCAAACTGCGGGCAGAAAATAGAGCAATACGTTTTGCCACAGTGAAATTTATAAGTATTGGTACAAACATAACCCTCAACTTATTCTTCATTGTTTTTTGTCCGTGGGTAATAAATAGTGAATATGGTTTATTAGCGGAGTTCATTAGCAGCTTTTATGATCCTGCAATAGGGGTAGGATATATATTCATTTCAAATCTTGTTGCCAGCATTGTAACTGTTGTTCTTTTATTACCACAAATTGTCTACTCCAACTGGAATCTTAACTTTACCTTGTGGGGGCATATGATAATATATGCTTTGCCTCTTCTTATTGGCGGACTTGCAGGAGTTGCAAATGAAGCGCTGGATAAATTGCTGCTAAAATATATGTTACCCAAAGACATTGCTATGTCACAGGTAGGCATATATGGTGCCTGCTATAAAATCTCTATAATGATGACTATTTTCATACAGGCCTTTAGATACGCTGCTGAACCATTTTTCTTTGCTTATGCAAAATCAAAAAATGCAAAAGAGCTTTATGGTGAAATAATGAAGTACTTTGTAATAGTTTGCCTGTTTATTTTTCTGGCAATAATGTTGTTTATTGATATTGTACAGCATTTTGTTGGTGAGCAATACCGTGAAGGGCTTGTAGTTGTTCCAATATTGCTTATAGCAAACATGTTTTTAGGGGTTTATTTTAATCTTTCAATATGGTATAAGTTAACCGGGAGAACACATTTTGGAGCAATTTTCGCGATCACAGGGGCTTTAATTACCGTAGTATTGAATATATGGTGGATACCAATTTTTGGTTATGTCGGCTCAGCATGGGCAACATTGGTTTGTTATTTGTCAATGACGGCAATTTCCTATTTTACCGGTAAAAAATATTATCCTATAAAATATAATGTGCCTAAAATATTGGTATATATGCTACTTGGAATTGCAGTATACCTGCTAAGCATTTTTATTAATGAGTTTGTCGTTGTTCCATATTTTTATATTAATGTTCCTTTGCTTTTTGCTTTCCTGGCAGTAATAGTTTTGACTGACAGGCCACTTAAAGAATTCCTGAATCAATTTATCGTGAAATCTTAAAAACACAATCAGCTACAACTTCCTTTTGTTAAGGGTTTTGTCTTTTGAGGAAAAATTTGTATTTTTGAATTTTGCGAGAAGTTTTCTCTAAAATCCTGTTTAATTATAGATAAACCGAATTGCGATACTTGCTGGAATCTTTAGCAATTTATTGAACAAAAAGTTTACTTGTTCGGTTAATTAACTAAACTATTATTGTTTAGTGATCGCATAGTATGATTGAATTCAGTTTATTTAAAAAATTTGTAAAAAAAGGTAATATGTTGAATAAGGAAACACAGACATTTGATGCAAAAACGATTTCCGAAGAGAGTAAAGAACTATTGAAAAAACTTTTTGACGAGAACCCCAAGTTGAAAGAAATTGTTGTTACGTCAAAATCTGATGATGAGATGAAAGATAAGCTTAGGTCTTTTATCATGGAATATTTTGATAGCAGGCCTGAAGCTTACAAGTTTTACAAATATGATTCTACCGGCCGTAAAGCAATGGAAGCATTATTATGGCAGGATTCTGCAGCTATCAGGATAATGGATTATATTGATAATGCCGGTAAAGAGTTAGAAGATCTGAATTTGCGAGGTAAAAAAATAACAAATGATCCTTTCAGGATTTTGTGGTTGGCTGCTGTTGAGCAAGCGGGCGGAGCTACCCCTGAATTTATGGAAGACATGATATATTTATTCAGGCAGCTAAGCGGCACGCATAAAAAGACCAAAGCAGATAAAGAAAAAATTAAAAAATGGATGGATGCCTACCCCTCAGGACTTGAGGATGACATTGTTAAAATGCGTCAAGAAAATAAAGAACGTATAATTAAAATCCTTGCCGATAAAATTGATAAGAAATTAATAAAAAGTTCAGAGTTTAAATTTCCGGAATTGATAAATCAAGAGGAAAAAGTTGCTTTGATCAATGAGTGGTGGAACGATGAGAGGTTTCACTTGCGGTTTGCTGTTAGAAGTCCCGATTTGTTAAATGAGTTGCTGGATTTTACTATTGATGATGAGACAATGGATTTGCTGCATGAAGCAGAGAAGATTGGCATACCTTTTTTCGTAAATCCCTATTATCTTTCACTTTTGAATGTTCATGCACCTGAGTTTGCCAGGGGCAAAGACCTTGCGATACGATACTATGTGTTTTATTCAAAAGAATTAATAGAAGAGTACGGTAATATAGTTGCTTGGGAAAAAGAAGACGAGGTTGAGCCTGGCATACCAAACGCTGCAGGATGGATATTGCCAACGAAGACAAACGTTCACAGGCGTTATCCCGAAGTAGCTATTCTTATTCCGGATACTGTTGGCAGGGCTTGTGGTGGGCTTTGTGCATCATGCCAAAGAATGTATGATTTCCAAAGAGGTAATTTGAATTTCAACCTCAACGAGCTTGAACCTGATGATTTATGGGAAGAGAAACTAAAGCAAATTATGAAGTATTGGGAAGAAGATTCTCAATTGCGCGATATTCTGATTACCGGTGGGGATGCGCTGATGAACTCAGACGAATCCCTTAAGCAAATACTTGATAGTGTTTATGAGGTGGCTCTCAAAAAAAAGAAAGCCAACGAAAACCGTAAAAACGGAGAAAAGTATGCTGAAATGTTGCGTGTCAGGCTTGGCACAAGGTTGCCGGCATACCTCCCACAGAGGATTTCAGAGAACCTGACAAAAGTTCTTGCCGAGTTCAAAGCTAAAGCTTCTGCTGTTGGAATAAAACAGTTTGTTGTACAAACTCACTTCCAATCTCCAATGGAGATTACTCCCGAATCAAAAGAAGCTGTCAGGAGAATTACTTCAGCAGGATGGGTAATCACAAATCAACTTGTGTTTACAGCTGCAGCCTCAAGAAGAGGGCATACTGCCAAATTAAGAAAGGTGCTTAATGATATTGGCGTTATACCTTACTATACGTTTTCAGTGAAGGGGTATAAAGAAAACAGCTTTAAATTTGCTACAAATGCCAGAGCTGTCCAGGAGCAGATGGAAGAAAAAGTTTTAGGCATAATCCCTTCGAAATACAAAGAAAGAATTAAAACTTTCCCAATTGAGGCAGAGGATGTAGTTGATAACATTGACAAGTTGCGTAAAGAGGCAAATATTCCGTTCCTGGCAACTGATCGCAATGTAATAAATTTGCCGGCGGTAGGAAAAAGTATGACTTTCAGGGTTATCGGAATAACTCAGGATGGAAGGCGCATACTCGAGTTTGATCATGATCATACCCGAAAACATAGTCCTATAATTGATAAATTAGGCAAGTTTACCATAGTTGAGTCAAAGGCTATAAGAACTTATCTTGAGCAGATTAAAGGTATGGGTGATAATCCCGGCGAATATGAAAGTATATGGGGTTATTCAATAGGCGAAACAGAACCCGTAACATCTATTTTTGAATATCCCGAATATGATTTTGAGATTACTGATAAGTTAACCAATTTTAAAGCTTAAAAAAGCTGGTCGTAACTTATATTTATTCTCAACCTGTCCTTTTATAAAGCAAAATTATAGTATGCAGGGAAAGCCTCTTGCCCATGCCAAAGATGTTTATAAAAAAGGGTTATACTTAATAAATCCTTTATGGGTTAATAATATTTTACAGTTTTTGACCCCATCAAAATAATTATTAATACGCCTTTCTTGTAATATTTATTTCCATAAAACTTTGTATTACCCGGAAAACCAAAATGAAATTTGAGGGCTCGAATATTATTATCGTATATATGATCTCGTTTCGGTAAAAGATTGTTCTATTATGAAATTTCGTGTGAGAGTATTAGCATAATTATATATGCGATTATTTTAATTAATGTTAAAAACTCTCAAAAAACTTTCCTGGTTTATTTAGTTTACTAATTTTGCCCTGTCAATTTAAAACCTTTAATGGAATTGATAATTTGAAAAAACGAGTGTTTAATATTATATGTCATATGAACTTGTGATATCTTTTTTGAAATAAGCTTTTTATCAAAAAGCTTTAGTAATTTATAAAGTATACAATAAAATGAGTGTCTCTCAAAGAATAATAGAAGTTGCAGCACAATTGTTTATCAATCATGGGGTCAAGACAATTACAATGAATGACATAGCTGCCGAGGCAGGTATTTCAAAAAAGACTCTTTATGAGCATTTTGTCAATAAAGAAGATCTTTTAGTAAAGTGCCTTGACTTTGTGCATGAAGAAGGTAAAGCTGAAAGGGAAAAAATATTTGGTAAAGACGGGTTTACAATTGAAGCAATGGTTGAAATTACCAGGCAAACAGCTTTGAAATTTAATAACATAAACCCTAATTTTATTATTGATATAAAAAGGTATCATCCCCATATTTGGAAGAGTAAAATAGTAAAAATGGATAAAGAAAATATTGAGTTTAATGCTTGGATGATAAAAGAAGGTATAAATAAAGGGCTGTTCCGTTCGGACTTGAATGTTGATGTTTTATCCAAATTATTACAGGAACAAATAAATATGCTGGTTGGAGAGAATGTTTTCCCCGCGGATAAATTTTCAAGGGCAGAAGTCTTTCAAACTATGATGGAAGTTTTTGGCCGTGGAATATCTACTGACAAAATGCTTGAAGAATTAAGAAACGTTGATAAAACAGGTAATAAGCAAATATAGTTCTTTTTAAGGGATGGTTTTGTGATTTAAATATCATTACTCATAAGTGATTTTCTGGCACTGACCAATTTTAAATATTGAAAGTATAAATTACAATATATTTTTGACTGTTATTATTAATTAAAGTATTGAATTAAATAAAGATTAAAATTTCAAAAGATGTTATACAGTAATAAAACAAATGTTTTTGCTTTTTTGTTGCTCATAGCTTTGTTTTTGCCTTTCATGAAGGCGCATTCAATGCAAAACAATAATAATGATACTATAATATTGACATTGGAGCGTGCCAGGGAGATGGCACTTGAGCAAAATCCTACTATTCGGGCCTCAAAGCTTGAAGCTACTGCTGCACAATACAAACTTGATGAGTCGCGCGGAAATTTATTGCCTCATTTTAATGTTGGAGGAACATTCAATAAAAACATTATCAGACCATCGATGTACCTGCCATTTATGGAAGAAATGGGACAGGATCCTTATGTTGAAGTAGGTTCAGAATATAATTACAGGGCTACTTTAAGCGGTAGTATGCCATTATACTCCCCTGCAGTTTTTGCAAATATCAGGGCAAACAGGGTTGACGTTGAGCTTGCGGAAGAAGAACACAGGGGGTCGAAAGTTGATCTTGACTTTAATGTACAACAGGCATACTTTAATGCTTTGCTAGCCAGAGAGAGCAAAGAAGTTGTTCAGTTAAGTTATGAAAACGCACTTGAAAACCTTGAATATACTAGGAAGATGTACTCACAAGGCCTGGTTTCGGAATATGACAAAATCAGGGCAGAAGTGCAGACAGAAAACCTAAGCCCGGAGGTGATGGAAATGGAGAATGCTTATGAAATGGCTGTGAATTATTTGAAAACGGTTATTGGTTTAGATAAAGATCAACCAGTAAAAATTGAAGGAGATTTGTTAGACGCTACGGAGACATATACCAGCCAGTTTCAGGTCCTTGAGCCGGAGCGCAAACTTGCAAGAAATCCACAAATCAGACAAATGGACTTGTCTATTAATATGATGAAAGAACAGTCAAAGGCTGTGATGGCATCAGCATTACCATCAGTACATGCTATGGGGAATTATAATTATCAAACGGATGCTGATGACCTGAAGTTCTCAGATTATTACTGGGTAGAGTCTTTCTCTGCAGGATTGCAGGTTACAATACCATTGTTCCAGGGATTTACGGTTCGAAACCGGGCTAAACAAATTGATGTAGCTGCCAAACAAATTAAACTGCAAAAAGATTACCTTGAAGATAACTTGAAGGTTCAAATGGATGACCTTCTTAAAAAACTGAATGTTGCCGTTGAAAAATCAACAAAGGCTAAGAAGAATGTAAGCCTTGCCGAAAGGGGTTATGAGATTGCAAAAACAAGATATTCTTCAGGGCAAGGCACTTTACTTGAAGTTAATGATAGTGAGATGGCATTGACACGTGCAAGATTTAATCTTTTACAGGCAAAATATGAGATCTTGATGGCAATTATTGAATATGACAAATTTGTCGGAAAAGAATTTTAAAATAATACACCGGAAGTATTCGAAAAATATCAATTTAAACAAATAATTACAAATGAAGATTAAAAATATTTATTCGTTATTTAAAATTACAGCAGTTATTATAGCATTATTAACTGTAAAAGGTTGTTCAACAGATAGTGCTGAGGAAAAGGAAACCGAAAAACCGCCTGTAAGAATTAAAGAAGTGGAAATAACAAAAATGGATCATGAGATACCATTTACCGGCACTGTTGAGCCATGGGAGGAAGCACACGTTGGTAGCGGTGGTGCAATGAGGATTGAAAGAATTTTTGTAGATGTGGATGACTTTGTGCAAAAAGGACAATTGCTTGCCCAAATGGACAAAACACAGCTGTACCAGGCGGAGGTTCGTATAAATACACTTAAAGATGACCTTAGAAGGCTTGATACACTGAGGAAGGTAGGTGCCGTTACTCAACAAAATTATGATCAGCTGAAAGCCGAATATGATATTGCAAAAAGCAGTCTTGAAAATTTAAGAGAAAATACACAAATATATTCACCTCTTACAGGAGTGATTACAGGAAGGTATTACAGTGATGGAGAAATCTTTGCAATGAGCCCCGGACCTGCAGGTAAACCGGCAATAGTATCTATATTACAAATACAACCGGTAAAGGTTATAATAAATGTTTCGGAAAGGTACTTTCCTGTCATAGAAAAGGGGATGCAGGCCAAAATTGTTGCCGATATGTATCCCGATAAATCTTTCACAGGTTATATTGACAGGATACATCCTGTTATTGACAGGGCTACAGGTACTTTTAAGGCTGAAATCAAAGTTCCAAATAATAATAAAATATTACGGCCTGGAATGTACGTCAGGACAAGGTTAAACTTTGGTGAGAAAGAAACGCTTATAGTGCCGTCACAAACCGTTCTAAGACAAAGCGGTTCAAATGAAAGATATGTTTTCGTTGAACAGGATGGTATAGCTATACGCAAAACTGTTCAGCTTGGACAGAGAATGGATGATATGCTGGAAATCACTCGAGGATTAGAACCGGGGGAAAACCTTATAATTTCTGGCCAGCACAATTTGTTGCATCAGCAAGAAATAAGAGTTGTGGAATAGCTTATTTGGTGACTGGCAAAGGCATTTTTATTTGCAAATTAATCTTTGCCTGTTAGAAGTTTAATAAAGAAATTATCAAAATATTTTCATAATCATGAGTATTTATAAAACAGCAGTTAAGAGACCCATTGCAACTATAGTATTATTTATAGGGTTGTTGGCTATGGGTTTGTATTCCTTACGAAACCTGCCAATCGACCTTTATCCTGAGATTGAGCCCATGTTTATCAGTGTATTTACATCCTACCAGGGAGCAAGTGCTGCCGATATTGAAACCAACCTTACCAGGCCTTTGGAGGATAACCTCACTACGCTTACTAACCTTAAAGATATTACTTCAGAATCACAGGATAATATGTCGTCTATTACCCTTGAGTTTGACTGGGGTACTAACCTTGATGAAGCCAGCAATGAAATACGTGATGTTATTGGCCGGATAGGAGCTTTTTTGCCAGAAGATGCTGATGACCCTATGATATTTAAGTTCAGCACGGATATGATACCGGTAATGATGATGGCTGCAACGGCTGAAGAAAGTTACCAGGGGTTGGGAAAAATAATCGATGAACAGATAATAAACAGGCTTAGCAGGATAGAAGGGGTGGGAAATGTTTTTATGGTAGGTGAGCCGGAAAGGGAAATCCAGGTTAATGTTGATCCACAAAAGCTTGAAGCATACAATATTACACTGGAGCATATTGGAAATGTCCTGCGCACGGAGAACATAGATCATCCTGCCGGTAATATAAAAATGGGACAGACCGACTATCCGCTCAGGTATACAGGTGAGTTCCGGGAAAGTGATGATATTAAAAATATTGTGGTTGCCAATCATATGGGGAGCCCTGTGTATATGCGTGATATTGCAGAGGTAAAAGATACGCTGAAGGAAAAAACCATAGATGAGCGTATCAACCGCCAGGAAGGACTTCGCTTTTTTGTCCAGAGACAAAGCGGTGCTAACAGTGTTGAAATATCCCGGTCTGTTAATGAACTGATACCCGAGCTTGAAAAAAACCTGCCGCCTGACATAACTATCATCCCAATATTTGACACATCGGAGTTTATTGTTGATTCTATCAATAACCTTACTGATGTGTTAATATATGCTGCAATATTTGTTGTGTTGGTTGTGCTTGTTTTTCTGGGTAAATGGCGGGCAACTTTTATAATTTTCCTAACATTACCGGTGTCACTGATAACAGCATTTATTTACCTGGATATTTCAGGCAATACATTAAATATAATTTCATTGTCATCTTTGGCTATTGCAATGGGGATGGTTGTTGATGATGCCATCGTTGTTCTGGAAAATATAACAAAGCATATTGAGCGGGGCTCATATTCAAGGGAAGCTTCAATATTTGGCACCAACGAAGTTGCTCAGCCGGTTATAGCTTCTACATTGACTGTAGTAGCAGTGTTTTTCCCTATGACACTTATTACGGGCATGATGGGGTTGTTCTTTAACCAACTTGGCTATATTGTTGTGATAACAGTCAGTGTATCCACCATCGCTGCATTATCGCTGACCCCTATGTTGTCTTCAAAGTTTTTGGGTAAAAGAACAAAAAGAAGTGGATTTGGACTTAAAATTTCTAAAGCGTTTAGTAACTTTTTTGATGGCCTTGATAATGTTTATACTTCAATATTGGGCTGGGCTCTAAAAAACAAATGGAAAGTAATTATTTTATCCGGCTTATTATTTCTTGTAAGTCTTTTATCATTAAGAGTTATTGGAACAAGCTTTTTCCCGGAGTCTGATCAAAATCATGTTCGTGCTGAATTAGAGTTGCCCATGGGAATGAGGCTTGAAGAAAGCTCTAAGACCGCAAGAGCCATTGAGGATATTATTGAGGATAAATATCCGGAAGTTGAAAGGTATTCGGTTAGTGTAGGAAGTGGCGGAGGAATGTTTGGTACTGGAGGCGGGTCTCCAAATCTTATTTCCATTCGTATGGGGTTGATCGATTTAACTAAACGTGACAGGGATGTTTTTGAAATCGCAGAACTATTACGTCAGGACTTTAATGAATTCCCCGAAATTATAAACTATACTGTTTCTACTGAAGGTGGTGGTGGTATGGGGGCTGGTGCACCTATACAGGTTGAAATTTATGGAGATGACTTTGACGTGACCAACCGGATAGCCAATGACTTGGCTGAGCGTATGGAGGAGATCCGGGGCCTCAGGGATATTGATATTAGCCGTGGTGAGGACAGGCCAGAGTTAAGGATAGTTCCTGACCAGGAAAAGATGGCAAGTTTTGGACTTAATAATGCAACATTATCAAATGTTGTCAGAAATCGTATTGATGGTATGACGGCAACATTGTTCCGGGAAGCTGGTGAGGAATATGATGTGGTTGTCAGGAATAAAGAACCTTTCCGGGAATCTATTTCAGATATAGAAAATATCGTGGTTCAAAATCCTGCTGGACAAAACGTCAGGCTCAAAGAGGTAGCATCAATAGAAGAACATTTTTCACCTCCCAATATAGAACGAAAGAATCGTATAAGATACCTTACTATTTCAGCTTCTCTTTATCAACGTTCATTAGGTGATGCTACTTCAGATATCAGACGGGAAATTGATAATATAGAGATCCCCGGTGATGTTTTCATTGAACTTGGTGGTGATATTGAAGAGCAGCGGGAGGCTTTTGCCGACTTGTTATTGTTACTTGCACTGGGTATATTTCTGGTTTACGTGGTAATGGCAGCACAGTTTGAGAGCTTTAGAACGCCTTTTATTATTATGCTTGCAATTCCTTTTGCTTTTACGGGGGTAATGATTGCTCTACTGTTAACAGGTACAGAGCTTAGCGTTATTTCGGCAGTAGGGGGAATTATTCTTGTTGGTATTGTTGTAAAGAATTCTATAGTCCTTATTGATTATACAAACCTGATGCATGACCGCGGTTTGACAGTTGTAAGGTCAGTTTTTGCTGCCGGCCGGTCAAGGCTTAGGCCGGTGTTAATGACCACAATTACAACTGTGCTTGCTATGATACCGCTTGCTATAAGTCAGCGTGAAGGTTCTGAAATATGGCAGCCAATGGCTATTGCCGTTATTGGCGGGCTTACTTTTTCTACACTAATAACGCTGGTGTTTGTACCTGCTACCTATACTTTACTTGGAATATTTAGAGTTAAAAAACAAAGAAGGAAATTTCATAAAAAGTTGTTGAACAGGTGATAAGTTGATTGGCTTATAAGTATACCCTGTCAACTAAACATATAACATGAAAATAATTAATATAACAATAACTTAAAAAGATGAAATCAATATTTATAGTCTTTAATCAGGCCCTCACTGAAAATGTAATTAAAATGCTTGACAGCAACAACATCAGGGGATTTAGTCAATGGGATGATGTGAAGGGTAGGGGTTCAGAAAAAGGTGAGCCCCATATGGGAACACATACCTGGCCGGCACTTAACTCTGCGGTAATGGCTGTCGTTGAAGCTTCTGAAGTTGAAAAGGTGTTAAATGGGGTAAGAAAAATCAATGAAAAAGCTGAAAAACAGGGAATCCGAGCCTTTGTTTGGAATGTGGAAAGTTCGGTTTAATGTAAGATAATTATTTTTTACAGATTTTTATAACACCACCAAGTACAAAGCCAAATAACTCTCCGGCCAAGAACCATATTCTGCTGAAAGCAGCTATGGTAGTTGCTAAAACCGTAGTTGTGCCACCAAGGGCGAGTAATCCTACCAGGGTGGCTTCGCGGGCGCCTAAGCCACCCGGGGCAAATATGGCTGCTATACCTACAATTGCTGATATTGGAAAATACATTAGTGATAGATAACCAACATCAGCATAAAAGCTCAAAGCAAGCAAATGAAATGCAAATGCATACAAAAGCCAGTAAGCTATAATTACGGGAAAAACCCGAAGGTTTTCTTTGAATGAAAGGTTGGGGATTTTTATCTCTTTTCCTGAGATTTTCAAAACCAGCCACTGTGCAATACTGTGAAAATATCGCGTGAAAATTATTAATGTGAGCGCCAGCCATAAGACAACGATTATGGTTTTTATCAGTACGGAAATATTTATTATTACAAACCCCAAAGAACAAAACAAGACAACCAACCATATACTTATAAACTGGGAATTTAAAGAAATAAAAGCCAGATCATTAAAAGGGTATTTGTATTGGTCTTTTATATAACCCGCTCTGCCGAGATGAACCCAAAATTTGCCGGGAACATATCTTGATAATACAGTCATCCCAAAAGCAATCAAAGAATCCACGGCGGATATATAATATCCGAAATTCTTTAATATAACCTTATATGATAACCCTTGTATGAGGACTCCAACAAACAATACTAAAAACGAGAGGGCAAAATACTTGAAATTGATGTTTTCGGGTAATACAATGTATTCTTTTTTTATTAAAGTGTAGGCCAAAAATGCAACTGAGATGTAAATAAAATAGTGAAGCCAGTTTTTTTTAATATTATGTACAAATGCCATTATTTTTTTAATTGCTTTTGTTTCGTATAACTCTCCACATGTCTTTGTATTTTCGAAGCATATATGTCTTTAATATTTATAATAATAGCTATGCCCTCCGTTCCCAGCTTTTGATTATAAGCAACCCCAAAAGTCTTCATGCTGGGCGATAGGCTCATGTAGGCTTTTATCAATGCCGGGATAGTTTCATTTCTAGCCCTTATTGCTTTATTAAGGTTTGTAAAATCTTCTTCAAAACCTTTATTGGAAAATAATTTTTCCATCTTGGCTTTATCTGTTATTATTGCTCTTGGCTCAAAAGGATATATTAGATTTTCTTTGTCGCCAAAATATTTATCCAAAAAGTAGAGTATAATATCTCTTGCTTCCTTATCATAATTCATGTACAAAGTAACTCTGCCAAAAAAATATTTGGCATCTGGATTATCAACAATTAATGCACCTAGACCATCCCATAAGTTATCCAGTGAAAAAACTCCTTTTCGTTCGTTTGTTGAGGGTTGAAATTGAGGCTGCACAAAAGACTTCCCAAGTTCTATAGTATATGGCAAATATTCATTAATAAACTTTTCGGAAAAGTAAAACAAGTCTGTTGTAAAAAGATTATATCTGTTTTTTTTCTTATCTAATTTTGCTTCTTTAAGTTTAAAAAAGCGATATCCTCCTATAATCTCTTCCAGGTTAGGGTTCCATACAATAATTTGCTTATAGGGCGTTTCGGAAGTGTCAAAATTATCAATATCATATGGTTTACCAGTACCCCCACCTGAATCACGATATGATAATTCACGCAAACGTCCTATTTCTTTCATAGTATGAGGACAATCATGAGCCGTAAAAATGTAAATTTCATTGTCTTCATAATTGGTATACCTGACAAACTTATCTTTTGTTAGCTCTGACTTGATTAGCTTCCTGTCAATAGGAGCCATTGTTTTTTCCATAATTATAGTTTTTGTACTTTTTATCACTATAGCGGGAGCCTTATAGGATCTAACTATATTTTATAGCAATAATAAGTTTTTAAATTAAAACCACATAATAACAGAGTCAGCTTTAATTATTAAATGATAAACAAAGTTAAAAATGTTAATTGTTTTATGGTAGTTTTTGCAGAAAGATTTTTTATGCAACATAATTTCGCAGTGTATGTTTTGATGCAACTGCAGGCTTATTGTTGGTATGTTTTAAGCGTTTATTCTCCAACTATCAGCATAAATGTGTCTCCAATAAAGCTTTCAGCTCTGTGTAATTATTTGTAACAGGCAACTGCGGGAACTCTTCAATAACATTTTGTGGAGGCCTGAACAGAATTCCTTTGTTGGCTTGTTGCAGCATAGTGACATCGTTATATGAGTCGCCGAATGCAATTACTTTGTATTGAAGGCTTTGAAGAGCTTGAACAACTTTTTTCTTAGGATCTTTCTGTCTCAATTTGTAATCAATAATATTGTTGTTTTCGTCAATTACAAGGTTATGGCAAAACAATGTGGGGCGTCCGAGTTGTTTCATAAGGGGTTCGGCAAATTGGGAAAAGGTATCTGAAACAACGATTAGCTGTGTCGTTTCCCTTATCCAGTTTATGAACTCAACAGCACCGTCAAGTGGTTTTATAGTTGCTATAACATCTTGTATATCTTTTAACTTAAGGCCTTTTTCTTCTAAGATTTTTAGCCGTTGCTTCATCAACACATCATAATCACTAATATCGCGGGTAGTGAGCCGTAACTCAGGTATCCCGGTCTTTTCCGCAACGTTTATCCATACTTCAGGTACAAATACTCCTTCTAAGTCTGCGCATACTAAGTACATAATGTTTATTTTAATTGTGATATAGTTAAATTAATTTTCATAAAAAAGTTTGATAAAATTCCAAGTTCAAATTAAATCCTAAATTCCAAGTTCAAAATCCAAAATAGGCTTCAAATTCCAAATCTAAAGTTCCAAAAAGGCAGTCTTCAGTCTTCAGTCGGCAGTCCACAGTCGGCAACTGCTACCAATCTATTCAATCTGCACAATCTATTGCCAACTTTTGTCAACTGCTGACTGCCCCATGCCCCTTACCTGTAATTTTCGATTAAAAACTCCTTAAAATTACTATATTGGTTATCCAGTTTATCAAAATTTTCCTCTTTTTCTTCCAAACCTTTCAGGCTAGGTGGCAATTCGGGATCGAAGCCGAGCAGCTCCCTTATTTTTTCCGGAAACTTTGCAGGATGTGCTGTTTCCAGAGAAACACATAGCTTATCTTTTGTATTATATTCGTGATTCTTTTCAAGAAACAGCTCTAGTCCACGCCAACCTACAGCTCCATGAGGTTCAAGCAACAGCTTGTGTTTTTCCCATGCTGACTTGATTGTGTTTCCAGTTTCATTATCGGACACACTAACAGAAAAGATATCCTTTCGCATTGCATTCATATCAGGCAGTTTGTCAATCTTGCCTGTTTCATCCATTTTCCCTCCATAAAGATCCACCAGGCGTGCAAGGTTGCTTGGATGGCCTACATTCATGGCGCTTGAAATACAATTCTTTGAAGGTACTATCTTGTTGTATTTTTCGGTTTGCAGAAGAGTTGGAAATTCGTCATTTTCGTTGGTAGCGATAACGAATTTCTCAACCGGCAATCCCATTTTCATTGCAAGCATACCACCCATCATATCTCCAAAGTTTCCTGAAGGTACCGAGAAAATGATTTTTTCATCTCCGGGCTTGTTGCATAGCTGGGCATAGGCATAAAAATAGTATACCGTTTGTGGTATTAACCTGCCAATATTTATGGAGTTTGCAGAAGAGAGGTTGAGATAGTCAAGATCGGGGTCAGAAAAAGCTTGTTTGACGAGAGCCTGGCAATCGTCAAACTTGGTTTCCAATCCTGCAATTCTGATGTTTTTTCCCAGTGTGGTCATTTGCTTTCGTTGGCGGGCAGTTACTTCTTTTACCGGAAACAGAACAACGGCTTTGATATTATCAAACCCATAGAACGCATTGGCTATAGCGCTGCCGGTATCTCCTGAGGTAGCGGTTAAGATTAGAAGCTTACGGTTAAGTTTATTAAGGTAGTGATTCATCCATCTTCCCATCATTCTTCCTGCAAAATCCTTAAAAGAGGCTGTAGGACCCCGGTCAAGGCGCATAACATATTTTCTGTCATATACATGCTCCAGTGGCACATCGTAATTGTATGCATCACGGGTCATCGCAGCAAGCTCTTCCTCTTCAATTACACCTTTAAGAAAACAACCTGTTACTATGGTTGCAATCTCATGATATTCCATATCTTTCATTTTAACCAATGTGCTGTTTGGAATAACAGGTATCGCCCCGGGCATGTACAGGCCTTTGTCCGGTGCCTGCCCTTTGAGCAAAGCCTGATCAAAGGGCAGGGATGGGGATTTTTTATTTGTCGAATAATAAAGAATAGGTTTATCCATAGGTTATCTTCTTAATGTTGCTGAAGAAGCACCTCCGGCAGAATATTCAGGTGAGGTGCTGATCACTTTCTTGCCGTCCAGTACTGATAACGCCTGATCCAGGTCTGCAATTATGTCGTCGGGATGTTCACTTCCAACGCACAAACGAATCAGGTTTGGCGGGATATCGGCAAGCTTTCTGCCTTCTTCACCCTGCTGTGAGTGCGTTGAAATAGCAGGGATTGTAGCAACTGATTTGATCCTTCCCAGGTCAGTTGCCCGCCATATCCGTTGCAGTGAATCAAACACTTCACGAGCAGCTTCTGCACCACCTTTTACGTTAAAAGACATAAGATGACCGTATCTGTTGACCGGCTTACCGTATTGTTCATCATGTTCTGAATCGACCAACCATAAGTATTCTGAAGCAACGCCATGTAACGGATGTGATTCAAGTCCGAGATATTCAACCTTTTCCACATTTTTGTGTTTAGATAAAAATTTAGCAACAGTCATTGTTGAACGGCTTTGTATATCAATTCTGGCACGTAAAGTCCGGATATCATTCAGAGCCATTATAGCATGCATTGGGGAAAGGTTAGGCCCATTGTCCCTGTTAGGCAAAGTTTTCATATACATGCAGAAGTCGGCTTTCATCTCAGGGTTGTCAATGCCTGACACAAGGTTTTTTCTGGCAATAACTGCTCCGGCAATACCAAAACCGCTTGTCATAAGTGTCTTTGAAACAGATTGCACTACAATGTCTGCTCCCATTGCCAAAGGACGCATAAGTGCCGGAGTGGCTACCGTGGAATCAATAATTACTGGTATGCCATGCTTATGACCCAGTTCAATAACCTTTTTAAGATCAAAAAAGGCTTGACCGGGATTGCTTGGCATTTCACCATATAGAAACCTGGTGTTCTCATCTATGAGTTTTTCCCATTCTGACAAATCATTGGAATTAACCACCTTGCGCCACTCAATAAGCCTTTCCTGATTTTTTCTTACTGCAAACTGCTGAAAAGTGCCTCCATAAATTTTTGTTGTGGCAACAAAATTTACAGGTTTTGACGGTTCCTTTGGATCGGGTAACAAAAACGGATCTACGGCAGTTTGTATTGCAGACATACCTGATGAAGTGGCAATACAAGATGCCTCAACATCACTGCCATAAGTTTCCAGTAAAGCTAATACCCCTTCAAGATAATAGATAGTAGGATTAGCTATCCTTGAATAACACCATGTTGGTATTTGATAGCCCAATGCTGCTTCCATCTCATCAGAATCACGATAACATTGGGAAGTTGACATATAAATAGGCTCAATTATTGAACCCTGGTTAAAATCCAGTGCTTCCTGCATGGAATAAACGCCATGCACAGCAATAGTATCAAAACGGCATTTTTTCATCTGGTTAATATGACTCTTATGCCAATCAGCCGAACGCTTGGCTGCTTCCAGGTAGTGATTAATTCCTTGTGAATTCATTGTTTAATTATTGGTTCATATGTAGAGAGTTGAATTTTCCTTTTGACAAATTTAAAAATATTTAAAATTAAATGTAAATAAAGAAGCAAAATAGAGTAAACAGTTATACTTTTTTTATAAAAAACTTAATATATTTTAATTTTATAGCTAAAATATTATAAATTTGAAAAAATTGTAATAAAATATTTAAAGTTATGGCAAAAAACTTTCATCTTGATAGCCTTGATAAGAAAATACTTGGTTTTTTAACATCGGATGCCAGGATGCCTTTTCTTGAAATAGCCCGCAAATGTGATGTTTCGGGTGCGGCAATTCATCAAAGAGTCCAAAAAATGATTGATGCCGGAGTTATTTCAGGAACACAGTTTAATATTTCTCCAAAGGCAGTAGGATATAATACATGTGCTTTTATTGGTATACAGGTAAACTTGACTACTTCCGCTACTCATGAAGAGGTGTTTCAACGAATTAAAAAAATTCCTGAAATAGTTGAATGTCATCATATTACCGGGAAATATTCGTTGTTGATAAAAATATTTGCTCACAATAATGAGCATTTGAAAAAAATCATTGTCGAGGACATTCAGTCGATATTAGAAATAGTAAATACCGAAACTTTCATTTCATTGGAGGAGGGTTTTTTCAGGCAGTTGCCGGTGATGGAATAATTGGAGAAAAAGTTTTAAGTTTGCACTTTTTTAAAGTTGAACTTTACGTGATTGTTTTTTATAATTGCCAGGTAGTTATGTGTCATCTGAGTTAAGGTGAATAATTGACGGGTAACGTGCGACGAGTAACAGGTCTCTATGGCTAATTTTTAACTCTATTACTCGTAACCGTTATTTTAAAAGACAAAGAAAAGGACGTGTGTAAATAGGTTGATTAATTAAATAATAAATACATATGAATCGTATAACAGTATGGTTAGCTCAGATGCGTGCTAATTTTTTGGTTTTGGCAGTTTTGCTTGTATTTACCGGATTGTCAACGGTGTATAAATATTATACCGGTGAAGTTGATTTTAATTTTATACATGCTTTGCTTATCCTTATTGGTGTGGTGTTGGCGCATATTTCGGTAAACCTGTTTAATGAATATTTTGACTATTTTTCAAAGATAGATTTTGATACTTTAAGAACGCCTTTCAGTGGTGGCAGTGGAATGCTTACAGCTGGAAAGACTACGCCACAGGCTGTGCTTAGAGCCGCTATTATTAGCTTAGTGATAGCTTTTTCAATAGGGCTTTATTTTGCTTTGATTTCGCACTGGATGATATTAGCAATAGCACTTTTAGGTTTATTCACGATTGTGTTTTACACAACTGTCCTTGCCAGGTTTATGTTGGGTGAATTGTTTTCCGGCATAGCTCTTGGTTCATTGGTGGTTATAGGTGCTTATATTGCTATGACGGCTACTCCCGGCATGGCGATTTCAGAGCTGGTACCACTGCCCGTAATATTAATATCATTGCCTCCCGGTATTCTAACTTCATTATTATTGTTGTTAAATGAATTTCCCGATGTTGAGGCTGACAAAAAGGGAGGCCGCCGGCACCTGGTAATTCGTTTTGGCAGATACAAAGCAGCATGGATATATGCTGCAGGAGTATTTGTTACTTTTCTGATAATCGCACTTATTCCAATATTAGGCTTTTCAGGGCCTTGGTTTTTTATAGCTCTTATTACCTTGCCATTGGCAGGCAAAGCTGTAATTACAGCAATATACCACCATGAAGACCATAAAAAGATAGTATCAGCTATGGGTATAAATGTTGTTGTGGTATTGGCAACTAATTTCTTAATGGCACTGGGGCTGCTGTTGTAAAAGCTGTTTTTGATTGACAGAAAGCAAAAGGCAATTGAGACTTAATTCCAGTTTTACTAATATTAACTATATTATTCTCCTTCCACTATTTTTTATGTATTTTTGATAAACAAAACGTATTAACTGAGGTAATTATGAGCAAAGTATTGATTATTGGTGCGGGCGGCGTAGGTAATGTTGTTACACGCAAGTGTGCATCGGTACCTGAGGTGTTCAGCGATATTATGCTGGCCAGCCGCACTGTGGAAAAATGTAAAAAAATAGCTGCCGGAATAGGCGGCGACAAGATCAAAACTGCAAAGGTTGATGCTGATAATGTTGACGAGCTTGTATCTTTGATTGAAGCTTTTAAGCCCGAGCTGGTTATAAATGTTGCATTGCCATACCAGGACCTGACCATCATGGAGGCCTGTCTGAAAACCAGGACTCATTACCTTGATACAGCAAATTATGAGCCAAAGGACGAGGCCAAGTTTGAATACAAATGGCAGTGGGCTTTTCATGACAGGTTTAAAGAAGCCGGTATTACAGCGGTTCTTGGTTGCGGTTTCGATCCGGGTGTTACGGGTGTGTTTACAGCCTATGCTGCAAAACATTATTTTGATGAGATACATTATCTTGATATCGTGGATTGTAACGCCGGCGATCATGGAAAATATTTTGCCACTAACTTCAATCCTGAGATAAATATCCGGGAGATAACACAAAACGGAAAATACTGGGAAGATGGCAAATGGATTGAAACCCGGCCTCTGGGAATCCAAAAACCTATTGAATATCCAGGAATTGGGAAGAAAGAATCATATCTCTTGTATCATGAAGAGCTAGAATCGTTGGTCAAGCATTTTCCAACCCTAAAGCGTGCACGTTTTTGGATGACTTTCGGAGAAAGGTATATTACCGCTCTTAATGTTTTGCAGGAGGTTGGCATGACAAGTATCAAGCCTGTGAAATTTAAGGGGATTGACATTGTGCCCCTTGAGTTCTTGAAAGCGGTATTGCCTGACCCCTCAAGCCTGGGGCAAGGATATAAGGGGCAGACTTCTATCGGGTGCCAGATAAGAGGAGTAAAAGATGGTAAGCAACGAACATATTATGTATGGAATAATTGTGACCATGAAAAGGCTTTCAGAGATGCAAATGCCCAGGCTGTATCATATACAACCGGCGTTCCGGCAATGATCGGTGCTATGATGATGCTTACGGGAAAATGGCAGGGTGCAGGCGTATTTAATGTTGAGCAGTTTGATCCGGATCCGTTCATGGAGAAGTTGCCCGAATATGGATTGCCATGGCACGAAGAAGTGGACAAGCCTCTTCCGGTTGAAAAAAGACAATAGAATACTGACATAACATACAAGAAGAACTGATAAGTAAATAAAATTTTTTAGTTATCATTTGTTTGATAATGGTCAGCCTGGTTTTGTAAAAAAAGAATATTATAAGCAAAATACAAGAAAAATATGAAGGTTGATTTTGCCCAGATTCCATCACCAAGTTTTGTTTTACATGAAGAGTTGCTTAAGATAAATCTTAACATTCTCAATCTTGTACAGAAGGAAGCAGGTGTTGAGATAATATGTGCACTGAAAGGTTTTGCTTTTTGGGATGGGTTCCCTCTCATAGGGAGTTATCTAAGTGGTGCGGCGGCAAGTTCACTTAACGAGGCGCGACTGATACATGAGAAAATGGGCGTTAAAGCGCACACTTATTGCCCTGTATATATTGAAGATGAGATTAAAGAAATTGCCGGTTATAGTTCACACATAACCTTTAATTCTGTGAGCCAGCATGAGAGGCTGAAAGAAAAGTTTCAACAACATAATCCGGATATTAGCTTCGGGTTAAGGATAAATCCTGAGTATTCTGAAGTAGAAACCGAAATATACAATCCGGCACAACCTGGGTCAAGGCTTGGCGTTACAGCAGATAAACTTAATGATACTTTACCTGAAGGTATTGAGGGGCTGCACTTTCATGTACTGTGTGAAAATGACAGTTATGCACTTGAACGTACGTTGCACGAAACTGAAAAACGTTTTTCACACCTTATCAGGCAGGTTAAATGGTTAAATATGGGTGGAGGTCATCTTATCACCCGTGATGGATATGATGTAAAGCATTTGGTTGATTTGCTTAAGCTTTTTAAAGGCCGATACCCCAATCTTGAAAAAATAATACTTGAACCGGGAGGGGCTATTGGTTGGCAGACAGGCTATCTGGTTGCTACAATATTAGATATAATTGAGAATAAGGGTGTTAAAACAGCTATGTTGGATGTAAGTTTTGCTGCACATATGCCTGATTGCCTTGAGATGCCTTATAAACCAAAGATAATTGGAGCTTTTGATCCTGCCGGCAATGATAATGAACATGTATATCGGATGGGTGGTACGACTTGTCTGGCAGGGGATTACATGGGGATGGGCGACTATGCTTTTGAAGTGCCTTTAAAGGTAGGAGATAAAGTGGTTTTTGATGATATGATACATTATACTATGGTGAAAACTACTTTTTTCAACGGTGTAAAACACCCTGCAATTGGTGTTTGGAGAGATGGGGGGTTTAAGCTGTTAAGAACTTTCGGATACGAGGATTATAAAAATAAGCTATCTTAAGATACCGGAGGTTTAAACTAATTACCTTAATTTTTCAGATAATTTCTTAAATTCGGTTTCAGCAGATCTGTTTTCGTATAAGATATTATAAACAGCCTCAGTGATGGGCATTTTTAGATTGTGTTCAAGGTTCATTTTATGTATGCTTTTCACAGCATAATACCCTTCGGCTATCATTTTCATTTCATATTTAGCAAATTTCACGCTGTATCCTTTACCAATCATATTGCCAAACGTCCTGTTGCGGCTAAATTGCGAATAACATGTAACTAACAGATCTCCAAGGTAGGCAGAATCATTAACATTTCTATTGAGGGGTGAAACTATATCCAGGAAGGTTTTGATCTCTTTTATTGCATTGGATATGAGTACTGCCTGAAAGTTATCACCATAACCCAAACCATTGCAAATACCACTTGCCAGTGCAATAATGTTTTTCAATATTGGTGCGTATTCTGTGCCAATAATATCAGCACTTAGAGAAGTTTTTATATATCTGCAACTGAAAAGTGTTGCTACTTCTTTTGCAATTGACTTGTTGGGCGAGGCAACAGTTAAATATGTGAGTTTTTCAAGAGCTACCTCCTCGGCATGTGAAGGTCCTGTAACAACAGCTAGTTGATCAAAGCTTAAGTCATAATTACTGTTAAGATAGTCTCCAACGATCATATTATGATCAGGCAATATTCCTTTTATGGCACTTACAACAATTTTATCTTTAAATAAACCAGGGTTTATTTGTTTTATGGTATCATCCAAAAATACTGCAGGGATACAAAGAATTATTATTTGTGAATTTTTTATTGTTGAAGCTAAATTATTTGACAATTCCAAATGGTTGGTATCAAATTGCACTGAACTTAAATATTGCGGATTGTGGTAAAATTTTTTTATATGATTAATTATTTCCGGTTCACGTATCCACCAATTGATTTTATCCTGGTTATTAAGTAAAATTTTCACGATGGCAGTAGCCCAACTTCCGGAACCTACTACAGCAACTTTAATTTTTTGCATAACTAATTGTTTTGCGTGCAAAAATAACTTTTATATCCGGAATGTGCTTAGATCCGGATATATTTTATAATAAACAGGACTGTTTAAATTATCAGGTCAGGTTTGATTAATGTTTTTTATTAATTATTTCTGAAAAGATTATAGCTTTTTGCGGGTCAAAGTGCAAAGGCTCTGTTTCTTCATCTTCAGCCCACAGATCAATAACTTCAAGGTGTTTTTCCTTTTGTTGTTTTTGTTTTTTGACTTGGTCTTCAATAGTTTCTATTTTTCCTTCTGCTGAGAATTCAAAATCATCACCTACACCTGATAGTCCGGTGTGTTTTTTGACCTCTTCAGGTTTTTCCTCCTCAGTCTGCATTTGAGGAGTCTCTCTCTCTCCTGCATAAACCTCAGCTTCTTCTTCTTCTTTCTCATCTTCTTCGCCTAATATTTCACGGAAGATCGTTTCAAAATCTTTCTCTTGTTTTTCGCTTCTGGGCTTGTCGCTGGGCTGAGGTATAGATTTTTCCTGTGGCTTTTTCTTGGATTTGCCTTTAAAAAGGCTATACAATAACCAAACAACTGCCAGAAGTATAAAAATTATATCTTCCATAAAAGTAATTTTTTACAAAACTATTGTTAATTATTCAAATAACGAAACTATTGCTCTATACCATCTTATATAAAAAGGAGGTCTCCCTCTGTTCCACTCCTTTGATTTTCTTCTTGTTTCATCCATACGCTTTTGTGTTTCAGGAGTTTGTATTTCATAATGCTCCTTGCGAGCCTCTTCTAAAATTTTCTCGGACTCCTTGTATCGTTCTTCCATTCGCCTCTCCTGTTCTTGCCGATCTATAACAGTTCTGCGTTTAGAGTCACAACCACCCAAAAACACTATTAATATTAAAAGAAACAAAAAAAAGGTTCTAAGAGTGCTCATACTTATGGCTTTTTAAAAAAACGCGCTAAATGAGCCTTTTATTTCTAAACAAAATTACCAATTTATTGATACTTTTACATAATAAACAGTATATTTTTGTATTATTAAACAAAAGTACTTTAATATAATTCTAATTTGACGATGTTGAGAATGCTTTCTTGTGCGACATATTTAAAAGTTGCCATGTTGTTTTGTACATTTTTATTCTATAGTTGTGATAAAGATAAACAACATCCGGTACCTTATGTACGTGTTGATTACAGAATTAACCTGGAAACTACTTATGCGTTAAATTCTATTGGTGGATGGGTATTTTTGTCGGGGGGTTATGATTATAACGGTATTGTTGTTTATCGTTTATCGGAGGATGAATTTCGTGCTTTTGATAGAACATGTACTTATAATATTTCTGAAAGAATAGTAGTAGAAGAGCCACCAATAGCAGAGTGTAAAGATTGCGAAAGTTCTTATTTGCTTATTGACGGTTCGGTTGTTGATGGGCCAGCCATTTATCCACTCAGGCAATATCAGGCAAGGCTGGATTACCCTTATGTTTATATAACGAATTGAGCCTGATGTTCTAAAAAAGTTCTTACAAATCGCTTTAATTTGATTAAGTTTGTAGGTAGTTTAACACAATCTTTGTAACCTTAGAGATTAAAGAGTAAATATACCCGGAAAAGATGAGAGTTTTTTATAACGTTTTTATTTATCTTTACTATTTATCAATTAAGATAGCGTCTTTATTCAATTCTAAAGCCAGAAAATGGATAATTGGCCGGCGTGGATTGCTGGAGAGTATGTTTTTTCATAGCAATGAGGATGATAAACTAATATGGTTTCATTGCTCATCGCTTGGTGAGTTTGAACAGGGCAGGCCTGTTATGGAGCGGTTGAAAAAAGACAATCCCAGGTATAAACTTTTGATTACCTTCTTTTCTCCCTCAGGTTATGAAGTAAGAAAAAACTTTTCCTGTGCCGATTATGTATTTTACCTTCCCCTGGATACACCACGAAATGCGAAAAAATTTCTTGATATTTGGAATCCGTCAATTGCCGTTTTTGTGAAATATGAATATTGGTTTAACTTTATTAATGAATTGCATAAACGTGATATTCCTTTAGTAGTTGTATCGGCAATATTTAGAAAAAAACAGCATTTCTTCAGGTTTTACGGGTTTTGGTTTATAAAACAACTAAAAAAGGTTACATACTTTCTTGTTCAGAATAAGGAGTCATTGAATTTGTTAGCAAAAGCGGGAATAAGGAATGTTAGCTTGAGTGGTGACACCAGGTTTGACAGGGTTTACGATATTAGTGTTGATCCACAGAGGTTTGAGGACATAGAGAGGTTTATACAAGCCTCAATAATATTTGTTGGAGGAAGCACCTGGATGAAAGATGAGGAGATGCTCATTGAATTGATAAATAAAAACCACGAAGGAATAAAATATATTATTGCACCTCATGAAATAGATAGTTCAAAGATTGATGATTTTATAAAGAGAGTTGAAGGAAAAGCTGTTAAGTTATCGGATGATGACAAATCAGAATTTCCTGAAGCCCAGGTTTTAGTAATAGACCGCATCGGCATACTCTCTCATGTTTACCAGTATGCATCAGTTGCATATGTAGGTGGCGGTTTTGGAAAAGGTATTCATAATGTTTTGGAGGCTGCAGTTTTTGGTATGCCGGTGCTGTTCGGGCCAAATTACAAGAGATTCAGTGAAGCATTGGAGTTGGTAAAGTACGGTGGGGCTTTTCCTGTAAAAAACAGTTATGAGCTTTCTGTAATTACCTATAAATTGTTAAGTGACTTTAGGGTGTTGAAACATACTTCTTCTTGTTCAAAAGAATATGTTAAATCCAAAAAAGGGGCTACAGAAAAGTCTTTATCCGTTATAAATGCTATGATATCACCTGAAAGACAATTGCATGTTGATAGTGATGCTTTTATAATGAATTGATCATTAATTTAATTAGAAAAATGAATTTTGTATTAAAGCTCTTGGTATCGTCGTTTGCCGTTGTTATTACATCATATTTGTTACCTGAGGCATATGTGCATGTTGATAAATTTACTACTGCAATAATCGTTGCTCTTGTATTGGCATTGTTAAATACTTTGTTAAAGCCCGTTTTGATAATATTGACAATTCCAGTTACAATATTAAGTTTTGGATTGTTTTTATTAGTAATCAATGCTTTTATAATTCAACTGGCAGGATATTTTGTTGGTGGTTTTAAAGTTGCAGGCTTTTGGTGGGCTTTGCTGTTTAGTATTATTCTCTCATTAACTACATGGCTGCTTGAATTACCGGTAAGGTCAGGACAAGACAGAGAACAGTACTGATAGAGGATTAATTAGTAATAAACTTGAAGCAAAGCGATATCATAAATAGCAAAATCCAAAAAAGTAATCCATAAGTTCAAGACCACAGTTGAGTAATAAGAGTTGTAATCCATACTAATCAGACTTGCTGGGTTTGCAGATAATCAGACAAGCAATATCATAATTTGAAATTATTAAGGTTCTCAGATTAAATCTACCCACAAGATCAAAAAAACCAGACCGGTTTTATTCAACAGTGACTGACTTGGCCAGGTTTCTTGGCTGATCTACATTACAGCCTCTAAGAACTGCGATATGGTAAGATAAAAGTTGCAGTGGTATACTGGCTATAATAGGAACAAATATTTCATCGGTTTCAGGAATTTCAATTGTGTAGTCAGCAAGCTTATTAACAGCTTTATCTCCCTCTGTTACAATGGCTATAATGATACCTTTTCTTGCTTTTACTTCCTGTATGTTACTCAGCACTTTGTCATAAGCTCCTTTTTTGGTAGCAATAACAACTACGGGCATTTCTTCATCTATCAATGCGATGGGTCCATGCTTCATTTCAGCAGCAGGATAACCTTCGGCATGGATGTATGAGATCTCTTTAAGCTTGAGGGCTCCCTCGAGGGCTACCGGGAAATTGTATCCTCTTCCAAGGTACAAGAAGTTTTTGGCAGCATGAAAAACTTTTGAGATATCTAATAAATAATCATTAAGCTGAAGGGTTTTTTCAACTTTAGCCGGAATCGCTTCCATTTCACTAAGAAGTTGGTAAAACCTGCTTTTTGATATTATCCCCTTTTTATCGGCTATTGATAAAGCCATTAAAGTAAGTAGAGTTACTTGTGATGTAAAGGCTTTTGTAGAGGCTACTCCTATTTCAGGGCCGGCATGTGTGTACGAGCCGGCGTGAGTTACTCTTGCGATAGAAGAGCCAACAACGTTGCATATTCCTATTATAGTAGCTCCTTTTGATTTTGCAAGCTCTATAGCTGCGAGCGTATCGGCGGTTTCACCGGATTGGGATATAGCAACTACAAGGTCGTCTTCATATATAATCGGGTTGCGATATCTGAACTCTGAAGCATATTCAACTTCTACAGGTATACGAGCAAGGTCTTCAAAAAGGTATTCGCCTACCATGCCTGCATGCCATGACGTTCCACAAGCTATTATGATTATTCTTCGTGCAGTGATAAACTTTTGCTCGTAATCAATAATGCCTCCTAATGATACAATGCCTTTTGCAGCATTTAAACGCCCTCTCATACTGTCTTTTATAGAACGAGGCTGTTCATAAATTTCTTTGAGCATAAAGTGAGGAAAACCGCTCTTTTCAATAGCAGATAACTGAAGCTCAAGTTTTTGAATGTATGGAGTCTTTTCCTGGTTTCGGATGGTTTTTATTTTTAACTCACCTTGCCTGTTAACGGTAGCAACCTCCTCATCATTAAGGTAGACCACGTTCTTAGTATATTCAACGATAGGTGCAGCATCTGATGCTATAAAAAATTCATCTTCACCAAGACCAATTACCAAAGGACTCCCTTTTTTTGCTGCTATAAGTTTGTCGGGATGATCTTGTGAGATAATTACAATTGCATAAGCACCAAATATTTGATTCAATGCTATCCTTACTGCCTCGAAAAGATCTACTTTTTCATTTACTTGTATATCTTCAATAAGATGTATGAGTACCTCCGTATCAGTGTCACTTTGAAAAGTATACCCCCTGTTTATTAACTCTTCTTTTAGAGAGCTGTAGTTTTCAATAATGCCGTTATGAATTATGGCAAGTTTCTTAGTGGGGCTAAAATGAGGGTGAGCATTAATATCGTTTGGCTCTCCATGAGTAGCCCATCTTGTATGAGCTATACCGATAGTACCTTCCAGGTCTTTGTCTCTAAGGCTGTTTTCGAGGTCTGAGACTTTTCCATGGGTTTTATACATATTCAGGCTGCTGTTTATTAAAGCAAGCCCTGCGCTGTCATAACCCCGGTATTCAAGTCGGTATAAACCTTTCAAAAGAATGGGATAGGCTTTTCTCGGACCTACATACCCAACTATTCCGCACATAATATATATTTTTTTTTAATCCAATACAGTATAATCTAACTCTAACCTAAACGGGTTAATTGTTCGACCCGGCCCTTTTAATACAACCCTGGTAGCATGGTTGTATGATTCTGCTATTACCAAAGTCATGCCATAATTTTTTTCCGGGTCTTTAATTAGTTCCTGGAAATGTTTAGTAATATTTATTATGTATTCATTATTATCTTCATCATAATATCCTCCAAAATAACCATGGTTGCTGTCAATAATGTGAGATAAATTCCCTTGTTCATCATTTTTTAATAAATAAAACCTGTTTGGGTTTGGAGCAACAACATATTGGTCTGCAATATTAAAATGGTCATCAACCGGCATTACAAGCTTGGCAGAATTGATAACCGCGCTTTTTTGTGCTAGCTTTTCCAGTGAGTCTTTAGGGAAGTCAATAAAAACGTTTGTTCCAGCCATAGCTTGCAGAAACAGCAGGCTGTCACCATAAGATGTTTCATTTTCGAGTATCTGTTTTTTAAGCAGTTCGTTTGCGTTTTCATCGTAATTGTGCTCAATATAGGTAGATCTGCCTGAAAAATCACCAATAGTAAACGATCTGCTTCTTGATATGGTGTCTCCTTCTGTTTTGTAAAACAGTCTGATACCTGATCCCCTGACTGCACCCGAAGCCAATAGCATGTTGAAATATAAAATTGCGCCTTCTTCATGAGGTTCAAGCTCATCAACAGTAATAAATAATCCTTTAAAATACTTTATAAAAGCATCGTTGTTGGCAAAATGTTCGGTGCCGGAAGCATCTACGAGCTTTTGTCCAAAATCATCAGACAAACGTATTCTCAAATGCGGAGGATATTCACTCTCACCCACGGTTATACTGTCATTTGGTATAGGCCTGACTAATGTGTCTGCTAGCGTATAAGGTTTATGTTCGATTGTGAGTGTTGAGTAATAAGCTCCGTTTGTGCGTTCAGGAAAATTTTCAGACAACTCATAAATCTTTACATTTTGCCTTGTTGTATCATTACCATAATAACCGGCATAATATAGTTCCAGTACAACTGAGTCGAGTACAGGATTTTCACCAAGGTCAAGGTTGTTTTCCAGGAGCCTGAATTCACTATAAATGCTGGCTTTAGTAGAGCCAAACGCCGGATCATTACGAAACCCTAACATGTTTCGTATAGAGTAATTTGTTGGCACTGAATCTTCCGGTATAGTATAAGCTGTGAGTTTATAACTGGAAGTTTCCACACTGGCTTGATCATCAATAAAATTCAAACCGATCTCATCAGGTTCATCACAACCTATGACGAAAAAAATCATTGAAACCGGAATTATTTTTAACACAAGGCTGAAAAAACCCCCGTGATGACGGGGGATATTAAATATTCTCAAAACTTTAAATTTTAATGTTTGCAAAAAAAAGGTTTAATAATCTGTAAACGCAAATGTACATTAAAAATTATTCACTCAAAACTGATTCTGAAACAAGAATTTCATCGTAAAAGTCATTATGGTCATCTATGTAGGTGTCCATTGACTCAAACTTCAGCAGGGGCTTGCCGCTGCTATGCACATAGCTTTCCACTTCCGGGTTGATTTTTTCACTACTCAAAATCACTCCATCAGAAAAGTTAACAGCCGCTTTGCAAATATTAACATACGTAGGTTCTTTATAAAGCTCCAGGTCTTCATCTTTCATTTCTTTTGTTTTGAATTTTTTGATAATATCTTTATTCAATTGATCTGGGAACTCATCATCAAAGATTGAAAAAACAACTTTTGTTTCAGAAAACATTGGATTTTCTTTCAGAACAGTTTTGAAGTACAAAGGCAGCAGGCTTGAAAACCAACCGCTGCAATGAACAATATCTGGGGCCCAGCCTAATTTTTTGACCGTTTCAATAACTCCCCTGCTAAAGAAAATAGCTCGCTCATCGTTGTCTTCAAAATAGTTGCCATTTTTGTCTTTAAGAGTAAACTTTCTTTGAAAAAAATCTTCATTATCAATGAAATAGATTTGCATCCTGGCAGATTGAATGGAAGCTACTTTAATAATCAGGGGATGGTCTGTGTCATCGATAATAAGGTTCATGCCGGAAAGGCGAATTACTTCATGGAGCTGATTCCTTCTTTCATTTATGCATCCAAAGCGAGGCATAAACGTCCTTATCTCTTTTCCCTTTTCTTGTATTCCCTGGGGGAGGTAACGGCCTAGTGTGCCCATGTGAGACTCCTTAAGATAAGGGGTGATTTCTTGATGTACAAAAAGAACTTTTGGTTTTTCCATATTTATTAGCTGATTGACTTGTTACTAAAAAAAGGTATGCAAAATTAAAGAATTTTTTGCTAACTTTCAAATAATTCTATTAGCTTTGCGGATTTATTTTATATAAACATATCTTAGGTTGTTTCATGTAAATTGTATAGCAACGAAAGTAAGAGGTTCTGGTTTGTATTATGTTATAATTTTGTAAAGTATGATCTGCATAGTTTTTTTTATTTTAATTTTGCCGATTATTTATTAATTAAAAACATAGTCAGGTGAAGGTTTTTGAAACAATAAAAGAAGTTAAGGCTCACATTGCAGGTTTAAAAAAAACAGGTAAATCGATTGGTTTTGTGCCAACGATGGGAGCTTTGCATAGGGGGCATATAGAGCTTATTAAACAAGCAAGGCAGAATAATGACGTTGTAGCTGTTAGTGTTTTTGTTAATCCTAAGCAATTCAATAATCCGGAAGATTTGAAAAAATATCCCCGGGATCTGGAAAAAGATCTTGGTATTATTTCCGAAATAGGTTGTGATGTAGTTTTTGCACCATCAACAGAAGAGATGTACCCGGGACCTGTTGCCGAGAATTATTATTTTGGTGATTTGGAAGAAACAATGGAAGGTAAATATAGAAAAGGCCATTTTAAAGGGGTTGCTATTGTAGTGAAAAGATTATTTGATATTATTGAGCCTGACAAAGCTTATTTTGGAAAAAAAGATTATCAACAGCTTATGGTAGTGAAGAAATTAGTTGAAAAAACCGGATTGCCTGTTGAAATAGTCCCGTGCGAGACTGTACGTGAACCTGATGGCCTCGCGATGAGTTCACGTAATAAACGGTTGACCCCTCAACAAAGAAAAGAAGCACCAATTATTTATAAATCTCTTATTAAGGCTTCAAGACTATATCCCAATACACCAATTGAGCAGATCAAGCAAATAATTACTTATGATATTAACAGTATGCCTTCTTTACAGCTTGAGTATTTTGAAATTGTTGATTCCGAGAACCTAAAACCGATAACCTCTAAAAAGGCCGGACAAAAACCGATTGCATGTATTGCAGTTTATGCCGGCGATATTAGATTGATTGACAATATGATATTTAATGATTAATTTTGGTGTGTTTTTAAAATAGAATCAGTTTTAATTTGAAAATTTCTTATAATAATGTTTGTTGAGATATTAAAATCTAAAATTCACAGGGCTGTTGTAACTGAAGCAAACCTGCACTACATAGGTAGTATTACTATTGATGAATCATTGATGGAGGCAGCCGGGTTGATTGAAAATGAAAAAGTACAAGTTGTAAATATTAATAATGGCGAGAGGATCGACACTTATGTAATCAAAGGAGTAAGGGGGTCTGGTGTAATTTGCATGAACGGACCGGCAGCACGGAAATCCCATCCCGGGGATATTGTGATTATATTATCATATGCTATGATGGATATGGATAAAGCTCCCGACTTTAAGCCTAAAGTTATTTTTCCGGATAATAAAAATCGAATTTGATTTGCTTTGAAAAAAGGGATTAAGCGTACATTAAGGATCCTTGGTTTTTTGTTCGTTGGCTTTATATTGTTATGGCACGTTACAAAAGATCAGGATAGTGAACGGATAATTTTTGAAATTATAAATGCCAATTATTGGTGGATAGTTTTGTCTATGATTGTTGGCTTAATAAGCCACTTTTTCAGAGCTTTACGATGGAACCTTCTTGTATCTACGCTGGGCTACGAAACCAAAACATCTGCAACCTTTTATGCATTAATGACCGGCTATTTGTTTAATATTGTTGTACCGCGATTGGGGGAAATAACAAGATGCGGAGTGCTGCATCGTCATTCAAAAGTGCCGTTTAGCATTTTGTTCGGTACAGTACTATCCGAAAGGTTCTTTGATATGATTTGCTTGATTCTATTAATTAGTGTAACAGTATTATTGCAATTATCTTTTCTGCAATCCTTTCTGGCAGAATATATTTACTTTCCTTTGCTTCATAGATTTGAGAACAATTATTTTTTGATTATTATTACTTTTATAGCTGCAGTTGCAGTTTTGTTTTTCTTATTTAAGTTCTTTAAAAAGCGTTTTCAGAAAGCAAAGCCTGAGGGTAGAATGTCATGGTTAAAAATGCAGATAAAGGGAATGCTATCAGGTATAAAGACTATCCGTTATATGCGTAAAAGATGGACTTTTATCTTTTATACATTGATGATCTGGGTGAATTATTTTCTGATGGTTTACCTTTGTTTTTTTGCAATCCGGGGAACATCACATCTGGGATTATCTGAAGGCGTTACTGTTTTGTCACTGGGAAGTCTTGGTATAGTTGCACCCGTACCGGGAGGTATTGGCACATATCATTTTATTGTGATCAAAATTTTAACAGAGCTCTATAATATACAATCCGAATATGCGGTATCTTATGCATATATTGCTCACGCATCTCAAATATTAATGCTTTTGTTGGCAGGGTTGTTTTCTGTGCTAATGATCTCTTTCTTTATGAAAAAGAAGAAGAAAGATAATACAGATGTAAACCGTGCAAATGAAAGGAAATTAAATAAACCGGTGTGATCTTTCAGGATATTTTTGCTTGTTTTGTGAAACAATAAATGAATAATAACTGTTAAGTTTACAATAGCGGCGTTACTTTTTTAGTTAATTATCAAAATTTTAAGAAATGAAAAAACAGGATGTAATACAAAATAAGATTATCAAGGATGATGAGTTATCAAGAAAGTTGGCATACTGGAACTTTCTGGATCAAAAAACTGTTTTTACTAATGGATGTTTTGATGTAATACATCTTGGTCATATTATGTATCTTTCTCAGGCTGCCGACCTGGGAGATGTTTTGATAATTGGGTTGAATACGGACAAATCAGTGCAAAGAATAAAAGGCGACAAAAGGCCTATAAATGATCAACACGCCAGGTCAATGGTTTTGGCTTCTTTACGTTTTGTAGATTCAGTGGTTTTATTTGATGAAGACACACCACTGGAACTTATAAAAAAGATAAAACCAGATGTTCTGGTTAAGGGAAGTGATTATGCAGATAATGAAATTGTTGGAGCAGATGTTGTAAAGTCTAATGGAGGAGAGGTTGTTACCATCGATTTTATTGAAGGTTATTCTTCTTCGGAAATTATCAAAAAACTATAACTATTGACCATGTTTTTCTAATAAAACTCCGGATATTCGTTTTAAAGTACGTTTATTTTGTTTTATCTTTGTACTTTATTGTGAATATCTTGGTATTCCCAAAAACAACCAGGCCATCACTCAAAACATGCCTGTGATATTTGTGGTTCATAGTATCTGATGAAAAGAGATAGTTGCAGGTTACACTTTCTGGTAATAATTCTTTCATCTTTGGATTTATGAAAAAATAACACTTATGATGGCTTATATTTATTACATTTATTTCGCCTATTAGCTTAATTATAAATCAATGCAATATGTCTGAAAACAAGTTTTTCAAAAATAAAAGATTTCAAATTTACTTACCGCTTTTGTTAGCTGTAGTTCTTGTTATAGGGGTGTTTCTTGGCCTAAACCTCAACTTTAAAGGTGCCATAAAAACGCCGGACAATAAATTTTTCTCTATAAGCTTTGATAAACATGATAAGATAAACCACGTTCTTAATTATGTTTACGAGTCGTATGTTGATACAGTTGACAAGACTAAGCTTGAAGAGAGCACAATCAGGAGCATTATAGACAATCTTGATCCTCACTCTTCCTATATAACTGCCGAGGATTTTCGTGATCTGAACGATCCATTAATGGGTAAATTTGAAGGTATAGGTATAGAGTTTAACATGATTAATGATACTGTGATGGTAATTAATCCGATTCCCGGTGGGCCGAGTGAAAAAATCGGCTTGATGGCTGGAGACCGGATAGTCAAGGTAGAAGGAGAGGATATAGCCGGGGTCAATATATCATCAACTGAAGTTGTTCATATGTTAAAAGGAGAGAAAGGAACAGAGGTTAGTATATCGGTATATCGCCGGGGAGTTGATGAGCTGATTGATTTTACCATTACCCGGGATGAAATACCTTCATATAGTCTTGATATAGCTTATATGGTTGATGATAAAACGGGGTATATAAAATTAAGCAGGTTTTCTGCGACGACGCATAATGAGTTTCGCAAGGCATTAGACCGGTTAAAGATGGCAGACATGTCAAAATTGGTTCTTGACCTACGCGGCAATCAGGGGGGATTCATGGATGCTGCAATAAATATTGCTGATGAATTGCTTGAGCCGCGAAACTTAATTGTTTATACCGATGGTCGCAACCGACCTAAGTCCTATGCTCACGCTCGCAGAAATGGAGCTTTCGAGACTCAACCTTTAATTGTCCTTATTGATGAATGGTCAGCATCAGCCAGTGAGATCATTGCTGGTGCAGTACAAGATAATGACCGCGGATTGATCGTTGGAAGAAGGTCTTTTGGCAAAGGCCTTGTGCAAGAACAGGTGCAGCTTGGTGATGGCTCGGCCTTAAGACTTACAGTAGCAAGATATTATACGCCAACAGGCAGAAGTATTCAAAGTCCTTATGAAGCCGGCGAACAGGAAGAATATTTTACAAGTTTCGTTGACAGGTTGATGGATGACAAACCTGTTGAAAAAGACTCATTGATCCATGACAGCCTTAAATTTGAAACACCGGCAGGACGTGCCGTTTATGGTGGTGGTGGCATTATGCCCGATGTGTTTGTTCCTTTTCGCACAGGCGAAAATGTCTTCTTCTTTAATAAACTGGTTAACAGGGGGCTTATTTATCAATTTGCTTTTGAATATTCCGACAGAAATCGCCAAGCATTGTCTAAATATGAGGATAGTGATGATTTTATCAAAAATTTTTATGTGGATAATTTGATTTTCAATAACTTTATTGGATTTATAAATGAAAGAGGAGTGGAGCCTAAACCTGTGGAGCTGGAAGATTCTGAAGAGCTTATTAAAAATTACCTGAAAGCATATATAGGAAGGAATATTTATGGCAATGAAGCATTTTATCCCGTGCTTCATGAAAAGGATGCTGCATTCAAAAAAGCTGTAGAGCTATTGCAGGGAGAACAATATATTACATACCTTAGTCCTGATAAGTATTAACCTTTACGGTCTTTATAGATGCTTTTGCTATAAATTAATTTTATGCAGTATTGTTAAAAACCAATCTGGGGTGCGATCTTCTTCATAGCATTTAGAGCTATTTCCGCAAACTCATTAACTGTCAGTCCAAGCTTTTCACATTCTTTAATGGTTTCACGATTAACTGAAGCTGCAAAAGCTTTTTCTTTCATTCTTTTTGTGATTGATTTTGGCTTTACACTTTCAAGTTTTTTGTCGGGATAAACCAATGCAGTGGCAAAAATGAGCCCTGTAATAGTTTCACCGGCAGCCAATGCATGGTGGAATTTTTCCGTGCGTTTTTGTCCATGGGAAGCTTCTTCATTGTGTAATTTTATAGCTTCGATAATATCATCATCTAATCCTTTTTGCTTTAATATTTTTTCGGTTTCAAGACCATGTGTATGCATGTCGTTATTTACGATTTCAGCATCAAGGTCATGTAATAATCCGGCAATACCCCATTTTTCTTTGTCTTCGCCCAGGTGATCGGCCAAAGCTCGCAATACGGCTTCAGATGCCAAACAATGAGCTAGCATCTTTTCATTTTTTATGTGCTTTTTCAGCAAATCCAAAGCTTCTTCACGGTTCATAATATTTGTGTTTTTATGGTGATTGTAAAACTAATAATATATTATATTAAGCAAAAATATAAAATTTAAACTACACGGAAATTTTTGAAAAATTAAAGATTGGAAGTTGATACTGTAAAAAAGTGAGAATGATATATAATGTTGAGAATTGTTGGCCTTATTTTTAATATGCTTTGAGAATTATTAAAAACTATCCGATAAAAATAATATTTTTAACAAAACTATTTTGTGCCCGGATTGTTCAATATACAAGAATAAAAAGATGAGAGTTATGTCATTTATTATTTTTTTCTCTATTGTAATTGGTATTTATGCTTTGGCCAATTATTATGTTTATCAAAAAGGTCTGCTTTCCTTATCAGCTTACCCGCTGATTAAGCAATACTTTAAGATTGTTTTCTGGTTTTTGGTTTTGACTTACCCTACCGGTAGAATAATGGAGAAAATATATCTTTCTTATTTCAGTGATGCTTTGGTTTGGGTTGGATCGTTTTGGCTGGCGGCTTTGTTATATTTCTTTCTTTTTTGCCTTCTGATAGATTTGATTAGTTTAATAAACGGCATATGGCATTTTATTCCTGAATTGTTTTATAAAGGATCTTTCCAAAAAGTTTTATTTTTAGCAGTAACAGGTGGTGTTATGGTTTTACTGGCAGGAGGTTTTATCAATGCCAGAATGCCTGTTGTTAAAAATACTGATATTCATATCCCTAAAGCTGCCGGAGCAAGGGAACATTTGCATGCAGTATTGATCTCTGATGTTCATTTGGGAACACTTATAGGCAACGGCTATTTGGAAAGGATAGTTTCTGAGATAAATAATATTTCACCTGAAATAGTTTTTATTGCCGGGGATTTGGTTGATGAAGATTTGCAGCCTGTCTTACGGCAGAATATAGGCCATACTTTAAGTAAACTAAACCCTTATTTGGGGGTTTTTGCTGTTACCGGCAATCACGAGTTTATAGGAGGCGCTGAGGAAGCCGTATCCTATTTGGAAAAATATGGAATTACTTTTTTACGTGATACTATTTTAAAAGTTGATAACAGTTTTTATGTTATTGGCAGGGAAGATCGTGAAATGCAAAGATTTACAGGAGTTGAGAGAAAGCCCCTGGATGAATTGATTTCTATGGCCGATGATAGTTATCCCTTCATACTAATTGATCATCAACCTTTTTATTTGAAGAAAACGGCGGAATCGGGTATAGATCTGCAATTGTCCGGACATACTCATCACGGACAACTTTGGCCTTTGAATTACATTACTTCAGCAATGTACAAGGTTAGTCATGGACACGAAAATGTAAGCGGTATGGAGGTATATGTTACCTCAGGTGTTGGCACATGGGGCCCCCCACTGCGAATAGGAAGCAGGCCGGAAATTATTAATATGAAAATCTATTTTGATGTTGTTTCGGAAAAATAGACCTTAAAATTACTCTTCAACCTGTTTGTATTTGTCCTTTTTTCTCTTTCTAATAAAAATGCCTGCAATGAGAGAGTAAGTTCTTATAGCGGTGTTTAGTCCTCGCTTAAATCGCGAAGCTAATGCTCCTAAAGAAAGAAAATCACCGGCATGACCCAGGTTTTCCTCAAGGTTTTTTTCAGCCAGCAGCATTTCATACCGTAATTTTGCTTTTTCAAGCTTAATATCCTGAATGCTGCGCATTTTTTTAAAACGCTTTGTATCTATCATTTATCAAGAAGGTTTTAATGTTATTCATCTTCTTTTTCAAAGAAAACCTTTAGCAAAGTCTTTATAATGGCTCGGCCAAATATTCTGTCGCTGAAGAGGCAAAAAACAATTCCGAGCAGAAAGTAAAAGCCTCCAACAATTAGCAAACCATATATGTATGAATCCATAAGTTCACCTAAATAAAGAGCGGCAGCCCCTGACAGAAACAACAGGGAACATGCGAATACCAGTAAAATAATTGCATTGGAAACAAAGACTTTTATAACATTTACAGCTTTTTCAAAAGCCACAAGCCCATAATACTGAACCTTTGTCTCCAGGTACTTAAAAAAATTAACTTTCAGCTCGGAAATTGTTTCAAGCAATGTTTTGCTTTTCATCGAATGTTGGTTTTGTTAGTGTATTGATTGATTACTTTTCTGCTTCCGGCTTTGGCTTTTTAACCTTATCTTTAACTTCTTTGCCGGTTTCATCAACATACTCTTTCATACTATCTATTTTTTCCGAAAGTTTGTGTGTTACATCATCTGTGTATTCTTTAGCTCTTTGATGAATTTTTTTGCGGGTTTCTTCACCGCTTCTTGGTGCAAACAATATTCCTGCAGCAAGTCCTACCGCTGCTCCAAATATAAAACCAGCTAATGCTTTTCCTGTCGATTCTTTCATGGTTATTTCATTTTTAAATTAAACAATAAGTTTACATTCATTAATTTGCAATATACAATATTTGTTAGATAAATTCAAGTTAAAGCAAGATATTTTTTGATATTTTAGCATTTAATGGGTCAAAAATTTATGTTTTTAAGGCAATCATGTTTTTTCTATTGTCCTTTACCCTTATTAAAGAAATTAATAAGCGGTTCTTTTTTTGATTTTAACGCATCTGAAAGAGTGCCTTCAAATATTGCCTTAGTGTTTTCCAGAAATATTACTCTGTCGGCAATGCGTAATATGCTGGATACTTCGTGGGTTACTATGATTATAGACATTTTCATCAGCTTTTTAAGGTCAAGTATAAGTTGATCCAGAGAAGCCAGTGATACAGGGTCAAGGCCCGCACCGGGTTCATCGCAAAGCAACATTTGCGGGTCCATGACAATTGCTCTTGCAAGTGCGGCTCTTTTAAACATTCCTCCGCTCAATTGTGATGGATACATTTTATAGGTGTCTTGTAAATAAACCAGGCTAAGTTTCATTTTCACAATCTCTTCAATTATTTCTTTTGGAAGATTGGTGTGTTGCTCCAATGGTAAGGCAACGTTTTCCCCTACTGTTAGTGAGCTTATAAGCCCGCCGTTCTGATAAAAGACACCCATCTTCATATAAAGCTTGGTTTGTTCACTTTCATCAAGAGTAGAAATATCTTTGCCTAATACATTAATTTTGCCCTGCCTGATAGGATTTAACCCAAGTATTTGTCTAAGGACGGTTGTTTTTCCTGATCCGCTACCTCCCAGAATCACTGTAACCTGCCCGTTATATGCATTGAATGACACATCTGACAGCACGGTTTTACCATCAAAATCTACAGTCAGTCCAGCTACCTCTATGATTTTATCTAAATCCATGAATGATTAAAGTTTCAGCTTTTTATGCAAAAAAAAAATGTAGTTTACTGGTGTTAGGTTTAAATTTTATCAAGTGTAAAATATCAGTCCAAGTATACTGTCAGCTATAATAACTAAAGAAATAGCAACAACAACAGCTATTGTGGTGCTTTTTCCTACCCCTTCGGCTCCTTCTTTTACTCGCAATCCGAAAAAACTGCCTGTAAGCACTATAAGGCTGCCATATACCAGGCTTTTTATTATACTTGTAATAATATCTTTATTGTACAAAGAATGTCCCATTCGGTTAATAAATATTTCCGGAGTAATGTCAAGGAAAATATTTGCAGCTACCATGCCTCCGGCAATACCGGCAATGTTTGCAAGTATTGTTAAGAATGGTATGGTTGATAAACATCCGTAAATTTTGGGTACTATTACAAACCTGACAGAATTTATACCCATAGTTTTCAAAGCATCCAGTTCTGCCGTTACTTTCATAGTTGCAACTTCAGCAGCTATTGCCGAGCCGCTTCTGCCGGCTACCAATATTGCTGTTATTAAAGGCCCCATTTGAGCCATCATTGCTATTACCGTAAGGTCAACGATGAATATGTCAGCTCCAAAGTGTCGTAATTGAGCAGATGATTGTAATGCAATTACAAGCCCTATAATAAAACTCATAACAACAACAATCAATGTAGCATTTACTCCGATAAGTATAGCCTGATTTACTACCTCCCCTTTTCTGCGGGCTTTACTATTAAAAAGATCATTTATTGACCAGTAAAAAACATCAGCAGCCAGATATAAAAACCGCATAAAATAATCTGAAAAAAAAGAGTATAGGTTCTGGCCAATTGATTCTAGAAATGATGGCTTAAATGTTTGGATTTCAGCCGGAGGTTTTTGCATGCTGAAAAGCTCAAGCTTTTTACTTATTGATTCTGGAGCATCATCTATTCTTACGTTTATTCCTTTTTTAGTTAATTTGTTCTTAAGATAATTGATAGCAGTAACTCCGGCACTGTCAATATCTTTTAAGTTTTTTAAATTCACAACAAGCACTTTTGACTTGTGTTTTTTTAGTTTTTTTAAAGCTTCTAAGACAAACTGTCCGGCTTGGTTGAATTTAAGGGAGTCGTAAAGGAATAATGTATTACCCTCAATAAAATATTCAGGTTGGCTTTTATTTTCTTGAGCTTGTTCTTTTTCTTTCTTTTGCATGAGCTGTTTTAAAAATAATGTTCTAAAAACAAGATTTCTACGCAAAATGAGCTTAAATTTGTTTTATTGCTCCATAATTGTTGAGGTGATTTTTTTTGTTGTATTTATCAGTTCCTGGTAAAACATTTCACTAATTGCAGCAGCAAAAAGGTTTATTTTGTTTTCTTCGAGTTGTTTATACCTGTCGGCTGAATGTTTCAATATTACCTGGTCGGTTTGGATGTCTATAAGACGAAATTCAAGATTGATACGGGCTGATATTTTTTTTCTGTTTTCCAAGACTTCCAATTGGTATATTGTTGTTTCTAAACGGTAATCCGGCACTGTTCTCCAATATCTTGTGTCAACGCCTTTAAATACTTCATATCGTTCAAAAAATTCAATAATAATATTAGTAAAGTTTTCAGCCGGGCGTATAGCCCATTCATGGTTTCGGAAATACTCTACTTCATGTGTGTTTCCACGCAAAGCAATTCTGTTTGTAGCAAATGCCGGATAAACGTTAACAGGGCTTACTTCACAAAACTTATCGATATTACTAATAGTATCTTTAAATACAGTCTTTTCTTGTGCCGGCATTTCAAGAACGTAATATCTTTTTGTTATATTTTTTTGTTGCCGGCATCCTGAAAACGCAACCAAAAAAAGCAATAGTATTATAAATATTTTATTCATAATATTATTAAATTAAAAATTAGTTTTTTGTTAATTATCCAAAAGTCTTTGATCAGGACCTTTTTCTTCTTTTCTTGTTCTTAATAACATAGATGGGTTTTCGTTTATCTGCCTTGAAGTTTCACTCAGGTTTTCCAGGGTGACTTTAAGCAGCTGCATGTTTTCAGCGAGGTCTTTGCTTGAACGATCTATGTCATCATCAATATTTGCCAAAAGTCTTTGCGTTTGCTCTGTAAGTTCAGCAAAGTTTTCTATCAGGTTTTTCAGATTAGCTTCCTTTAGTGTTAGTGAAATATCTCTTAGGTTACCCAAAACCTGGTCAACGGTGTCGCTATACATTATTTGGTTTACTCTTGCTATTGAGTTTTCCAGGTCTTTGCTTGTTTTGCCAAGTTGATAGCTAATTTCATTGACAGCAAGTACAGTCTCACGAATATCAGCCCTGTTTTCTTCTACCATTTCATCGGCTTTTGTTACTAGTGAATTTGCATTTATTGCAAGATCGGAAATATTTTCTATTGTAGTTGTGATTTTTTCCATGTTTTCGGGATGAGTAAAGGCCTGGAGATTGTTCAGTACTTGCTCTGTTTTTAAAGCAATAACTTCAGCTTTACCTGTGATATCATCTGCAAATGAAACACCCGGCTTGATGAATTCATGTTCTTCCAAATAATCAGCTTCGTGGCTTCCGCCTCTGATCTCAATAGTTTTTAACCCCGTTATACCTATAGAAACTATATCAGCTACTGCGTCTTCCTTTATTGGCACGTCGGGCCTGATAGATAGTTCAACGATTATGCTGTTAAAATCTTCAGGGTTAATTCTTATATCTGAAATCGAACCTATATTAATACCCATGTACTTGACAGGGCTTCCTGTTTCCAAACCGCTTACTGAAACATCATAATATGCAACATAATAGGTGTTTTTTGGCTCGAGTAAATGCCGGGCAGTAAAATAGCCCAATATGGATAATAAGGCTACAATACTTATAATAAAAAATATCCCCAGCCTTATTTTTTGTGCTTTTGTTTTCATTTTTAATAAGTATTGTTGATACAACAATATAAAGTTACAACATAAAGCAATTGAAATGTTAAAATTATTGTTAAAAATTTTGTTTTAACTGAAGTTGTTTAAATATACGAAAAAAGGGTTTATTATTTAAACAGCAACTGGTAATTGGAAATGAACTAATGACTTGTCAAGCAACTCGTAATAATAATCAGACATTTCTTTGACAAGTCTTTTATAATGGTATTTCTGGCTGACATGATCCCATCCTGCTTTTGATAACATGATTCTGGAATCTTTATTTTCAACAAGCTGCAATAACTTTTCTGAAAAATCTTCAGGGTTATTTTGTGATATTAAAGCTGTTTTATCAGGTAAGATAACATTTTCTATGCCTCCTACGGCTGTTGTTACTATTGGTTTGTTTGCTGCTTGTGCTTCAATAAGACTGACCGGAGTACCTTCATTTAAAGATGTTAAAGCAATAATATCCATTCCGGCATTAACTTTATCCATTTCAGTTATCCAGCTTGTAAATGTGATTTGAGCATTATTAGATGTAGTATAACCGTTAACAGATATTTGACTCAGGCCCAGCTGCGAAGCTTTTTCTTCCAGGCGTTTGCGCAACTCTCCATCTCCTACTATAAAAGCCTTTACTTTTTTTGATGTTTTGCTTAAAAGTTTTTGTAAAGAAGCCAGAAACAACTCATGGTTTTTAACGGGAACAAGCCGTCCTATAATGCCAATAGCTATCTCATCATCTTTGATCTTATATTTGCTTCTGAATTCAAAGCGTTTATAATCCATATTTTCCGTAAACTGGTTCAGGTCAAATCCCAATGGAATTACTTTTATCTTGCCATTATCACAAATTCTGTATTTGTCAGAAAGGTCGTGTTTTTGGTTTTCGCTGATTGCAATTATTCCGGAACTTTTGTCTGCAAGTCTGCGTTCAATTTTTTTATAAAACCCGGCTTTCATATTGTTAAAATATGAGTCAAAAACATGCCCGTGGAATGTATGAACAACTACCGGAACTTTAAGGCTTGTAGCTGCCAACCTTCCTAGTGCTCCGGCCTTTGATGCATGTGTGTGCACAATATGAGGGCGATATTTGCGAATAATGTTTTTTATTTCTTGTAAAGCTTTATAGTCATTAACAGGAGAAATTTCCCTTCGCATGCAGGAGAGTGTAATAGGCTTAATTCCCAATTGATTTACGAGATATTCGGAATTTTTTTCAGAGCTGTCATTGGCTCCCCCAATAAGCATTGTGTCAAAGTCGGGATACATGTACTTGGTAAGATAAGCGGCATTGTGTGTAGGCCCACCTAAATTGAAACGGTTTAATATGCGCAATACTCTAAGCATCAAAAGACAAAATTTGTGCAATATTACGAATTTTTTTTATACAAAAACACGGTTTTTATACCCTTAATGACAAATATTTTTCCACCACTGTTGAAAAACTATTAAAGCCCAAATTCTGGCAGGTGTTTCTCCCGGATTGGATGAGTGTAATTGCTTCTTTAACTTGCTAATCTCCACCGGGTTGAATATGTCTTGTTCTTTAATAAAACTACTTTCTAAAACATCGTTGTTGATAAAAGTGTTTAATTCATTTTTCAACCATTTAAGTAAAGGCACTTCAAAGCCCTGCTTGTGGCGATTATGAAGCTCTCCGGGCAGCAAATAAGAAAAAGTATCTTTTAATATTTTCTTTCGGTTGTTTTTATCAATTTTATAGTTTTCAGGCATTGACATTACATAATCAGCAAGGTGATGGTCCAGGAAAGGCACCCTTATCTCAAGGGAGTTTGCCATTGACATCATGTCTACTTTAGTAAGCATATCGTAGGGTAATACCAGGTTCATGTCGGCATACAGGGTATTATTGATATCTTCCGGACGGTTATTAAATATCCGGAGGAATGAATTTTTGCGTGAAAGATAATTCTCGGGCTCATTATTATCGTTTAAAATCCGTTTGGCATATTCTTCCGTTGAAATACTGCACCAGCGCCAGTATCTTTCGGGCGCTGTTAACTTCATGCCTTCGCCAAAACGTGCTATTTGACGTATTTTATTTGCTAAATGATTATTGCGTGATTGTGGCAGACCTGACAAAAGTGGATAAAGTAATGATGCCGCTTTTTCTTTGAAGCCGGGATGTAATGCCCGGTATTCCGCCATATGCTTGTTATATCCTGCAAACAACTCGTCAGCACCGTCACCCGACAACGCTACAGTAACTTTTTTGCGGGTTTGTTTTGACAATATATATACTGCCAGGGCAGAAGAATCAGCAAAAGGTTCATCAAAGTAATTTATGGTATCAAAAAGGGAGTTAAACAAGTCATCGTTAGTGAGACTGAAAACAGTATGGTTGGTGTTGTGCATTTTAGCAACCATGTTAGCGTAATGGGTTTCATCAAACATCGGTTCATCCTTAAACCCAATGGAAAAGGTGTTCAGTTTATCAACATGCCTGGCGGCCAAGGCAGAAATGATACTGCTGTCTATTCCACCACTCAAAAATGTGCCAAGTGGCACGTCTGATATAAGTCGCTTTATGACTGATGTCTCAAGCAAATTGTGTAATTTTTCACAGGACTGTTCATATGAAGAAAAATGATTTGAGCTTTCGTCCGAAACAGCCAGGGTAAAGTATTTTTCTTCAACTACATTTGCAGATCCGTCAATATGAACATAATGACCTGGAGACAATTTTCTTACATTTTCGAAAATTGTCCAGGGACCCGGAATATAATTTAATTGTAAATATGTGTAGAGGGATGACTTATCAATAACCTTTGGTATACCATATTTGATCAGGGCTTTCATTTCGGAAGCAAAAACGAATGTGTTTTTATCCCGGTAAAAGTATAGCGGCTTTATACCAAAACGGTCACGTGCAAGAAACAAGGATTTTTCTTTTTTATCATATATGGCAAATGAAAAAAAACCATTCAGCTCATCAAGACATTTTTTGCCTTTTTGGATATATAAATAAAGTAAGACTTCGGTATCGCTTTTTGATTTAAAGTCGAAACCATTTTTTTGGAGCTTTTCCCTGTGACTTTTAAAATTATATATTTCTCCGTTGTAGACGACTGTATATCTGCCGCTGGGATCAGTAAAGGGTTGTGCTGCAGCTTCTGTTACGTCGATGATAGAAAGCCTTGAATGGCCGAGCAACACTTTAGTGTCGGAATAAAAACCGGAATTATCGGGGCCTCTTTTATATAAACTATCAACGGCATTTTTTACCCGTTGTTGGTAATCTTCGATGTTTTCATCATTAAAATAATATACTCCTGTTATTCCGCACATTTTATAAAAGTAATGTTTCTATACATGAATAGCTTCATCATAAGCTGCTGCTGCTGCTTCCATTATAGCTTCCGCCATAGTGGGGTGTGGGTGTATTGATTTAATTATGTCGTGGGCGGTGCTTTTTAATTTTCTTCCCAGCACCCCTTCTGAAATCATCTCGGTAACGTTATCACCAACCATATGTAATCCAAGCAGCTCGTCGGTTTTCTTATCAAAGACAACTTTAACAAGGCCATCCCTATTACCTGCAGCACTTGCTTTTCCTGAAGCCATGAAAGGAAATTTTCCAATCTTGATTTCATATCCGGCTTCAAGGGCTGCTTTTTCGGTATATCCCACTGAAGCGACTTCGGGTATACAGTATGTGCACCCGGGAACATTGTTGTAATCAATAGGCCCGGGATCATGACCTGCAATTTTTTCAACACAGGTGATGGCCTCTGCTGATGCCACATGAGCAAGCGCTTGCCCCGGTGTTACATCTCCAATGGCATAATAACCTTCAATATTAGTGCGGTAAAACTCATCTATCACTATTTTTCCTTCAGAAGTCTTTATCCCGGTTTCCTCAAGGCCTATATTTTCAATGTTTGGAGTTATACCAACAGCAGATAATACAATGTCAGCTTCAATGGTTTCTTCACCTTTTTTCGATTTAATGGTGACGCTGCATTTGTTATCATCAGTAACATCAACCTTCTCCACTGTGGAGCCGGTCATAACCTTGACACCCGATTTTTTAAATGACCGGGCCAGCTGTTTTGATATTTCTTCATCTTCAAGCGGCACAATATTTGGCATAAACTCAACCAAAGTGACTTTTGTGCCTATTGAATTGTAGAAGTAAGCAAATTCGGAGCCTATAGCTCCTGAGCCGACAACAACCATTGATTCCGGCTTTTTATCAAGAGTAAGAGCTTTGCGGTATCCTATTATTTTTTTTCCGTCTTGTTTCAGGTTTGGCAACTCTCTTGATCGTGCGCCTGTAGCTATTATGATATGATTTGCTTTTAATTCTTTGATATCTCCCTCAGCAGATTTAACTTCAAGGGTTTTCCCGGGCTTTATTTTACCAACACCCCGGATTACTTCTATTTTGTTTTTCTTAAAAAGATACTGTATACCTTTGCTCATATTGTCAGCTACCTCTCTGCTTCTTTTTACCATAGCTTCAAGGTCGGCACTGACTTCCCCATTAAATGACACTCCATAGTTTTCGGCATTATTCAGGTATTTGAAGACTTGTGCACTTTTGAGAAGGGCTTTTGTTGGAATACATCCCCAGTTAAGGCATACGCCGCCAAGCTCCGCTTTTTCCACTACACCTACTTTCATGCCAAGCTGCGAAGCTCTAATTGCTGCAACATAGCCGCCCGGGCCACTACCTAATACTAAAAGGTCAAAATTCATGGTTATATAAGTTTTTCTGTTTATAAATGTGTTTTAAAAAAGAAAGATGACACCCTTTTTTGAAATAATAAAGGTTGTCTTTTATTTAGCAGCTTTATACACTCCCTTAAATATGAGTGTTTACGCGTTCATATCATTTCTGACATCAATTATTTGTTTTATAATCTCCGGGTCTTTTTCCGAAGCATTGCCCACCACGAGCAGGTCTGTACCGGCTTCCCATGATTCTTTTGCCTGGCTGGTGTTTCTAATGCCGCCACCGGTGATCAGTGGAATGTTTATATGTTCTTTAATAAGGCTTATCATTTTGGCAGGTATCGGTTTGTCTGCTCCGCTTCCGCCATCCAAATATATTGTTTTTAGTCCCAACATTTCACCAGCCATTGCCGTACATATCGCTATGTCATTTTTGTCGGAAGGTATAGGTAAAGTAGTGCTCATGTAGTGCACTGATGTTATTCTGCCACAGTCTATCAATATATATCCTGTAGGGATTACTTCCAGTCCGGAGCTTTTGATGTGTGGGGCTGCAATTACATGGTTGCCTATAAGCATCTCGGGATTTCTGCCCGATATTAGCGATAAGAATAAAATCGCATCGGCTTTTGGGCTGATCTGCAAGTTGTTGCCCGGAAAAATCACAACAGGGAGACTACAGTTTTTACGAAGCTCCTCAATGCATAACTCAAGGTCTCCGTTCATCAACAGGCTGCTCCCGACAAATAGATAATCAACCTTTAGTTTATCGCACTCACGGGCGATCTTTTTTGCATTATCAGGTGATGTTTTATCAGGGTCAACCAGTATAGCAAGCTGTTTGCGTTTTTCTTTGAACCCGGCGAAAATGCTTTGGTAAACATTCATTATTATTGTGTTATCTGATATAATTACTCACTTTATAAAATCAACATTCAATGACTGTTATAAGGTTATTTTATTAATTCGGGTTTAGATTTGGCAAATTTAAGATTTTTTGAAAGAGTATTTATTATCTATTATAAATAGAACAGTGTGCTGCCCGATTTATTAACAGCGAGTTTTTTATTTATTTCATGGTTGTCAGGCAATAATTTCAGGTTGCGTCTGACTGTCAATGGTAAAAGCCATGAGATAGTTTTCAACAACCTGGTATTGGATGCTCAATTGTTTTTTAAAACCGGGAGTGTTTATTTCACCCATTATTGTTCCCTGGCCTTCAAAGTCAAAAGGGAAGATATTGATATGGTCTTTGAAAAGGATATCCCTCTTTCCGTAAAGCTTATAAATAGCTTCTTTACTTGTCCAAACCAGGTAGAGTGATTCAACTTCATGGCGGCTGGATATTTGATCCAGTTCATAGCTATTCATAAACTTTTCTGCAAGGTTAACTATTTTGGGTTGTATTTTTTCAATATCTATGCCTACAGAATGTTTTGTGCTGGCAATCAGTGCTGAGAACTTTCCTGAGTGGGATACGGAAATGTGTCTGACACCATTGTTTAGAAAAGGTTTCCCGAACTCATCATATTCTATAGAACTCATTTCTTTGGGCTTAACAAGATAAGGGAGGATCAGCCTGTAACTTAGCCATTGTTGCTTTCTTGCAGGTGTTTTAAGACAAGAAAATATCTTTTTTTCCTGTCTTGACAATTTAACCTTTGCATAGATCTCTTCAAAAGGTTCGTTTATTTCCCAAATGCCAAGTGCTGCATGTGGAAAAACTTTTTTCAAATAAAGGCCCATCATTAGATTTTTGGTTAAACCTCAGCAGCCAGCTTTAATATTTGCTTAACCCGTTAGTTCTATTACAAGGGTTTAGCTTGTAAAGACTACGCAAAGGTAAGAAAAATAATTGTTTTTTTATTATAATGAGTTTTAACAGGCTGAAAGCATAATAATAGTACGGTGTAGATTGTTAAGTAATTAGAAAATTTGATTTTTTTGAATATTTTTGCTTCAATTATGGATTGCAGGTTCATGGTTTGATTAAACATTAGAGAAAACGGACCAAAAAAGCCTGGTTAATATTTATTTTATAAAGTTCAAAACTACAAACAGAATGAAATGCTTTTTACAAATTGTTTTAACACTACTTTTTTTATACGTGCATTTGGGCGTTAGTGCATCCAATTATGCTGCCGGCGAAGATAGGCTTGATAGACCGATTATTGAAGGCCGCCGGACAATATCTGTTATTGGAGTTGGTGATATAATGATGGGCACAAATTATCCTAATACATCATACCTTCCTGCAAATCATGGTCGTAATTTGCTCAAACCCGTTGAAGATATCTTAAACAGTGCGGATGTTACATTTGGGAACCTTGAAGGAGTTTTACTTGATGAAGAAGGTGATGTAAAAAGATGTAATAATCCTGATCTGTGTTATGCTTTTCGAACACCTGTCAGGTATGTTGATAATCTGGTTAAAGCAGGGTTTGACTTGCTGAGCATAGCTAATAATCATGTTGGTGATTTTGGATATGCCGGGCGCCGTAGTACTGTTAAGACACTTGAAGATGCAGGCATTGCTTATGCCGGGTTTACAGAACATCCTACAACTATCATTAAACGTGATGGAATAAAAATTGGCATGGCTGCCTTCTCGCCTTTCCGGGGAACTGTTAATATGCATGATATTGATAATGCGCAAAGAATTGTGCGTAATTTAAAAGACAGAGCAGATATTGTCATTGTATCGTTTCACGGAGGAGCAGAAGGAGCCGAGCATCAAAATGTTACATGCGAGACAGAATATTATTACGGTGAGAACCGTGGGAATGTTTGTGAGTTTTCGTATAGTGTAATTGACGCAGGTGCTGATATAGTTTTTGGCCACGGCCCGCATGTTACACGTGCCGTAGAGCTTTATAATGATCGTTTTATTGCATATAGCCTTGGTAATTTTTGCACCTATGCGAGGTTCAACCTTCGTGGAGAAAACGGCATAGCACCTATTATAAAAGTTTACGTTGATGAAACCGGAAAATTTATTAACGCCAAAGCTTATCCTATTGTGCAAACGGGCAGGGGAGGCCCAAGGCCGGACTCCAGCAACAGAGCTGTAAGGTCATTACAAAGACTTACAATAAATGATTTTCCGGATACACCATTGAGAATACATTCGGACGGGCGTATTTTAAGAATCCAAAGCTACAATCCTTTGCAGCGAATTACAGAGACCAGGCTTCCAGTATCTGATGGTTCAAAATTTGAAATCAACAAAAACGGCCGTATTGAAAAAATCGGCCGTTTATAAACTTTGGTAGTATTTTAAAACTTCAGTGTTTTATTTCTCCTGCCCTTTAATAGGTATTTGTTTTTTATCAGAAATAACTTTCAGCCTTTCTTTTATTTTTTTTGTAACATGAACGGGAACCCAACTCAGGTCAATCATAAACTTTTCTTTTTCGGATATGCATAAAACCCACATAGGGGAAAAGACCATCTCCTTCAGGTCGTCAATGTTTATGGATTTCGTGTCTTTGAGATATGAAGGCTTGTATGTGATCTTGTCTTTTTCAAATCTTATATACTGATTTGTTTTACGCCCTGTCAAAGTAAAGCCTGTAAAGATAAAGCCTATAGAAATACAAAACAGAACAAGTGTATTCCAAAAATTTAAACTGGAAGCGAATTCAAGTAAAAATTCCGGGCTGAACTCAAAATATGTTTGTTCCATTACATAAGAATATAACTGGAAACCACTAAAAATAAATACAAGAATTCCGAAAGTTTTGTAAAAGTTCTTCTTCTTTGGAGATTTCGCAGTTGAACCTGAAAGATAGATTGTTTTTTTTGCCATTTTTTTATTTTGTTTTAGTGTTGTTTAGCTTTGCAAGTTTGTAAACGGTTTAACACTACAAGTATCAGGTGCTTGTTTTGTCAGTTACACTTTTTGTTAAATCAAAACAATGTGTAAATGTAAACAAAATATATAATAATTAATACGTGTTAGGCTTAAAAAAGTTTCTCAAGAGTTTTTTTGGTAAATTCGATTTAAACAGGTTTTAAAATAGTATCTTTTTTAAAAATCTCCTCCCTTATATGTTTGTTTTTCCAAAAAATTTGTTAGCTAACTGTCTTGGCTTTAGAATTGCGCATAATTTGCTTTGCTTGAAACATGAAAGCTTCCAGCCTGGTTTCATCACCTGATTGTTTTGTTCCGTCATATACCATCTTCAGGACCGGTATATGTGGGTGTTTTTTGCTAAACTTGAACATTATTGTGTTTGCAATAGTGCCCGGCATACAGTGAAAAGGTGTTAGGTTGATAATTCCGTTAAGGTTATGAATTGCATACTCTTCTGCTCTTGCAATACTAAGTATGGCTTCACCTCGCAAATTGCTGGTAAGGTAAGGCTCAGATAATTTAAGCAAATCCTCAGTGGGAATCTCTTCAGCAAAATATTTTACTACATCTCTAATGGGTTTTGAGCCCTTACGTGAATAATGTTTTTGAACAAATGATTTTATCAATTCGGTAAGGTAATTCCCGTATTGTCCTGCCCTGCGAAAATCGGTTTTCCTTTCCCAGTCGGTGTATGCAACCCATTCCTGCAGCGTGGGCACAACCACTTCACCGCCCAGGTTTTCAATATCACCTATTATGTTATTGTTGCTAAAATCGTTTGACCGGACATATATTTCACCGATTATACCTATTACCGGCTTTTTTATGGATCTGTCAACCTCTATTGATTTGAACATTTTGACGGCATGTTTTACAGAATCCCCAATTGAGCCTTTTGTTTCAACTGTATGAGCAAGATAATCCAAACACTTCTTATATACTTTGTCAGTTTCGCCTTTGTTTATTTCATAGGGCCTGGTATTGTAAAGCAATTTTTTAATATTGTCTGTAGCGACAATTGCTTGCCAACCTAGTATTCTGAATCCTGTACCAAGGTTTTTCAGGTCGTCATCGTAGGTTGTGTTTTGGTCGAGCATGATCATTTGAGCCTCACTCATACCTACTTCATTAAGAATAAGCTGGTGAGAATGGCAGTATTGTCCAAACCGACAAGGGCCATTGGTGGTTGGCATAAAAAAGCTTGCTTTTTCGGCATTGAAATCTTCGGAGAAAACTTTTTTCAGAATATCACCTGTAGTTATCATGAAGGGATAACACTCTTTACCTGTTGTGAATTTTTTTGCCAACTCCAGGCTGTTATCATCAGATACAGGCAGGTGTTCCGCTTCAACTCCATAATGTCTCATAGCTGCTGCTATGCCGTCACCATGGTCATCCATGTAAGGGATGTAAATCTTGCGATGATTGGAGAATATTTTTTTCGACAACAATTTTCCGGGTGTGTGAAAAGTTTTGTTCGCGGAGGCTTCGAGACTGTCTATGAATGCTTCTAGCCGTGTAATAACCCCTGCATCACCACTATGCTCATCAAGCTCAAGTGTTAGGTAGTGTTTGTCCTTCATTACTTTGTTGAAATATTTCATAATAAAGGAATCGGGCCCGCATGCAAAGTTTGTAATATAAATTGCATTCAGTTTAGGATTACTTGCTGTTATCTCTGCTGCAGAAAGTATCCTTTGCCCGTTTCGCCAATACATGTTTGGAAACTTTTTTGAAGTATTTCCTGATACAGGCAGAAAGTCAACGGGAATAGCCAGAACCCCCAAATCGCGGAGCTTTTGTGGTATGCGCAGGTTAAGTCCTGAGTCACAGCCGTTGTATGGGCGGCTTACAATAACCATATTGTGTGTGTTTTCCTCTAATGAATTAAGCACCTCTTCACCTCTTTTTTGAATGGCATTTTTGAAGCTATCAAGGCTTTCAAAAGCTTTTGATATTGCGTTTTTAGTTTTGCGACTATTATAACCCAGCTCTTTTGCAAAATCCTTTAATTCTTTTTTAATGTTTTTTTTGCTAAATCCGAAATGAAAAACCGGCATAAGCACTTTTGTCTGGTATTTGTCAAAACCAATCACTGCTTTAGCCATGTATGAAAAGCCCTGAACAATAGGACAAAGGCATGAGTTATTGTCTTCGGTTGAGAGGGGTTCGGCATTAATTATACCTGGCAGGAATAAATAGTCTACCTCTTTTTCGAGCAAATCAATGACATGCCCAAAGCCAACTTTAACCGGGAAACATATCTCTTCGACTACGGCTTCACAACCTTTGTTTATTAATGTTCTGTTTGTTGTTGAAGAAGTTACTACCCTGAACCCCAGTTCGCTAAAAAAAGCTTTCCAAAAGGGATACATATCAAAAAAGAGCAGAGTGCGCGGTATACCGATAACGGGTCTGTCTGCGGGCAGATCATTAGGAGCCTTGTAAGATGAAAGAAGCATTTTTTCGCGTTCATCGAACAGTTTTGGCAAAGATTGACCAAGAGAAAACTTACGCTCCTCATCAAACTTGCCGCAACGGCTACCATATTTCAGAGGTTTTTCACCCTCAATGGATACAGTCCTTATTTCGCAGTTGTTTGAGCAATCGGTGCATTCGAATGAGTCTACTGTGAATTTGCGATTAGCCAGATCGAACCCTTTAAAATTTGACTTAACAGCAGGTTTGTTTTCCTTAGCTATTAATGCAGCACCTACTGCTCCAAGTACATCATGATGCGGCGGGACGATAACTTTTTTACCACAGATCTTTTCAAAAGCTGCTTTTATCCCTCGGTTAAAAGCTGTTCCGCCCTGGAAAAAGATTACATCCCCCACTTTTCTGTCTTCAACGACTGTGGTAAGATAGTTCATCACAATTGAATAGCTGAGGCCGGCAACCAGGTCTTTCTTATTTGTGCCAAGCTGTTGAAAATGGTTTAAGCTTGACTCCATAAAAACAGTGCATCTTTCACCAAGTGCAGCGGGTTTTTTTGAATCCAGAGCCAGCTTACCGAATTCTTCTTTGATATTTATTCCAAGCTTTTCGGCTTGTTCTTCAAGAAAAGAGCCTGTGCCGGCAGCACAAACTTTATTCATGGTAAAATCGACTACTTTCCCATTTTTTAACGAGATGTACTTTGAATCCTGCCCGCCGATCTCGAAAATAGTATCAACATTTGGGTTTATGTTTAAAGCACCTTTGGCATGGGCTGTGATCTCATTTTTCACAATATCGGCACCGATAAAATCGCCTGTAAGGTATCGCCCTGAACCTGTTGTGGTAGCACCTTTTATAACAACTTTATCACCTATTTCTTTGCCAATTTGAGAAAGGCCTTTTCTGACGGCCACAATAGGGTTTCCGGCTGTTCTGAGATAACTGCGCGCAATAACGTTTTTGTTATCATCAATTACAGCGAGGTTGGTGCTTATTGATCCGACATCAACACCCAGATAACCGTTGATTGGCTTATTTTCCGGAATTTTTTCCGGTTTTATGCAATAGTCATAATCAGTATCAGATAGCGGCTCATAGCTTTTTATATGACTTTGGCTTTTGTGAAGATGTTTTTTTAGTCCGGAAATGCCCCCATAAGGTTTTATGTTTCCTGATTCTATCATAGAAAATACCGCACCAATAGCGCCCATAAAAGCATAATGTTCGGGAATAAAAAGCTCTCCCGGTTCCATGTCCAGGGTTTTTTCAAATGCTTTTATCATGCCTTTGTTAGCTGCAACGCCACCCTGGAAAGAGATGGGTTTTTCGAGGGGGATGCCTTTTGTAACATTGCTTTTAAAATTCCTGGCCATAGCCAGGCAAAGCCCAAGGAGTATGTCTTTTGTTGGAACTGCCATTTGTTGGAGGTGTATCATGTCGGATTTGGCAAAAACGCTGCATCGCCCTGCAATTCTGGGAGGGTGGGTTGATTGTACTGCCAGTTTACCAAATTCTTTTTCAATTGACACACCGAGCCTTGCAGCCTGCTGGTCTAAAAACGAGCCTGTACCTGCCGCGCATACAGTGTTCATACTAAAATCCCTCAGGCGGGATACTTTTGTTATCGAGTCTTCCTCAATTTTTATTAGCTTTGAGTCTTCACCCCCGATTTCAATAATTGTCCGTATTTCAGGATAAAGCCTTGAAGTTGACTTGCATTGAGCAATTATTTCATTGATAAAATAACTGTCAAGTATTTCGGAAATAAATAAACCACCGTTGCCTGTAAGTGCAATTCCGTTAATGTCCTTTTCTGATACTTTGGAAAGAATTCGATTTAATACATCCAGTGAGGTTTTGACAGGCTGTCCATGTGTTCTTGCGTAATGCTTGTCAAATATTTTGCCCGACTCATCCATTAATACGCCCTTTACGCTAATGGAGCCAATGTCTAATCCTATATGGTTCATCTGTTAATTAGCTAAAAACAAATATTTAATTGTAGAGGTTTTTGATAAATATTATTGCGAAATTAAAAGTTTTTAGCCTAAAGTGAAAGATATATTCAGTTTTGCAAAAGAGTTATTGATTATTGTTTAATAATGGTGTTTTGTTTTAGAGTAAAAGAACCTGTAATATTGGTATATGCAGTTTTTGTTGTTATTTAATTACCTGCGAAAATTAGTAAAGGGATATCTGAAAATTCTTCTTCTTCTTCTTCAATAATGTTTGTAAGAATATACTCTCTTGCCTCAAGTTGTTTTTCGTTATGATATTCATTAAAGATTTCCATAGTACAAAATGGGTAGTCATGAGAGTTCTTTTCCGGTTGATGAATTGCTGCAAGTAACTGGTGCATTTTTTCATGTGATTCTGCATCCCGGCCCTGGTTTGCAGCATGCAAGTGATCGTAATCAGATGTGTCAGGCTCTTCATAAAAGTGTATTTCGGAAACACAAATGGAATTATTTGCATTTGCTTCTTTAATAAAGCTTTCATATCCAGGTATTGTTTCTTCTACGGCTTTTTCTTCTAAAGTTATTATTTCGAGGTAATTACCTGAAGGAAGAAGTTTTCTTTGAATTTTGTAACCAGATGCTTGTACGGCATGAGCTGTAATTATCAGTGCAACTAACAGTGTTATTTTTGCTATTGTTTTCATTGTATTAAGTTTTTAGAGTTTGTGTTTTTTTATTTAATAGATATCATTATTTGTGCCAAAGCGTATAACAACAAGGAAATCAAGTTATTATGGCTTGCCGGGGTGTTGTTGTTGTACGGGAAAGATATTTAAGGTGTACGGCATAGGTCATACACTGTCCGTTGGCGTACATTTTTTTATGGTTGTTAAATTGTAATGGTTTTACTACATTTGGTCCATGAACCTTTTACGAATAATACTATTTCCGTTTGCAATTCTGTATGGACTGATAATGTTTGTCAGAAACAAGATGTTTGACTGGGGTTTGCTTTGTTCAGAGGCTTTTCCGGTTCCGGTAGTCAGTGTTGGGAATCTTTCCACCGGTGGTACAGGTAAAACCCCCCATGTTGAATATCTTGTTGAAATCTTATACAGCAACTACAAAGTAGCGGTACTGAGCAGGGGGTATAAAAGAAAAACAAAAGGATATCTTGAAGCAACATCAAAATCTAATGTTGATGATATTGGTGATGAGCCATATCAGATTTATAATAAATTTGGCAACAACATAATTTTAGCTGTTGATGAAAAACGCAGACGAGGAATTAAAAACATTTTGAAAAATTACCCTGATACGGATGTTGTTTTGCTTGACGATGCTTTTCAGCACAGGTATGTTAAGCCCAGACTTAACATATTACTTACTGATTACCGAAACTTGTTTGCCAGGGATTTTGTGGTTCCAACGGGTAATTTGAGAGAGTTTCGTTTTGGTGCAAAGCGGGCAGATTTACTAGTAGTTACAAAAACCCCAAAAATATTATCACCGATTGATAAAGAATTAATTTTGAAGGACCTGAAAAAATACAAGGATAAAAACCTTTTGTTTTCATACTTTCAATACGGTAAACTTCATCCTGTTACAGAAGCATGCAAAAACAAACATCCAAAAAAGATTAAGTCTGTCGTTTTGCTAACAGGCATAGCTAATCCGGCTTCCCTTGAAGAGTACCTGAAAAGAATTAGTGAGGAGTTGTACCTGCTTGAATATCCCGATCATCATAGATATACAAAACAAAATGTGAAAGAGATTGTTGTTTTTTTTAAGGAGCTTTTTTCAGGGGATAAAGCAATTGTTACTACTGAGAAAGATTTTATGAGGCTTCAAGACCCTGAACTAATAAAACTTCTGGAAGAGGTGCCTGTTTATGTTTTGCCCGTTAAAGTCAGGTTTCATGAAAACGGAGAAAAAGCAATAAAAAATGAGCTAACGCAATTATTCAATAATAATAAAAAATAAGGCTATGAGATTTAAAGAGTTTTTGAAAGAGTTGAAACATCATGTTCCGTTTACCTTGTTTGCAACTATTGCGGCAATATTGCTTATTATATTTTTCAAATATTTTTTGGAGCAACAAATAACTGAGTTTATGTTCGAGTTATCACATGTATTGCACATAGTTGTATCTTCATTTGTTACAGCCGGAATTTATTACAAGTATAACAAAAAGTTGATTCCGGCATTGCTGGTGGGAATATTTGGAGCTATAATTATCGGGAGTATAAGTGATATAATTTTCCCCTGGCTGGGAGGCAATATTCTTGGTTTACATATGCATTTTCACCTGCCTGTTATTGAAGTACCAGTGGTTGTATTGGGAGCTACGATAGCGGGGAGTATCTTAGGAATTAAAACCGGCTTTACAAAATTGCCGCACTTTATACACGTTTTTTTATCAGTTTTTGCAAGCCTTTTTTATCTTTTAACTTTTTCCGGAGCCATGTTTGAATTAACATACTTTGCTGCAGCCTTTTTTATTGTTTTTATATCAGTAATAATACCTTGCTGTGTCAGTGATATATTGTTTCCGTTCTTTTTTATTGGCAATAAGAAAGAAAAGCCTTCTTCATGTTGTTGTTCAGGGAGGGTTGATTCAGATAGCTGATAGTTTGTAATACCTTATATACATCACGGAGGGAGAAATCCCTTCAGGGGAAAGTTCAAAATTCAAAGCTCAAAGCTCAAAATAAATCCAAAGCTCTAAATTCAAATCCCTAACCAGCATAAAGCAGAAACTCTAAATTCTAAATAAGCCACAAGCATCAAGCACCAAATTCCAGCCGAGCGGAGCGAGATAGCGAACACATATAGAATCAAACATTATGTGAGTAAACAAATACTTATGACAAAATTTTCGTCTGTATGCATTTTTGCTCATTTTATTTATTTTTATTCCTCGCAAAAACCGCAAAATTAAATAAACGCTAAATTCGCAAAGAGAAATTCTTTGCGCATTTAGCGTTTAAACTTTTGCGTGCTTTGCGTGGAGCATTGTAACATAGCACCTCAAAATAATATTTTGCCAAAAATTACACGAATATGATTAATAAGATGCCTATCTCCAAGCCAAATCAGAATTGACTCAGCATATTTTGGATTTTGAAATTGGGATTTATTTTGAACTTTGGATTTTGAATTTTGGATTTACATTTAAACCCCACCAAGTCAATGGTAATATTTTGCCCTAAACAATCGCCTAATAAACTATGTTTAAAAAGCTACCATTATCCCACATCATAAAAATCACAGCAGGAATAGTTGTGTTTTGGATAAATGGCCCTCTGGCCGGGTCGTATTCACCGGCAAAAAGCTCAAAATATTCTGAACCTGCACCTTTGGCATAAAATGG
>SLSZ01000078.1 GCA_007130125.1 Bacteroidales bacterium
CAAAAAATTCTATTGTTATATTATAAGTTTTAAGGTCTATTGCTTTTTGATAAGGTGGTTTAACAATCTCCAGGAACCATGAACAAAAATCATCCCATATAAGGCTGTATATAGATTTTAGCGCATCAGCCAGCCGGTATTTTTCAAAATGGTTTTCTATTTCTTTTAGTGATTTACTCATATTGGCATTGAACCAGCTTATGGCAGCTTTAACAGTTTCCGGTTGTTGAATGCTTTCATCTATTTCCCAGCTTTGTGTTAGTCTGAATGCATTCCATATTTTATTGCAGAAGTTCCTTCCCTGTTGGCAGAGAGCTTCATCAAACAGCAGGTCGTTTCCGGCGGGGGAGGAGAATAGCATGCCCATCCTGACACCGTCAGCACCGTATTGTTCGATAAGTCCGATAGGATCGGGTGAATTTCCTAATGATTTGGACATTTTTCTGCCAACTTTATCTCTTACAATTCCGTGCAGGTAAACATTTTCAAAAGGTATCTCATTTCTGAATTCGAGTCCTGCCATTATCATTCGGGCAACCCAGAAGAAAAGTATTTCGGGAGCAGTAACAAGGTCTTTTGTGGGATAGTAGTAGTTTATTTCCGGGTTATCGGGGTTACGGATACCGTCGAATACTGAAACCGGCCATAGCCATGAAGAGAACCATGTGTCAAGCACATCCTCATCTTGCCTGAGGTCTTTTTGGGTCAGTTGTGGATCAAACTTTTCTTTCGCATTTTGCAGAGCCTGTTCTTCAGTTTCGGCAACAACGAAATTACCATCCGGCAGGTACCATGCGGGGATGCGGTGCCCCCACCAAAGTTGGCGGCTGATGCACCAGTCGCGTACATTTTCCATCCAGTGCTTGTAGGTGTTTTTAAACTTTAATGGATAGAAACGTATGGTGTCGTTCATAACCACATCCAGTGCAGGCTTGGCCAACTCATCCATTTTTATGAACCACTGTAAAGATAGTTTTGGTTCAATTGCTACATCAGTCCTTTCGGAATAGCCAATTTTATTAATTATGTCTTCGATCTTTTCGAGCCTGCCTTTTTCATTGAGAGCATCAGTAACTTTTTTCCTTGCAACGAAGCGGTCTTCGCCTATGTGTATTTCGGCTTTTTCGTTTAGTGTACCATTGTCGTTAAAAATATCTATTGCCGGAATGTTGTGTTTGATGCCCAGGTTGTAGTCGTTGATGTCGTGTGCCGGAGTAACTTTAAGTGCTCCTGAGCCATATTCGGGGTCAACATATTCATCCAAAATAAAAGGTATGGGCCTGTTTATTAACGGCACCAATGCTTTTTTGCCTTTCAGATGTTTGTATCGTTCATCTTCGGGGTGAATACAAATGGCGGTGTCACCCAATATTGTTTCAGGCCGTGTGGTGGCTATAGTAACATGTTTGTCAGGCTCACCTTCGATCTGATAATTTATATAATAAAGTTTGGAGTTTTCTTCTTTATATACAACTTCTTCATCGGACAGTGCTGTAAGAGCTCTTGGGTCCCAGTTGACCATTCTTACTCCTCTGTAGATAAGCCCTTTATTATAAAGGTCATTGAAAACTTTAATGACTGATTCGGACATATCTTGATCCATTGTGAACTTTGTCCTACTCCAGTCGCATGATGCACCTAATTTTTTAAGCTGTTCAAGTATTATTCCACCGTGCTTTTCCTTCCATTCCCATGCATGTTCCAGAAACTCATCTCTCGTTATCTTGTTTTTATCTATGCCTTCGGCTTTAAGCTTGGCAACAACTTTTGCTTCGGTAGCTATAGAGGCGTGGTCAGTGCCGGGAAGCCAGCAGGTGTTGTAACCACGCATACGGGCACGCCTGACTATAACATCCTGAATAGTATTATTGAGCATGTGTCCCATGTGAAGTACACCGGTGACATTTGGCGGGGGTATAACGATAGTGTAGGGTTCACGGTTATCAGGCTCAGATGCAAAATAGCCTTTTTCCATCCAGTAGGAATACCACTTATCTTCTGTCTTGCCGGGCGAATATTGCTTGGGTAGATCTTTCATGAATATTTGATTGTTTAAAAGAAATTTTGCACAAAATTAAAATTTATATGCTATTATTTTGAGAAATTTTTTTTAAGTGGCTTTGATGGGTGTTTAGTGTTTGGCAATATTGGCAATGGATTTTAGATTGTAACCACAGAGTTTCCCGGAGTTTGATGCAGAGTTACACAGAGTTGTTTGTTTGGTTTTGCTTACTTTATTATGGGTTGTGAAGTTTATTTGTTTTTTTTCGATTGGTTCTTTAGATATTGTAATGTAAGGTTCTTTTTAGTTTAATCATCCATTAAAACAAGATCTTCAACCTCGTCCAATACGTTTTGCTTTTTCTTATTTTTTAAATTAAGAGCATTAAGCATTTCAGGATTTTTTTGCAGTTGCCGGCAAAGGACTATCCCTTTTTTGAGCAGGTATTCTTTGTCTTTTTTAGTGAGATGTGTAAGTATGGTTACGGGAAAGATATTATGTTCCTCGATCATTGCTTTCAAGCTGTTTTTTTGCGGGTAATCCCAGCTTACCAGGTGCAATCCTGAGCATTTGCCATAATCGGTTGCATCTTTTGTGAAGCGGGTATTGGTAACTATCCATCCTTCAAACCTGTAATCCTCAAATTTACTTAGCTGTTCTCTTTTTTTGATAATATCATTAACGCGTGAATGTATATACAACGGCACCTGAACGCCGCAATGCTTGCCCTGGCTGTTGTAATACTTGCATTCTATCAGGTATTGCCGGTTGTCCTGGGTTGCAATAACATCTATCTCATGAGTTACACAGTATCCTTGCAATATTTTACCGGTTTTGGTTTTGTATCCCTGGGCTGTAAGTACCTGGGCTACAAAGTGTTCAAATGGATAACCTGTTGGGCCAAGTTGCATTATTGCTTTCTTAAGGCTGTAACGTGCTGCCATTGAGCGCCGTTCTTTGCGAAGCAACTCAAAAGCTTTTTTGTATATTTTCTGCGTGGTGATACCATCGTATAGCAGTTCTCCAATTTTTTCCTTTACTGAATTTATAACATCTTTTTTTGCTCCGGCACGTTTGAGAGAAATTTCAAGTTTATCAAATGAAAAAGGTTCTTTCTCGCCGGATGCTTTGCGTATAATGGGTTGTTGTGACATATATTTGAGCTTTTATTGCCTCTGAATAACTTTGCGCCAAGCCCCGTGAACTCAGGGATTAATACAATTCTCTATGAGATTCTCAGGTTGATTCACAGTGGTGTACATAGAAGCAATATTTGTTTTATTCTTTATATTTTTTGTGGCTAAAGGTATGAAATTTTGATTCAATTTGTTTTCCGGTTGACGACAACTTTTACATGTTTTTTAAACAAATTGGTTTATAATGGCTGTTATAATTGGGTTTTAATGATTTATTCAATTAAACTGTTGATTTATTTGCAATTATGTTCAATATTTATTATATTTGAGTTTTAGTAATTTTTTAGGGTATGATAAGTGCAAAAAAATAGTTTTTAACTAACAAAAACAAATTAATTATGGAAAACAACAAAGAGAAACAAGTGAGAAAGCAGAAAACTGCAGCTATGATTATTGCTGCTTTGCTATTGATATCAATAATTTTGAATGTTGTGTTCATGTTGCGTAGCAGGAACCTATCAGAAGACAACAAGGAGTTAACTGCAGAAATGGACCTTGTGGTAGCCGAAAAGGCGGAGATTTCCGAAGAGAAAGAGGAGTATCGGAACTTGCTTGATGAAAAACGCCGGGAGGCTGCAAACCTTGAACAGGAAGTTAAAGATTTGGAGGAGGATATAAGGGCAAAGGATGTACGCATTGTGCACTTAACACGTGAAGTTAGGGATACCGAAAAGCTAAACAAACTTAAGGCTGAGCATGAAGAGCTCAAAGAAGAGCACAGTAAACTTCAAGAAAAACTTGAAACTCTCAATGAAGAAATTGCTGAGCTAAGTGAAAAGTATGAGGATTTGCAAGAAGAGTATGATGCTATTTTCGCAAAAGCCGAAGAGTCCAAAAAGCTTAATGCATATAACATAACTGTAAGGAACAAACAGTATCGATTCATTTTCCGCGACCGCTATGTTGACCGTGCGCGCAGGGTAGATAACACATATATTAATTTTGAAATACATAGTAGTGTTTTTGCTGAAACCGGTGAGCGGGACATTCATGTTCTTTTATATGATCCAAATGGCAATTTAATGTATCCCGGCACAGATACATTCGAAAAGGAAGATGAAACTCAGAGTGGATATACTATAACTCGTAATGTAATGTACGAGGGAGACCCTGTGCTACTTGAGTTTGATATTGAACATGATGAAAGGCTCGACAGTGGTGATTATGCTATTGAGGTTTATGTTGATGGTCTCTTAACCCGTACAAAGGGATTTAGACTTGAGTAATAATAATGTTTCTACTCATTTACTAATGGCTTTTGTCCTGTAAATTCGAGATGTTTGAGCACCCATCGTATCTCCTCGTATGAGATATCATCTCCAAGGACATCCTTTGCAGGCCCCAGCCTGTAATCGCCTTCAACACTGTTGAAGTATTCTGTGATAAGTTCAATTTTTTCGGGGCTTACCAGTTTGCTTACAGGTATGTGGCCTGAACCGACAAATTGTGATAAGTGGCCTGCTATCGTACCGGTAGCCAGGCCTCTTTCTTCGGCGATTTCTTCTACGGTTTTACCCTCTTCAAATAACTCGTATGTGATCTGCTTTGTAGGGGATTTTTCCGGGCTCCTGCTTTTTGATTTCTTTGATAGCGTTTTGTCGGTGTTTAACTGCAAATTATTTTGCCGGCAGAACTTTTCTACGATGTAGATGATCTCTTTGCCAAACCGTTCGGCCTTCTTTTTACCAAAGCCATGAATACTTAGCAGTACTTTCTCCGATCCGGGCAATACATTTGTTATGGCTATCATGCTTTTCCTTGGTAGGATCATATAAATCGGCATATCTAACTCTTCAGCTTTTTTATCACGCCAGTATTTAAGTTGCTGTAACAACACAGGGTAATTGGATGTTTCACTTGCACCCTCTTTCTTTGTCGATGATTTTCCGGACTTTTTGATTTTCTCTATAGATGCCTTGGCGCGTATATCCAAATATTTATTTAAAACAAAACCCTCTCTGCAGGCATCAAGGCATAGTTTTTTTACAACCGAACTAAGCCTAATGCGATCTAATGCTTCGTTCAAGGTTTTTTGGACCTGTTTGTTGTCACTTTCTAAAACTGTTTCATTTAACACATTGTCAACAATGGTTTCCATTTTTGGAACAAAGTAATTACAGGCTTTTTTAATTCTTTTCTGTAAAAGCTGGTTATTCTCAACCTCGTTGTATTGCATTACCAGCCGGTTGATTTCATTTGAAAAGTTGTTGCCAATGGTTGCTATTTCTTTGTCAAGGGTTTTATCCATTTGTGTGAAATTACTTAAAAGCTCTTTGTCAATGGTGCTGAGATTCTCTTTAAGCAGTTTGATGAAATATCTTGTTTGTTTTTGAATAATTGAAAAATCAAACAGTTCATCCAGCAACTCGTGCTGATATTTTATTTTGGCGTCTTTAAGATGTTGTTTGTCCGGCAAATTTTTATTTATGTGTTGCGTGAAGTTTTCAACCACTTTGTCCTCTTTTAGTGATTTGGCTGATATAGGAGAATTGAGTACCATGCCTTCCAGGGTTTTGCACCTGCTAAGTGCTACATATACTTGTCCGTGTGCAAAGGCTGCTTCGGCATCAATAATGGCTTTCTCAAATGTCAGTCCCTGACTTTTGTGTATGGTTATAGCCCATGCCAGTTTTAGAGGATATTGTTTGAAGGAGCCGATAACTTTTTCTTTGATTTCCTTGGTTTCTCCATCCAGAGTGTATTTAATATTTTCCCAGGTCAGTGGTGTTACATCAATTGTTGAATCATCATCAGTGCATTTAACATGGATAGTCTCGTCACCAATATGCTCTATTATTCCTATTTTGCCGTTGTAAAATAACTTATCCGGCGACGGGTCGTTTTTTATAAACATTACTTGTGCACCTTCTTTAAGGTTCAGTTCGTAGTCTGTTGGGTAAATGTTTTCAGGGAAGTTGCCTTCAATATTTGCTAAAAACCTTTTATTATTGTTTCTAAGGGCATTAAGCCTATTTTGATTTATTTTGTTAGCCTGGTAGTTATGTGTTGTGAGTGTGATATATCCTTCTTCTTTGCTGCCGCAAAATCCCGGGATAACCCTTTTATTCAGTGTGTTTAGAGTACTTTCATCCAGGGTGTTATTGCGAATTTTGTTGAGTAGCTTAATAAAATGTTCATCACTTTGCCTGAAAATATGTTTAAGCTCAATGCTTATGTAATCGGTTTGTTGGAGCGCATTGCTGCCGAAGAAAAAAGGTGTTGAGTAATAGTCTCTTAACAAGCACCATTCATCTTCTTTAACAACAGGCGCAAGTTGTTGCAGGTCGCCTATCATGAGTAACTGAACACCTCCGAAGGGCTTATATCTGTTTTTGTAGCGCCTTAGCACACTATCGATACTGTCGAGCAAATCGGCGCGCACCATGCTGATCTCATCAATTATCAACAGGTCAAGGCTGCGGATGATATTTATCTTTGTTTTGTTGAATTTTTGAAAGCGTGCTTCCGGCTTGTTGCTCTTACCCGGATGTTGATTAATGTTTTCTTCGCCTGCGGGCACTTGCGGGCCAAAGGGCAGCTGGAAAAAAGAATGGATGGTCACACCGCCTGCATTTATAGCTGCAAC
>SLSZ01000246.1 GCA_007130125.1 Bacteroidales bacterium
AAAAAATCAGTCTTAATTAGAAAATTGATAATAAATAATAACGATAACCGAATTAAAAACAGGTCAATTGGAAAATTAATTATGTTGAGGGCGGAATAATTGGATTTACATTTTTAACTATTGTTTTGTCCTTAATTATAATTTAAAAGACTAAAAGTCGATATGAAAAACCTAAGAATAGCTACTCGATATGCCAAAGCCCTTTTGTCGCTTGCTGAAGAAAACGGCATTTTGGAAGAGGCGTATGAAAGTATGAGTGCTGTGCTTGAGGTTTTTGAGAAAAATAAAGAACTGAAGGTTATTCTTAGAAGTCCTATAGTCAGGGAATCCAAAAAGACAGGTATTATAAAAAGCATATTTGAAAAGAAGATTAATGATCTTATTCTTAAATATTTGCTTATTATAACTCGCAAGAAACGTTCATATCTTATAGAACCCATTGCGATTGAGTATAAAAGATTGCATAATCTTAAACTAAATATAGAAACTGTTGTTGTTATAACTGCCGGTGAGATTGATGACGAAATACGAAATAAAGTTATGCAGGTGGCACGTAAAATAACAGATAAAGAAATAAGGATGGAAAATAAGATAGATCCGTCAATAATCGGTGGCTTTATTTTAACCATTGGGGATTATTATTACGATGCAAGTGTAAAGCGTTCGCTCAGCAACTTGAAGAAAAAATTATATCATTCCATTGAATGGTAAATGAAATAAGAAATATAAAACTATACAAAAAATATAAACCATGTCTGGAATAAAACCCGCTGAAATATCAGCAATATTAAGACAGGAGATGGCCGGGTTTCAATCTGAAACTGAATTTGAAGAAGCCGGTACTGTTTTGCAGATTGGAGATGGAATAGCTCGCATTTATGGTTTGACTCGTTCACAGGCCGGGGAGTTAATTTCATTTAATGATGAAGGGCTCAAAGGGGTTGTGCTTAACCTGGAAGAGGATAATGTAGGGGTAGTATTGCTTGGTGACCCTAAAAATGTTAAGGAAGGGGATGTAGTTAAACGCACCAAAACTATTGCGTCAATTAATGTTGGCGAGGGCCTTTTAGGGAGGGTTGTTAACACTTTAGGAGTTCCAATTGACGGCAAGGGGCCGATAGAAGGTAAACGTTATGAAATGCCCCTGGAAAGGAAGGCTCCCGGTGTTATATTCAGGCAGCCTGTTAATGAGCCTTTGCAAACCGGGATAAAGGCTATTGACTCTATGATCCCCATAGGAAGAGGGCAACGTGAGCTTATAATTGGAGACCGCCAAACAGGGAAAACAGCCATAGTAATTGATACTATAATTAATCAAAGAGAATTTTATGAAAAAGGGGAACCTGTATATTGCGTCTACGTTGCTACAGGCCAAAAAGGCTCAACAGTTGCTGGAATAGTTGATATTCTTGAAAAACACGGTGCAATGCCTTATACTGTGATTATATCGGCTACAGCCAGTGATCCTGCCGCTATGCAATTCTTTGCCCCGTTTGCCGGTATGGCTATCGGAGAATTTTTTAGAGATACAGGTAGGTCTTCACTCGTAGTATTTGATGATCTGTCAAAACAAGCTGTTTCATACAGGGAGGTTTCATTATTGTTACGCCGCCCTCCGGGTCGGGAAGCATATCCCGGTGATGTTTTTTACCTGCATTCGAGATTGCTGGAAAGAGCTGCTAAGATTATATCATCAGATGAAGTGGCAAACCAAATGAATGATATTCCGGAATCAATTAAGGACATGGTAAAAGGCGGCGGATCACTAACCGCATTGCCAATTATTGAAACTCAAGCCGGGGACGTATCTGCTTATATACCTACAAATGTTATTTCTATTACTGACGGACAGATATTCCTCGAATCATCATTGTTTAATGCCGGGATAAGACCGGCTATTAACGTAGGTATCTCTGTTTCGCGTGTTGGCGGTAATGCGCAAATCAAATCAATGAAAAAAATTGCTGGTACGCTTAAGCTCGACCAGGCACAATACCGTGAACTTGAAGCCTTCTCAAAGTTTGGTTCCGATCTGGATGCCAGTACCAAAAGCGTATTAGATAAAGGTGCACGAAATGTTGAAATACTTAAACAAGGACAGTATTCCCCAATGTTGGTGGAGCATCAGATCGCTATAATTTATTGTGGTACACAAAACCTTCTGAAAAACTTGCCGCTTAATAAAGTAAGCGACTTTGAAAAAGAATATATTAACTACCTGGAAGCTAACCACAGAGATACATTGGATAAGCTTAAATCAGGTGAGCTAAACGATGAAATAAAGAAAGTCCTGGAGGATACTGCATCAGCTATAGTAGAAAAGTTTGAAAAAGTAGTTAAGGAATAAATGATAAATTATGGCTAATTTAAGGGAAGTAAGAACAAGAATAGCATCGGTTAAGTCAACTCGGCAAATCACCAGTGCCATGAAAATGGTATCTGCTTCCAAATTAAGAAAAGGCCAAAATGCAATAGAAAGCCTCAGATATTATGCCGACCATCTGAAAGATATAAAAAATGAACTGAGCAAAACTGTTTCATTAAAGCAGGGACATGAGCTGACTACCATGATTGAAAGTAAAAAGGCTTTGGTGGTAATTTGTTCTTCAAATAAAGGCTTGTGTGGCCCCTATAATACGTATATAATAAAAAAAGCCAAATCATACATAAACTGGCTCGAAGAACAAAAATTGGAAGTCTCTCTATATATTATAGGAAAAAAAGCTAATGATTTCTTTAAGAAACACCAATATGAAATAATTCATTTTGACCAAAATATATTAGAAAAAGCCAACTTTGAAAACTCAAAAGAAGTTGCCGAACATCTTAAAACTCTTTTCCTGGAACAAGAGTTTGCGAGAGTTGATGCTGTGTATAATAAATTCAAAAATGCAGTAGTTCACGAACCGATAGCAAAAAAAATACTCCCAATTGATATATTTAATGAAGAAAAAGCCCGGGATGAACAAAATTCTTTCGATGAAGAAGAACATTTGAAACATATCCTTGAACCTTCTCAGGAGAAAATTGTTAATTACATTGTACCTAAGGTTTTTGATGTGGAAGTGTACAGGATTCTACTGGATTCATATACCAGTGAGCAAGGTGCCCGGATGACTGCGATGCATCAGGCTACAGAAAATGCAAGTGAACTGATAAAGGATTTGACCTTAACCTACAATAAAGCAAGACAAGCTGCAATTACCAGGGAACTTGTAGAAATCGTTTCAGGAGCCGAAGCATTGAAATAATACGTGGTGAAAGACGAAAATGATTTAGCAAGAATTAATCTTAAATATTAACCTATAAATATAGATAGATATGTTATCACAAAAACTTGAAAAAATTTTAAATGAACAGATAGAAAAAGAAGGTTATGCTGCACAATTGTATCTTGCAATGGCATCATGGACTGAAACCCAGGGATATGATGGGATATCGGAGTGGTTCTACGCACAGCATATGGAAGAGATAGAACATATGTTGAAAATTATGAGGTATGTTAATGAAAGGGGCGGGCATGCCATAACACCAAAAATAGATAAACCGCCAAAAGATTTTGAAGGCGTTAAACAGCTCTTTGAAGCGGCATTGGAACATGAGCAGATGGTTACAGGTTCGATTAACGACATTGTGTCTCTTTCGCTTGAAGAGAAAGACTATACAACAAATAATTGGATACAGTGGTTTGTTGAAGAACAGCTTGAAGAAGAATCGTCTGTTAATGCTATTTTGGATAAGTTAAATATGCTGGATGATAAAAATCTTTATATTTTTGACAGAGACATCATGAAAATGCGCGAAGAACACTAATTTGGTGCTTTTCCCATATTAATATATTAATCCGGAGTTATTTTTTTAATAATATCTCCGGGTTTTTTTATGGTGAAATGCTAAAAGCATTAAAATACCAGCCTATTGCAAAGGCCTCTTTGAGTAAAATTATGACAATAATAGATAAGTTACTTTACTTATATTTGCAATCTTTGTATTTTATATTTTGTGCCATGTATCATTTTAATTATTTACGTATTTGTATGATTAAAAAAATAGTTTAATTAAAATATGAATAAATTATATTAAAGTAAATTTACAATTATGAGAGGAGATACAAAACTTTACAATATTCTGAATGATTTGGGGATAGAATTCGAATACTATGAACATCCGGCTGTTCCGACAGTCGAGGAGGCTGCCAAGTATTGGAAAGACCTGGAAGCAACACACTGTAAAAATATATTTTTCAGAAATCATAAAGGTAATAAACACTATCTTGTAATAATTGAACACACAAAAAACCTCAATATTAGTGAACTTGAACAAAAACTAAAACAGGGCAAACTATCTTTTGCTTCTGAAAGACGATTGAAGAATTATCTGGGACTTACACCGGGGTCGGTTACTCCTTTCGGCCTTATTAACGATACAGATAACCACGTACATGTTTTTCTTGATAAAAATCTGGAAAAATCCTCTAAGATTAGCTTTCACCCAAACATAAATACTGCTTCACTGGTAATTAAGTATTCTGACTTAATTAAATTCCTTGATTATACCAGCAATACTTATGAATATGTCGAATTAACAGGCTGAAATGTAAAAAAAGTTAAAAAAAATTTTTCAGAGATATAAAAAAATCATATTTTTGCTTGATAAATAAACCAAAACTAACTAAAACAGAGATTAACATGAAGAAATTATTATTATTATTAGCATTTGTTGCTTTTTTGATTCTACCGGCTTGCGGACCAACCGTTGAAGAAGAAAAAGAAGAAAAAGAAGCAAAAGAAGAGCAAATTGAAGTAAAGGAAGAAGAAGTTTGTGAAGAAAAAGTAAAAGAAGTTAAAGAAGAAAAAGACGAAGAGTGTGAAGAGAAAGAGAAAGAGAAAGAAAAAGAAAAAAAAGAGGATAAAGAAAAGGACGAACGAGAAGGTAGAGAGTAAAAACTTCAGCTTTCTTTAGACTTTAACACTAATCTGCTTTGCAATAATAGCAGAATTAAAATTATTAGATAAAAGGATTATATTTATCCAAAAATACTTTAAGGGTAAATTATAATCCTTTTATTTTATCTTTTAGTATATGATTATAAATTACCAAACGGATTTATTAAATTACAGCCACTGATCTGTGGTATTTAAGTTGTTTTGTTTTCATGTCACACAGTAAATAAATCAAAACATAAAATTTAATTCCCTCCCGGAAACTAACTTGCCTTTTTATAGTAAAGCATATAAATATCAGTTAACTTAACATGTATGGTGTTACTACGTACTTAAATTGCGTAATAATACTGTTTTTTAGGATTTTATTGAAAAGTACATTTGTTGTAAGCATGCCAGTTAATAACTGGCAAGTTTATCTGGCAGAAAAGGAATGTATCATATCTCTTTAATTGTATTTTGTTGATTTAAAGACTCTTGCGATGAATAACAATGATTACGGGTTATTAAGGAATATTACATCAATTTTTTTGGAAATTGAAAACAAAATTGGTTCACTTAATCAGTGTTCTTCTGAAGATTTTTTGGAGCTAAACAATGCAGTAAAAAGTAATTTGAATGTATCATCAGTATTATCTGATAATTTTAATGTGGTTTTTGGATTATTTGAAAATGATAGGAGCATAAAACTGCTTAGAGATATTATAAAAGATTTCGATATTCTGAAATCACAGCTGAAAGATATGGATGAAGTGCTCACCTCTGCGGTTACTACCATTGATAAATTGATCACAGATTTAAGCTATATCTCAGTTCCTCTTAAAAATTTCAATCAAAATTTGTCTTCATTATCGTTGCTGCTTGCAAATCTTATGCTTTTAAGTAAAAGTGACAACAGAAGTCCAGATGGATTTAATGTTGATGAATCAAAAATGATAGAAAAGGTTATTGATAATGTCAAAAAAGTATGTCCTGTTATTGATGAAAATATATTCGTTCTAAAAAACCATTTGCAAAATCTTCAGAACGGTATTTTATTATTGAAGAAAAATGAATTGGATGAATTGTTTGAATTAATTGATTTAACTACTGATGGCTTTAAAAATTTTATTGATTTATTAGAAAAAGGTACAAAAGAAAAACCTGAAGTTGAAAAATTAATTAATGAGTATTACAGTGATATTAATGGATTATTTGTTGTATTAGAAAAGCAGGAAGCTATTTGCCGGGAGGTTAAATCTATTCACAAAACCCATGATACTATTTTGAAAGAACTTGTAAAAGTTGAGGGTAATGGCTCCTCTTTGGAAATTTATGATAATAAAAATAAATTGGATGAATTAAAAATCCCGAAAATTTCGGATAATCAGATTTCAAGGGTGTTACGGATTAATGAAGATTATCAGAAGTCTGTTGAAGAAATTACAGATATGATGATTGATAACCGTGATAAGGTTAAAAATATTTTATATCGCTCTCAACACTTTTCAGTGAAACTCAGTGAAGAGAGTTATGCCAACTATAATAATTTTATAAAGTTATTGACAAGCCTACTTAAAGGATATCGAAAATACAGTGAAGATGTTAACCTTATTAATAAAGTTGTTAATGATCTTAATGAGAAATATATGGATGTGGAGATGATTGAAAGAGCTGTTGAGCAAAAAATTGTAAATAAGATCCATGTTGGGGAGTTTCTGATCAGGCCTGAAAAAGACCGTGCACTTAATTCTCAAAGAGTTTATAAGCTTTATTCAGATAATCATTTTGAAAAAAGTAAGCTTAATAAAAAATTTAAAGAATCTATTGATGGCATAGATAGTGTAGTGAAAATGA
>SLSZ01000084.1 GCA_007130125.1 Bacteroidales bacterium
GAAGGGAAGGAAGAAATATCAGGGCACTGGAAGCTGCTACAGGAGTTGAACTGATAGTTGATGATACTCCGGAAGCAATTATCCTTAGCGGTTTTGACCCAGTAAGGAGAGAAATAGCAAGACTCTCTTTGCATAAACTTATAACAGACGGCAGAATACATCCGGCCAGAATTGAAGAGGTTGTAAGCAAAGTAAAAAAACAAATCGACCAGGAAATTATTGAAATAGGAAAAAGAACCTGTATTGATCTCGGCGTGCATAATTTGCACCATGAACTGGTCAGGTTAATAGGAAAGATGAAATATCGTTCATCCTATGGCCAAAATCTTCTGCAGCATTCAAAAGAAGTAGCCAACCTTGCCGCTGCAATGGCAGCAGAACTGGGACTGAATCCCAAAACAGCAAAGCGGGCAGGATTGCTGCATGATATTGGTAAAGTGCCGGATAATGAACCTGAACTACCACATGCTATACTTGGTATGAAGCTGGCAGAAAAATACAAGGAAAATGCTGAGATTTGCAATGCGATAGGATCGCACCATGATGAGGCCGAAATGAAAAGCCTCATTTCACCATTAATTCAGGTGTGTGACTCAATATCAGGAGCAAGGCCGGGAGCAAGAAGAGAAGTAGTGGAATCATATATTAAACGCCTAAAAGATCTTGAAGAACTTGCTCTTACATATCCAGGTGTTGTTAAAACATATGCTATACAGGCAGGACGCGAATTAAGGGTTATCGTAGGTAGTGAGAAAATAAACGATGCGGATGCAGAAAAAATATCTTTTGACCTGTCCAAAAAGATCCAAAATGAAATGACTTATCCCGGGCAGATTAAAATTACCGTTATTCGCGAAACAAGAGCCGTGGCTTACGCCAAATAATTCTGGAAAAACAATTAATTATTTGCGGAATCTGTTATTTGCCTTATTTAATGTATCAATCGGCAGGTGTTTTTAAATCTTAACACCTAAAACTAATACATCATCAGTTTGTTCGTTGCTAGCTTTCCAGTCATTAAAGACTTGGTCAAGGATGCTATATTGCTGAGACATTGGCTGAATAGATATATTCAGGAGTAGTTTCTTGAATCTATGAGAAGTATAGCGCTTGTTGGTCTTGCCATTTAATTGGTCGTAGAAACCATCACTGAAAAGATAAAAACTATCACCATCCATGATCTTAAATTTATGGGTATTAAAACTCTTGTCTTTCTTTGATATTGCAATAGTCTGTTTATCCCCCTTCAGCTCATATAGAGTATGTTTATTGAAATGTTTTTTTATAACCCTGTCTTCTTCAAGGTTTGAAACAAACTCTTTATTACTGTCACGGATCAAATACATCGATGCACTGGCACCTGAAAATTGAGCTTCCATAGTAGTTTTGTTGATGGATATTATACCCGCATCAATTCCTTCATTTGCTTTTGATGATATCCTTTTTTGGTTTAGTGATACTATTACTTCTTTTCTTAATATATTAAGAATATCAGAGGTCTGATTAACATTTTTGCGGCGTGTTATTTCATTTAGAAAGGCTATTCCAAGCATGCTCATTAATGCACCAGGAACTCCATGTCCGGTGCAGTCAGCCACAACAATATAAATATTATCATCAATTTCTTTGATCCAGTAAAAGTCCCCACTTACAATCTCGCTTGGTTTATAATATATCAAATGGTCATCAAAAATCCGGGTAAGTACATTTTCTGATGGGAGTAGGGCTGTTTGAATTAATTTGGCATAATTTATACTATCTGTAATTCTTCTGTGACTTTTCTCAAGCAAAGCTTTCTGTTCTGATACAAAATCATGTTGTATAGCTATTTGGTCACGTTGGGTGATTATTTCCTCATTCTTTTGATTGATCTCAGAATAGCTTAATTCAAGCTTCTTATTGGCAATATTTTTATCAATAAACAATTTCGAAATAACTATTGAAAACCCCAAAACTAATACCAGCCCTGATAAAACAGAGTATATTAACCATCGCTGCCTTTTGGATTCTGCTACCTGTTTGTCCAGCTCCAAACTTTTAATCTCCAGCAATTGAGCATATTCAATGCTGTCAGCAATAGATTTGGTTTCATATTGATATTGATAATACTTCTCCTGTAGCCTGTTACGAATATCCATATTAACAACACTGTCTTTTATAGCGACAAACTCTTCGTGATATTTTAAAGCATTTGAATAATCCTTCCGTTCCTTATAGATACTGTATAGTAATCTGGCAGAATTTTGTATTTCTGATAAACTGCCTATACGACTGGATAAATCATAAGCCTGAGTAGCATAACGATATGCATTATTGTAATCTCCTTTAATAAAAAAAATATTTCCGGCATTAGAACTACTTACTGATAAACCATGCCTGTCACCAATGCTCTCATAAATCTTAATACTTTTAAGATAGTTCTCCAAAGCTTTATCCAAATTATTTAATTGATAATAAAGCCTTCCTACACCAATATGTGCCAACGCAATACCATGCTGATCACCTATCTCCTCGTACAATGAAAGGCACTTGTTGCAATAATACTCAGCTTTTTCAAGGTTATTAGCTGATATATGAACAGCACATATTTTATCAAGAGTGTACGCCTCTTCCTGAACATCATTCATTTGTTTTGTGATCTCATAACTCCTGCTGTAATATTCAAGTGCTTTATCATAATCCCTCTGCTTACGATATGCCTCTCCAAGATTATTTAAAGGCAAAACAATAACAGCTCCTGCACGAATATTTTCAAATAACCGGAGGCTCCTTTCATAATAACTCACTGCCCTCAATACGTCGCCCTTGTTATCATATATTAAACCAATGTTATTTAATATCAATGCATAATTTTGATCAATATTTGCATGCTTTTCATGTATTTCTAAACTCTCGTAATAGTATTCAAGAGCTTTATCATGATAACCTTTAAGATAGTATACAATTCCTATGTTATTCTTCTGGTTGGCTATTCCAATCTCATCCCCAAGCTCTTCATATAACTCCTTGCTTTCGGTATAATACTTAAGTGCCTTATCAAGATTACCCATGTAATCATGCATTGCTCCGATTAAGTTCAGGGATGTAGCTATCCCTGTTAAATCTTCGATCTCATTAAATAATGCAAGGGATAAATAAAAATATTCAAGAGCATCACTAAGTTGCCCACGGTTATCTTTCACCGAACCAATCCAAAAATAAGAATAAGCAAGGCCAAACTTATAATCAATTATTTCTGACAATTCTTTGCTATTGTAAAACATTTCAATAGCTTTATCAAGGTTACCCTGTTTTCTGTAAACTTTACCTTTTCGAATAAGTATCTTTACTTTCTTTTTTTGAGCAAAATCTTTAATTTGAGGTGATCTGCTTCCTTTTGTCAGCAAGGTTTCGCAGTCCAAAAAAGAATCACTCAAAATCTTCTGGGCTGAATCAAGAAAATTATTGCTTTCCAGGAATTGCGCAAGATATACTTTTGCTTTTATTTTAAACGTATCATGCCTGGCTGATTGGATAATGTTTTGAAGGCTATCAACAGTTGAAGTACTTGTTTGACCAGCAGTTGCAGAAGACAACAAGATAAATACCGATATCAAAACGACTTTTAATTTGTTTTTTTTCATAAGTCTGATTTTTATATAACCGGCTCCATGCCTTCACTAATTTGCTTGATAGCTAATATGTTCAGGCTCTATTAATAAAAGTTGAATTTAAAAGAACTTTTTTACCACTTCCATAAAATCTTCGTCCTTGAAAGGCTTGGTGATATAATCATCCATTCCGAGTTTAATATATTTTTTATGATCTCCCTCAAAAGCATTAGCACTTAATCCAACGATAGGAGGTATGTCTTTATATTTGGCTTTTAGCTTCTGAGTTGCAGTTATACCATCCATAACAGGCATTTGTACATCCATAATTATGAGATCAAAATAATCTTCCTCATACTTATCAATAGCATCCTTGCCGTTGTTGGCAAGAGTTACCTCATGGCCCATTGACTCCAGTAACAGACTTATTACCTTTTGATTTACTTTTTTATCCTCGGCAAAAAGTATTTTTAAGCTCTTTTTAGAACCGGGCAGCTCGTCATTGAATAAGTACTTTGATGTTTCATTTTTGTCAATGATCTCAGCTTTAAAAGTAAACCAAAACGTACTACCCATATTATATTTGCTATCAAAACCAATTTCTCCACCATGCATCTCCACCAGCTTTTTACATATTGATAGCCCCAAACCTGTACCGTCACAGGATCTTGTATCAACTTCATCAATTTGTGCAAAAGGTACAAAAACCTGATCAAGCTTTTCGGGTTTTATGCCCTGACCTGTGTCACTTACCTCGACCTTTAACATGATATCTTTGGTAATGTCACTGGAAGCAATATGATTTACTTTCAGCATAATCTTGCCGGCATTAGTGAACTTAACGGCATTTGATATCAGGTTGTTGATTACTTGCGTTATTCTGTCTTTGTCAGCTTTAATGTAAATAGGCACCTCTTGCCCTACAACCATTTCAAATTCAATGTCTTTATCACAAATGCTGCTAAATAGGTTTTTTGCATTCACAAGCAGTGTTTGTACCTGAAAAACCTTTTTCTTTAACCGGACCTTGCCCGCTTCGATCTTTGAATAATCCAATACCTGATTTATTATTTCATGCAAATTTTCGGTGGAATGTTTTAAAGTATTAATATAATCAATCTGCTGATTATCAAGATCCGTCTTTTTTAATAGATCAATCATACCAACCAGGCCAGTAAGGGGCGTACGAATCTCATGGCTCATATTGGCAAGAAAATTTTGCTTAAATTCAACGGATTTATTTGCTAATCTGACTTGCTCCCTTAATTTTTCTTTTTCTGTTGCATCAAGCTTGGTATTTAAATAAAAGTTCTTACGATTATATAACTCCATATTATATGCTGAAAGCATGCCAAACAAGTTTAAAGCTAAATAGAAAAAATTGTAAGTAATAACTTCATTAAAGGAAATATCGGGAAAGTAAAATACAGCAGCATTAAAACACAAAAATGTTGTCCACCCGGCAATAGCAGCATAAATGAAACGCAAGCGGAAAACAAAATATCCTGCAGAATAAATCAATATCAAACCCGTATAATAAGCAGAATTATCAGGCATTAGTATTAAAAGGATGATTTTGCCTAATGCTGCAAGAACAAATGCCACACTAATGAGTCGTTGCCAGGTTCTTATAAATATTTTAGTATATGATAAAGCATAAATTAATGCCAACCCGGGTATTATTATGGCAAAATGTATAATGTTTATTATAGACCTGTATTCAGTAGCTGAAGCATACTCCAGATAACCAAAAACGACATATATAACCATTGCAAGCAGTAAGGCAAGCCTTACAACCGAAATAGAGTTATCAAAATATATTTTCCTAAACTCTTTTTCTTTATCCTCAGGAAATGCCAAAGTAATTGGATTATATTTCATAAATTCTAATTTTATTCAATTTTGATCATACCAAAACATAAATTTATTTATTAAAAACATTTCTTTAATCTATAAATTTCTTTAACAAACATACTAAAAAAACTTAAAAGAGTAATAACATTACCTAATTATATTAACTGGTAAAGTAAATTATTTATGAAATCGTAAAAAAAGGGTAGGGTAATACTAAAACTTTCATGGACTTCACATTTGTAAACTCGCAAATATTAGTTTAATTATGTAAATTGCAATTGGTTGGTCTAAATTTAAAAATACTATTAAATATTGTCTTATCTTCATATGCTTAAGTAATAATTGTAATTTTAAAAGCTTAATTGCTGCTTTGCACTTAATTCAATTAATTAAACTGTCAAAATACAATATAAATATTTACATCAAATTATTTTTATTGCCTTTATACCAGTTTGTTATGTTGTTTTACATGAAGTTATAATTTAAATTATCCGGAAACTCGAATAACATTTTGTAAATATAATCACATGTATTTTATAGTGTTGTTATACAGACCTTTTCATGCTTTACTTAAAGTATAAGTTTAATATATTTAGTGATTTACATTTGAAAATTACATGTCGTGGATAATTAAAAAACAAATTCGTATTTGTAAACCATATTTTGTTTACATTTGTGATGAAAGTAAATTGTAAAAATACAGTTGCTATTTTATAATGTAATAATTATTTATTATGAATAAACGGGTTATTGAAATCATTGAAAATAAAAAGCTTACTCCATCACGTTTTGCAGATAAAATAGGTGTCCCGAGATCAACTATTTCGCATATAATTTCAGGGCGAAATAAACCTAGTATGGAACTTATCACTAAAATTGCTGATTATTATCCTGATATTAGCCTGGATTGGCTTATTAAAGGAAAGGGAGATATGATTGAAACACAAACATCTCTATTTGACGAGAGTTTTGAACAAATAAAGAAACCAGAAACAACATCTTCTCCCGCAAAAACCGAGAATGCTAAAACCAATTTACATTTGGAAACTGAATTAATAGATAGTGCGAAAAGCAACAAAGAGCAAACAAGTGAGAAAAAACACGAGCCGGAATCGCAGGATATAAAAGTTTCTGTATCTAAAATTATATTAGTTTATAACGATGATACTTTCAAGGTTCTTAAGCCTCAAAGATAAGTTTCTTATCTTCTTATTGTTATAATCAGTAAAACCAAGCTGACCAGCTTAAACATAATAATTACCATAGAGGTTTCCAATAATCCTAAAATAGGTAAGAATATTACCCCACCAAAAATTCCTCCAAGCCATCCACC
>SLSZ01000231.1 GCA_007130125.1 Bacteroidales bacterium
ACTGGTGACAGGCTGACATGGTATCTTTGCAAACCCACCTCGTCAGCTTCCAGTGTCAGGTCGACGGTTTGAAAGTAGTGGTCGGTAGTGATATCGATGTTTTTGTTGTAAACCTGTTCATCATCGCGGGTTATTGTTAAAGCACTGCGTTCTCCCGAACATTCGCGGGCTTCAATATTTACCTTTAAAGGGAATTTGTTACCAAGGTATGTAACCTGGTTGTGGAGCACATCAGAAAGAATTACGTCTTTATGGGGCACGGTGTCGCCCATGGCAATGGTATAAACAGGGAATTTGTTGGCAGCAGAAGCATATACCGGGTTTATCCCTCGATTATAAATGCCGTCGGAGGCAATAATTACGGCACCCACATTCCTGTTGCTGTATGATGTTTGAAGACCCTCGAAAATAGCTGACATATCAGTAAACTTCTCATCAAATGTAAATGTGTCATTCCTGCCAAATGATTCACCAAAAGTGTAAGTCCTTACGTCATAGTCTCTGCTAAGCTCTTCGGTAAAGGACCTTGCATCCTCAGGGTAATCTTCAAAATAATACGCGGAGTCAGGTATATATCCAATAGATCCGGTATTATCCTGAACAAAAAGTATCATAGGGTCTTCTTTTATATTGACAAGACGCTCAATCATGGGTGATAGTAGAAGTATGGCAATCAAAAAAACTACAATAAACCTTAATACCCCAAGCGCCATGGAGCTTTTTCTGCCTAAACCCTGTTTGTTGCGATAGTATAAGATAGCCGAATAGCCGCCTCCTATCAGCAGGCATATTATTATTAACCAGGAAGGATAACCAAAGGTTATGTCAAAACTCATAACTAACTAAAGTGTTGATATTTTTTTCAGCCTATTTTTAGCAAATTAAAAACTACAAATATAAGGCGAATTTGTAATTTTTTACTTGCTTAATTCTTATCGAATAACGCTGCAATAAATGAAATGTTACTATCATTAAATCAAAAGCGCTTAAAAATTTCAGGTAGTTTAAGGGGTGTCTTTTCATACTACTGTGCCTCCTTTGTGTCTTTGGTGCGTTCTTTGTGTCTTTGGTGAAACAGCTTTTTACAACTGCTACACAAATTTACACAAAGAATCAGGGAGGACTTAAAAACAACAGTTGTCTGCTATTTAGTACTTCAAAAAAAGGTTTAGTCAACAAACAGTATATTTGCTTACTAGCATATTCTGTTTTTTCGTATCTTGGAACTTCATTGTAATTGCATTAATTAATTATGATTAAAACGATATTTTCAGTTAGGCATATTGTTGCTTTTTGCTTGAGTTTTTTCTTGTTTGCACAAGTAATAGCTAAATCAGTAGAAAATGAGCCACAGGTTGCTCAGCCACCTATATTTTCACATCACGGCGGTTTTTATAATGAGGCTTTCGAACTGGTTTTGGAAACTCCTTATGATGGTGTTTACACATATTCTGTTGCAAAACAGGGGTATGATACCGTAGTGGGAGAGGTGGAGGTTATTGATCAGGATGTTGTTGAGGTAGTCACGCTACAGCAGCAATCCGGAAAATTACCGGGAACGGAAGATGCTGCAAAAAATGACAGAAAAGGCTCATTTTCCGTTACATTTAACGTGGATATGACGGACTCGCCCTATGAACCGGGTGACAATGTTTATATTAGTGGCACCATGGCAGTTGATCCCTGGCCCGAGCCCGGAACGGATCCTGATATGCAAATGCAGCCTTTGAATGGTGACCCGGATATATATACCATTACCTTTGATCTTGCATCCGGAGATTATGAGTATAAATATTTTTTAAACGCTACCTGGGATGATGGTGAGTGGGGAGGCTCGCCAAACCGTCAGATTAGTGTATATGAAGCCATGACCATAAATGATGTGTGGGGTGTTTTTGACCCTGATGACCCTGATGATCCTGATGACCCGGACGAACCGGAAGATCCTGAAATATTTTATACTGTTACGTTTATCATAGAAGATCAAAATGGGGAACCGATAGACGATGCAATAATAACTTTTGATGGTCAAACACATGATCCCGGGTTTTATGTTTTTGAAGAAGTTGCGCCGGCTGCAATGATCAGGTATACTACTGACGGCAGCATTCCTGATCTCAACAGTGAGTTATACACATCGCCTATACCAATTACTGATCGTATCGGTGATCCTAATGTTTTTTCCATGATCCCAACAAACGACTTTCAACCGGGACATCCATATGATGAGCATTGGCAGCCGCCGGCAGGGGAGGTGTTTAAGATTAATAACATTCGTGCACGCACATTCCTTTCAGGAGCTGATGCAAGTGAAGCGGTTACCAACAGTTACATTGTTCACGAAAAAGGCACTGAAAGGTTTTCTATGCCTGTTATTTCAATAAATACTCACCCGGATAGCTTTTTTAGTGCCGATTCGGGAATTTATGTTCCCGGAGACCACGATAATTACAATCAGCGCGGTAGAGAATGGGAACGCCTTGTCCATTTTGAGTTTTTTGAAAAGGATGGCAATCTGGCTTTTAACCAGGATATGGGCGCACGCATTCATGGCGGCACTAGCCGTAACCGCCCAAGAAAATCATTGAGGATGTATGCACGATCCGATTATGGTACCACCTGGGTCGACTATCCATTATTCCCTGCAAAAGATATTGACCGATACAAGCGTTTTCTGCTGCGTAACAGTGGCAATGACTGGGGCGATGCAATATTCAGGGATGCATTTATGCAATCATTGATTGAAGATATAGAGATCGATATTCAATATTCACGTCCGGCGATTGTCTTCCTCAATGGCGAATACTGGGGTATCCATAACATCCGCGACCGGCTTGATAATCGTTATATCCAAACCCACTATGGCCTTGATGATGAGATGGATTATACTATTCTTGAGAGAAACGCTGAGCTGGAGAGGGGAAATCCCGATGGGGTTAATCATTATATTGAGATGCTGAATTTCCTGGAAAATCCGGGAGTCGCTGATCCCGGAAATTATGCAGAACTGAAAACCCTCATGGATATTGAAAACTTTGCCAACTATCAGATCGCACAGATATATTTTATGAATACCGATTGGCCGGGGAACAACATTCAGTATTGGAGATATTATACAGACACTTATGATCCCGATGCACCAAAAGGTCTGGATGGAAGGTGGCGCTGGCAGGTGTTTGATGTTGACTTTGGATTTGGGCTTAACTTTGATTATGTTACAGGTGTTGATGAGGGCCCTGCACATAATACCCTGGCTTTTGCCCTGGAGCCAAACGGACCGGGCTGGCCAAACCCACCGTGGTCTACTTTTATTCTTCGAAAGCTTGTTGAAAACGACTCTTTTCGCAATCATTTTATCATTCGTTTTGCCGATCTGCTCAACACCAACTTCAGCGAATCTACGGTCTTGAACAAATTAGAAGAATACCGGCAAATGTATTTGCCAGAGATGCCTGAACATATTCATCGATGGCGAATACCTGAAGATATGGATCACTGGGAGTCGGAAATTGACGTGATGCATAATTTTGCCTCTCAACGACCTGATTATATGCGGCAATACCTTGCTGAGGAATTTGACCTGGACGATATTGCAACCGTGGCTTTAAGTTCTGTTGCTCCCTCCCAGGGCGGAATAAGGCTTAATACCATTGAAGTGCATGATGAAACACAGCCCTGGACCGGCAAGTATTTTAAAAATATGACACTAGAAGTGGAGGCTCTGCCTTACCCCGGCTACAGGTTTAGCCATTGGTCAGGAATAGATGCTACGGAACCAACAGTTAATTTTATACTGGTTGGTGATACTTCGCTGAAAGCACACTTCCAGGATGCTTTGGTGCATTACTGGCACTTCAACAATTTGCCTGATGGGGAAATAAATGCAGTAGAAGCTGATTATAGTGTTACTGACATGGCTGTTATAACTTATCCAGGAACTGGCGATGGCTATATGGACAGAACAGACGGGACGGACCTGAATGTCCACCATGGTGTTTCTGCCGGCTACGGGCTTAGAGTCAGAAATCCTTCCGATACACGCAAATTACTATTTGAAGCACCATCAACAGGTTATAAAGATCTAGTGTTTTCTTTTGCCGCACATCGTACAACAAACGGTGCTCAACAGCAGGAGTTTTATTACTCAGCAGATGGCGGAGAAAATTGGGTGCAAATCGGAGATGCGTACGGCATTAACCCGGAATATGATCTCTTTACTATGGACCTTACGGGTATAAATGAAGTAAATGATAATCCCGACCTGCAGTTTAAGATATTATTTGAAGGCGAAGAAGCTTCAAACGTTGATGGGAATAACCGTTTTGATAATATTGCAATAGGTGGCACAGCTATCAAACTTACCATTGGCAAGTCTGATCCCACACCCGGTTTTGAAAATGAGCCTTACCAGGGGCACTATTTTACAGTGTCAGGAGGAGAACCTCCTTATGAGTTTGATCTGGCTGGAGGTACCTTACCACAAGGAATGGAGCTTTCATCTAACGGCTTTTTGTCTGGGACACCAACCGAAAACGGCACCTTTATCTTTACTGTGACCGTTACTGATGATGCCGGAGCCGCTGATAGCCATGAATATACACTGGAAATAGATCATTTATCGCTTGTACATTATTGGCACTTTAATGATCTTGAAGACGGAACACTCTATTTTGTTGAATCGGATTTTTCGCTGACCAGCCGGCAGGGCCAAATTTCCTATCCCGGCACCGGAGACGGATATATGGACAGGACTGACGGTACATTGCTTAATATTAAGCAAAATGTAGCAGCCGGATATGGACTCAGAGTGAGAAATCCATCAGATACGAGAGAGCTTATTTTTGATGTTCCATCCACAGGATATGAAGACCTTGAGTTTTCATTTGCCGTTCACAGAACTACTAACGGAGCATGGCAGCAAGAGTTGTATTTTTCCGACGATGGCGGCATATCCTGGACTTTGGTTGGAGAATCATATGGTATAGGAATGGATTATGCAATACATTCATTTGATTTCTCAAACTATGATGAGGTTAATAATAATCCGGACCTGCTACTCCGTATATTGTTTAAAGGAGAGGAAGCTTCGGGTAGTTCGGGAAACAATCGTTTTGATAATGTTGCTCTGCAAGGTGTGCCACATGATGTTTCTGTTGAAGAACCAGAACGCGGCAAAGTATTAAAACAAAACTTTCCTAATCCGTTTCGTGTAAAAACCACTATCCCTTTTGAGATAAGTGAGGGTGGCCGTGTTAGAATTGATGTTTTTGATATTATGGGAAATCACCTTGAGACCATTGTGGATGAGCAGTTTGCGGCAGGAATACATGAGATAACCTTTGATGGTAAGCAATATCCCGGTGGTGTCTACTTTTATCGCATACTGAGCCCTGTAAGCGTTGAAAGCAGGCAAATGGTAATTATGAGATAAGGGGGAGTGTTTTATGAAAAGTATTCATTACTCACCTGTTTTTTATAATTTTATAATGATTTTTGTCGTGAATATTTATTAGTTTTTTTGAATAATCATAGTAGTTTCAATTGATTGATTTTTATGTTAGTACGTACCAGAAACAAAAGGGCTTATTTAGAAGTATTGATTACCCTGTTGTTTGTCAGCCATTTTTTACCGGCTAAAGTTTGCGCTCAGGATATTTTTATAAATGAGGTTATGGCTTCTAATGCCATAACAATAGCTGATGATGATGGTGATTATGAGGACTGGATTGAGTTGTATAATGTCGGCGATGAGCCGGTTGACCTTACAGGATATGGTTTATCTGATGATTATGATAATCCTTACAGGTGGGTATTCCCTGAAACAATTATTCAGCCGGGCGAGTTTTTGCTAATATGGGCTAGCGGAAAAGACCGTGCGGATCCGGGCTTGCCTTTGCATGCTAATTTCAGAATTGCACAAGCCGGTGAGGAAGTGATAATTACTCATTATGATGGTACCCGGCTGGATGAGCTGGTGCCGACCTTTATTCCTACAGACATTTCTTATGGACGAAAACCTGATGGGCCGGGTGAATGGTATTACTTCAATGAACCAACACCTGCACAAGCTAATGAAACAGAGGGATATTCCGGAATACTTGACCCTCCGGAGTTTTCACAAGCAGGTGGGTTTTATGATAATGAATTTGAGCTGGATATTACTCATCCTGATCCGGAAGTGACGATCATTTATACCCTTGATGGATCAAAACCTTGTATAGACAACCTGGATACAACGAAATATTACTACAAAGTTCAATACCCATTTTATGCAGGTTCACCCATGGGGGACTTTTTGCGTCGTGAATTCGTTTCAAAAAACTACAACGAAAAAATAAATATTGTTGATCGTTCTGATGAACCAAATCAGTTATCAGTTATATCCACAACGGTTCACGAGCCTGATTATCTACCTGCTGAGCCAGTTTTTAAAGGAACAATGGTGCGTGCGCGTGCCTACAAAGAAGGAATGCTGCCCAGTGATATCAGTACTCATACTTATTTTGTTTCGCCAGTAGGCGCTGATCGCTATACCGTTCCTGTCATTGCATTAAGTATTCAGGAAAACAGACTTTTCGATTATGATATTGGTATTTACACTCCCGGCAAAGATGCTGATCAGTGGAGAATAGATAATCCAAATGAAGATTTTCGTTGGCCGTTTCATGGTAATTTTCGTCGCCGAGGTGATGAATGGGAGTATTCTGCACATGTTGAGCTATTTGATAATTCAA
>SLSZ01000043.1 GCA_007130125.1 Bacteroidales bacterium
TATATTACATTGATGGATGAGTTGGAGCCATGATTAATCCCCGACACGATCAGATCAGGCTTTCTTTGCAGTACTTTGTTTACTGCGATTTTTACACAATCTACGGGCGTGCCGCTACAACTGAGTTCAAGAGGTGGAGAGTCTTTTGAGATTTTTTCCAGACGCAATGGATTACTTAAAGTTACAGCATGGCCCATGCCGCTTTGAGGTTTATCCGGGGCCACAACTACAACTTCACCCAGCGGCATCATGAATTGAATCAGATTGCGTATGCCGGGAGCCATAATCCCATCGTCATTTGTAACTAATATGACCGGTCTTGACATGCTTTATATTAATTTTTTAATAAATTCAATATTATTAGGTTTATTTTTTAATATTTATTCTGGCATCTACGGCAACAACTTGCTCCATATTACCTAGTAGCGGGTTTAGGTCTAGTTCGGATATTTCAGGCGCAGCTTCTGTGAGTGCCGACAATCGGGCTAATACATCTGCAAACTGTTTTTGGTTAACCCCTTCTTGCCCCCTGGCTCCTTTTATTATACCATAACTTTTCAGGCTTTGTATCATTTTGGTTGCGGTATAATTATCAATTGGAGCGAGCTCCATGCTCACATCTTTTAACACTTCGATGAATATACCACCTAGTCCACCCAACACCATATGGCCGAAATTTTCTTCATATTTAACCCCTGCGAAGATCTCCAGCCCTGAAAGCATTGGTTGCATCAATACTGCCGTTGTATCTTTTATTTTTATCAGTCGCTCAAATTCATTCTTTACCATATCTATACTATCAACATTAAGCACCACTCCTCCCACATCAGATTTATGCACAGGTCCCACTACTTTCATAGCCACCGGCAAGCCTAATTTTTTAGCAGCATCTTTAGCCTCTTGCACACTCTTGACCACTGCTTCTCCTGCACGTTTTATGCCTGAGGCATCTAATAATTGCTGTACTTTTTCCGGTTCAATGTATCCGTCATCAGACCTCTCAATGACCTCCCTGACTTTCTTAACATTTATGGCCGGCCTTTCAAAAAGATCATCAGACGGTTGCGGTGTATTGTAAACCCTGCCTATTGCTCTTCCAAGAGTGACTTCGTCGGGGAAATTTACTCTTCCTTTGGATATAAAAGCATCAACTTCTTCTTTAGCAGTTAAAATTGAAGGTAAGACTGCGAAGATTGGCTTTGAACACTCTTTCATTTTTTGATCCAGCACATCATATACATTGAATACCGGAAAAAGCCCCGGAGTGCCAAAAATGACTATCATCCCGTCGATATCTTTAAATTTTTTATCAACAAAGTCTATTATTATGCCCAGTTGTTCAGCTGTTCCGGTAGCCAGAAAATCTATAGGATTGCTCACGGATGAACCCGGGAAAAGATGTGTTTGCAACTCTTTACTTTCTGGCGAATCAATATGAGGCACTTCCATTCCGTTTTTCTCCAGCTCGTCAGTAAGCATAACAGCCGGCCCTCCGGCATGAGTTATAATAGCAAGCTTATTGCCTTTAAGCTGTGGATGCATAAAAACAGAAGCTATGCTTATCAGGTCTTCTCTGCCGTAGCACCTAACTATTCCTGCTTTTTTGAATAGTGCGTTTACTGCTGCATCGGATGTTGCAAGTGCTCCTGTATGCGATGAAGCTGCACGGCTACCGGCTTCTGATGATCCTGCCTTGACAGCAGCTATCTTGCATCCTTTGCGTATTAGTGATGAAGCATGCTTAAGCAGCATCCTGGGCTTTGATATGTTTTCAATATAAAGTAGTTTTACCCTTGAGCTGGTTTTCTCATCAAAAGACTCATCCATGTATTTTAGAACCTCTTCAACTCCAATTTGTGCGCTGTTTCCAACTGAAAAAACATTGGCAAAAGTAAGTCCATTAGGAATGCCTGCTTCCATAATAAAACAAGCGGTAGCACCTGAACCTGAAACAAAATCACATCCATGTTGAGTTAACTTTGGAATTGGATAGGTGAATACGCTACTATGATTGGGGGTTAAAACCCCAATGCAATTTGGCCCAATAAGGGTGCCGTTAACACTGTTTACAACATCTACAAGCTGTTTTTCAAGTTCTTTGCCCTCTTCGCTTTCTTCGCTAAAGCCTGCTGAAAGCACTATAAACGCGAGTGTGTTTTTTTGATGTGCAAGAAACTCAACTGTTTCAACAATAAAGCGAGCTGCAATTGCAATTACAGCTAAATCAACTTCCGGTAATTCCGAAGGGTCTTTAAAGCTTTTAATACCCTGAACTTCGCTTTCTTTTAAATTTGTAACATAAATGTCGCCTGTAAAGTTGCTGTCAATTATGTTTTTCAGCACTTTGCCTCCTGGTTTGGTAATGTCGTTAGAACCACCAACCACTACTATACTTTTTGGGTTTATTAATTGTTCGTTGATCATAGATGTTGATAAATTTTGTGTGTTTCTGCTAAAGTATAAAATATCTGCCTTTTTGGTCGTGCAATCGTAAAAAAAATATGTTTTGATAAACAACAAATATATTATTATCTCTGTATAACTCCTTGAAATACTTTAATGTAGGAAGCTATTTAATTTAAAAGAAATAGAATGAAGCTGATTAAAAAAGTTTGTTTATTTTTAGGGATTATTTTGAAACCCTTTTTTAACAGAAGGGAAAACTTATCTGTCATTTGTAAAATAATTAAGTATAAGTGATACACTGTTATGAATTGTATAACTTATTCGTATTTTTGAATAGTTTTTAATATTTAAAACATAAAAAATGACCTTTGGAGTTAGGCGGATCTATAGTTTTATAATAGTGTTTGTTTTTTGTGGTGCAATGTTTTCAATGCAACTTAAAGCCAATGAGCCAATTGGTTCGCCTATATTAAAAAATTATCAACCTCATCAATACAGAGCAAATAGTCAGAATTGGTCGGCTACCGAAGATAGTCGAGGTGTTCTGTATTTTGCAAACATAGATGGTGTTTTGGAGTATGATGGTGTTAATTGGAATTTGATAGAACTCCCGGATAATAAACCTGCCACATCAATTGCTTCAGCTAAAAATGGAACTATTTATGTTGGCAGCCACTCTGAATTTGGATATTTGACGCCTGATGATAATGGCAAGTTGGTATATGAATCCATGCTGCATCTTTTTCCGGATGATGAACAAGAGTTTTCTTTTATCTGGAAAATAGTTGTTACTTCCCATGGTGTGTTTTTTAACAATTATGACAAGTTTTACCATTTACATGATGATAAATTAAAGATTTGGAAACCTGACAGATTCAGTCATTTTTTTGGAGTAAACAATCGCATTTATTTGTTTGATGTTAATCCCGATGAAGGATTGAAATATTTTGACGGGGCAGACCTGGTTTCTTTTGATGAGAAAAACTCTTTAAGCGATTTTCATATTGTTTTTATGCATCCGTTTTCAGAAGAAAAGATCCTAATTTATTGTGCTATAAACGGAGTTTACCTGGTTAATAATATACTTGATAATCCGGAAATGGATCTATTTGAACCTGAGCCACTAAAAAATCAGGAAGTTTATAATAGCCTGAAGGATAATGATATAACTCATAGCATTAAGTTGAGAAATGGCAACTATGCTTTTGCTACTATCCTGGATGGTGTTTATATAATGGAGAGAGATGGCTCATTGAATAGGGTTATTAATAAAAGTACGGGTCTTCAAAATCAAACGGTTAATTATCTATATGAAAGCTGTTGTGAAATATTATGGATGGCTCTGGATAATGGTATTAGTTCAGTAAACATAAATTATCCAATGACTTACTGGGATGATGCTGCCGGTTTTGAGGGATCAATATTGGACATAATACGGTTTAAAGGTGATATTTACATTTCCACCTGGCAGGGGGTTTACCGACTTTCAGGAGATGATCTTTATGAAGAATCTCAGAAAGCTATTAATCAATTTCAAAAAGTAGAAGATATTTCAGCCAGAGCCTGGTCTTTTTTAGTTGTTGGTGATGCAAAGTACAATGATGAAAAATTGCTTGTGGCAACAAGCAGAGGAATATATGAGATTAATGGAAACAGATCAAATCTTTTGGTGGATGGTAGTTTTATTTCAACGGCAAAATCATCACAAAATAACAATATTCTATTGTTTGGCACGGGCCGGGGCTTGTTTTTATTGTATTACAATGATGAGATGGAGGTTTTCGAAACTTTGAAGTTGATAGATGATCTGGCAGAATATGAGATCTATAATATTACAGAAGATAAACCAGGAATGTTTTGGTTAACTCATCGTTCTGAAGGAATTACAGCTATAAAATTTGATAATCTCGAAAAAATACAGAATGCATCGGATGAGGTTTTTTATAAAATTTATCATTTTGGAAATGATCATGGAATACCTGATAAGCTTTCTTTATATGCTTTCAAAACAAAAAGAGGTATAGTTTTCAGCGCTACTAGTTCTTTTTATTTTTTTGAATACAACGAAGAAAATAGGGATATTGAACTTGGTGAATTTGTAGCGTTTTCCGAATTTTTAAATGATTATCTGAAAAGAAAATATGCTTTTACAAAAATTAAAATTGATCAATCAGATAATTGTTGGGTTCAGTTTTTTTCAAGGATAAGCAGGGAACGGGTGTTTTTCCTAATTAAAGGTTTTGATAGTGACAATTTAAAGAATGCTCAATACAAGCTGCTTCCAATAAGGCAAACTCAGATAAACAGAATATTATTTGAAAATGACAAACAAGTTGCCTGGTTTGGAGGAGATGATGCTTTATTTCGATTTGACTCAACTGTCCCAATACAAGTGCTTGATCAAAATATTGGTCCTTTAATTCGTAATATCAGAGTAAATAATCGTACTATTTTTTCGGGTACCGCCATTGAAGATAATTTTGTTTATGATGAGGAATTTGTGAAAGTTGATGATTTAGTTCATAAAGAGTTCAGTTACTCTGAAAACTCTTTTTCCTTTGATTTTGCATATCCGGTATTCTTTGATCCGGAATATAACCTGTATAATACATATTTAAAAAATTACGATGAACATTGGTCGGGTTGGTCATATGAAACCCATAAAACTTACAATAATTTGCCCCCGGGAGAGTATGTTTTTAAGGTAAAAAGCAAGGATCCTTTTGGGAATGAGAGCGAGGAAAATGGATTTGCTTTTCGTATTACTGAGCCATGGTATAAAACTCAAACAGCCTTTGTAATTTATTTATTGGTTGTTATAGTTGTTATTTATATAATTATAAAAATTGCGAATCGGCAGCTGGTTAAGGCAAAAACAAACCTGGAGCAGGTTGTCAGGGAGCGTACCTCCGAAATAGCCAATCAGCGAAAGAAGTTGGAAATAGAAAAAGAGAAGTCTGATAAGTTGCTGCGTAATATATTACCTTTTAAAATTGCCCAGGAATTAAAGACTTATGGTAATGTTCGTGCTCAATATTATGAGAAGGTAACAGTGATGTTTATGGATTTTAAAGATTTCAGCAAAACATCGCAGTTTATAAATCCGTTACATTTACTTGGTGAATTGGATCGCAGTTTTGGTTATTTTGATGAAGTTTGTGCACGTCATAATCTGGAAAAGATCAAAACCATGGGAGATGCATACATGTGTGCAGGTGGAATACCCCAGCCAAATAAAACCAATCCATTTGATGCAATTTTGGCCGCATTTGAAATTTTGGAGTTTGTGAAAAAAGCTGAAAAAAATCAGTGGCTTTGTGAACTGCGTATTGGAATACATACCGGAGAGATTATTGCAGGAATAATAGGGAAAAATAAATTTGCATACGATATATGGGGTGAAACCGTTAATACTGCCAGCAGGCTTGAGTCAACAGGTGAAATTAATAAAATAAACATTTCCGGGGAAACATATAACATAGTAAAGGACTATTTTGTATGTACTTACAGGGGAAGGTTACCGGCAAAACATTCGGATGAATACCAGATGTATTTCGTAAACAGAATAAAAAAAGAATATTCGGCTGATAGTTCAGGCAAAAAGCCTAACAAAGAGTTTATAGATATAATTCTAAATATGAAATAGAGTATTTGATTTATAAATAAATATTTATTTATTTTGATTCAATAAAAAGGTTTAATGTTTTTTGAAATCAATATTTTGTTTAACTTTAAATCGGAATTTGTATTATATTTTATTAATAAACATAGTTAATAGATAGTTTTTGCAAGTTAATACTTACAAGGTGTTATTATGAGGTATAAAGAAGTAAAAGATTTTGTTATAGATAAGCTCAAAAATGAGCTAAAACCAGGATTGTATTATCATAATTATAAGCATACGCTAGATTTGTTGGATTGTGTTGAATACCTGGCTAAAGAAGAAGGAATACAAGGTGAGGATCTTATGCTGTTAAGGACAGCAGCTGTGTTTCATGATACAGGATTTTTGTGGCAATATGATAATAATGAGCCCCTTGGTTGTGAATTTGCAAAAGAAGTTTTGCCGGATTATGATTATACGGAAGAACAAATTGAAAAAATTTGTGAAATGATAATGGCAACACAAATGCCCCAGAATCCTAAAAATAAACTGGCTGAAATTATTTGTGATGCCGACCTCTTTTATATTGGCAGGGATGATTTTTTTATAACTGCGTTAAGATTACACAGGGAGTGGAGTGAAAATAGTACCAGAAAGATAACATTTAAAAATTGGTACCTAAAGCAAAAAAGTTTTGTGTTGTCGCATGAGTTTTTTACCGA
>SLSZ01000080.1 GCA_007130125.1 Bacteroidales bacterium
AAAGCAAGTAAAACAAGCGAGATAGCTGAAACAACTAAAGAAAGTAAAGAAACGAAACCAGCTAAGGAAACTACAGCAACGAAACCAGCTAAAGAAACTAAAAAACCAACGAAACCAGCTAAGGAAACTACAGCAACGAAACCAGCTAAAGAAACTAAAGAAACTAAATCAACTAAAGGAACTAAAGCAACTAAAGAAACCAAAGCAACTAAAACAAGTAAAACAACCAAAGGAACTAAAGCAACCAAAACAAGTAAAGCAAGTAAGCAAGAAAGTAAAAAACAATAAAAATATAGCATACAATGGATTTAAGCAATTTGAAGCCGGCAAAGGGTTGGACAAAAAACCGTAAAAGAGTTGGCCGCGGTGAAGGATCAGGTAGAGGGGGTACTTCTACAAGAGGTCATAAAGGTGCTAAATCGCGATCAGGATATAAAAGACAGTATGGTTATGAAGGAGGTCAAATGCCTCTGGCCAGGCGTATACCAAAATACGGGTTTAAGAATCCTAATCGTAAGGAATATATCGGTGTTAATCTTGATGTGTTACAAAGTTTAGCTGAGATAAAAGGAATCAGCGAAATTAATCCCGGTGTATTAATTGAGAATGGAATTGCTGCACGTACTGATTTGGTTAAAATATTAGGCCGTGGAGAACTTAAAAACAAACTTGAGGTTACAGCTCATGCTTTTTCCAATTCAGCAATTAATGCTATAGAAGCTAAAGGTGGTAAAACAAATAAGATACAATAAGGCGAATGAAACGATTTATTCAGACATTAAAAAACATTTATCGCATTGAGGATCTGCGTATACGAATTATGTATACTCTCGGGTTTATTTTGATTTATCGTTTAGGTTCTTATGTGGTATTGCCCGGTGTGGATCCTTCCCAGTTAAGTCAACTACAGGCACAAACGCAGGATGGCTTACTTGGTCTTCTTAATATGTTCTCAGGAGGTGCATTTTCCAATGCATCTATTTTTGCTTTAGGTATAATGCCTTATATCAGTGCTTCTATTGTTGTGCAGTTATTGGGTGTAGCCGTACCATATTTTCAAAAATTGCAGAAAGAAGGTGAAAGTGGAAGGAAAAAAATAAACCAAATAACCAGGTACCTTACTGTTGTTATTACCGCAGCACAGGCACCCGCGTACCTGGCTAACCTTGTAGCTCAATTACCTCCGGAAGCTATTTCACCATTTGATCCGATGGCAACATCACCGACAACATATTTTATGATCTCCTCGGTGATAATACTTGTCTCGGGTACAATGTTTGTTATGTGGCTTGGTGAAAGGATTACCGATAAAGGTATAGGTAATGGTATTTCTTTACTAATTATGATTGGTATAATTGCTCAGCTACCTTTTGCATTGTTTGCTGAATTTATTGCCAGAATGGAAGAGCAGGGAGGAGGCTTGGTTGTATTCCTGGTCGAAATTGTGGTTTTAATGAGTGTTATTGTTTTATGTATATTACTTGTGCAAGGTACAAGGAGAATACCTGTACAATTTGCTAAGAGAGTTGTTGGGAATAAACAATATGGTGGCGTAAGACAATATATTCCATTGAAAGTAAACGCAGCAGGTGTTATGCCTATCATTTTTGCTCAGGCAATTATGTTTGTTCCACTTACATTGGTTGGATTTGCTGACTCAGAAGCTCTTACAGGTGTAGCTGCAGTTTTTTCAAACTTCCATGGTTTTTGGTATAATTTCGTATTTGCTGTGCTGATCATACTATTTACATATTTCTATACAGCTATTACTGTTAACCCAACACAAATGGCTGAAGATATGAAAAAGAACGGTGGTTTTATTCCAGGCGTTAAACCCGGGAAAAAAACAGCTGAATTTATAGATAATGTTATGTCTAAGATCACTCTGCCCGGATCTCTGTTTTTGGCATTTGTTGCTGTTATGCCTGCCATTGTTAGCCAGTTTGGTGTAACAGGGCAATTTGCTCAATTTTTCGGAGGTACATCATTGCTAATCATGGTGGGTGTTGTTCTCGATACATTACAACAAATTGAAAGCCATCTGTTGATGCGGCACTATGATGGATTAACTAAGTCCGGCAGGATCAAAGGACGAAGGTCCATGGGTATGACCGGATAAAAGAATTCATAGATGATTCATTATAAATCAAAAGAAGAAATAGAATTACTTAGAAATAGTTCTTTGCTTGTTTCAAAAACGTTGGCCGAGGTTGCTAAACACATTAAACCCGGAATAAAGACCAATACGCTGGATAAGATTGCTGAGGAATTTATAAGGGATAATAAAGCAGCTCCTGGTTTTAAAGGATACCAGGGTTTCCCTGCAACATTGTGTATTTCAATCAATGAGGTTGTCGTACACGGTATACCTGGTGACAGGGAGTTGGTTGAAGGTGATATCGTCTCAATTGATTGCGGTGTTCTTAAAGAAGGATTTTACGGAGATTCAGCATATACTTTTGTAGTAGGTGATATTGATCCGGAAATTAAGAAGCTGCTTAAAGTAACGTACCGTTCGTTGTTTGAAGGTATAGATAAAGCTGTTGAGGGAAATACAATTGGAGATATCTCCTTTGCAATACAATCAGTAGCCGAAAATGCAGGATTCTCTGTCGTAAGAGATCTTGTTGGCCACGGAGTCGGGAAAAATTTGCATGAACCACCGGAAGTACCCAACTTTGGAAAAGAGGGAAGGGGATTAAAGTTGCATAACGGCTTGGTAATTGCTATAGAGCCGATGATTAATCTTGGGAGACGAAATGTGGTTCAGGAAAAAGATAAATGGACAATAAGAACGGCCGACAGAAAACCATCAGCACATTATGAACTTATGATAGCTGTAAATGGTGAAAAAGCTGATGTGTTATCAACTTTTGATTATATAGAAGAAGCTTTGAAAGAAAATATTAACAATTTAGTTATTGTAAAATAGAGCATCAGATAATTTATGGCAAAACAACCATCTATAGAACAAGACGGAACAGTCGTAGAATCATTAGGTAACGCAATGTTTCGTGTTGAGCTTGAAAATGGGCATATTATTACTGCTCATATTTCAGGCAAGATGCGTATGCATTATATTAAAATTTTGCCCGGAGACAAAGTAAAGGTGGAAATGTCTCCTTATGATCTTACAAAAGGAAGGATTACTTTCCGTTATAAGTAATCATTGAAGTGTTTGTGAAAATTGTTAATATTCAGGATAAGAATTTAAATAACAAAAAATAACGTTTAGTTCAATCAGACAATAAAAAGAAAAAAAATGAAAATAAGAGCATCAATCAAAAAGAGAAGTTCTGAGTGTAAGATTGTCAGGAGGAAAGGACGTTTATACTTAATTAATAAGAAAAACCCAAAGTATAAACAAAGACAAGGTTAGTGTTTTAAACAAAGCTGTAAACAAAAAAAAACAATATATTATGGCACGTATAGCAGGCGTTGATTTGCCAAAAAATAAAAGAGGTGTTATCGGTTTAACATACATTTATGGAATTGCACAGTCGCAAGCACGTAATATTCTTAACAAAGCCGGTGTTGATGAAAGCATTAAGGTGCAGGATTGGGATGATAAGCAGATAACTGCTATCAGGAACCTTATCAACGATGAATATCGCGTTGAAGGAACACTGCGTTCTGATGTACAGATGAACATTAAACGGCTTATGGATATTGGGTGTTATCGTGGTATCAGGCATCGTATCGGATTACCTGTAAATGGACAAAAGACCAAAAATAACGCACGTACAAGAAAAGGTAAGAAGAAAACTGTTGCTAACAAGAAAAAAGCAGTTAAATAATAATTAATAACCAAATGATTTATATGACGAATACCTTGGGTATCGTGATCAGAAATTAACTATTGAAATTATGGCAAAAACGACAAGAAGCGGAAAATCTGCAAAGAAAAGGGTTGTTAAAGTTGATCCTGTTGGTCAGGCACACATTTTTGCATCATTTAACAACATCAATGTAACTTTAACAAACAATAGCGGACAGGTCATTTCATGGTCATCGGCCGGTAAAATGGGTTTTAAGGGTTCAAAAAAGAATACTCCTTATGCAGGGCAACTTGCTGCTGCCGATGCTGCTAAGATTGCAACCGATGCCGGCTTACGGAAAGTTAAAGTGTTTGTTAAAGGCCCCGGTGCCGGAAGGGAATCGGCTATCCGTTCACTCAATGCAGCTGGTATGGAGATATCAGAAATTGTTGATGTTACACCATTACCTCATAATGGTTGCAGGCCTCCAAAAAGAAGACGTGTATAATAATTAAAAGAAAAAGAAATACGAATAAGTTATGGCAAGATATTTAGGTCCAAAATCAAAAATTGCAAGAAAGTTTGGTGAACCAATTTTTGGCGCTGATAAAGCATTTGAAAAGAAAAAGTACCCGCCAGGTATGCATGGAGGCGCCAGAAAACGAAGAAAACAATCGGAATATGCTATCCAGCTTCAGGAAAAACAGAAAGCAAAGTATACATATGGCCTTTTGGAAAGGCAATTCTCGAATTTGTTTAAGAAAGCTTCCCAGAAAAAAGGTATTACAGGTGAACTATTGTTGCAACTCCTGGAAGCCCGGCTTGATAATGTAGTTTATCGCCTGGGAATAGCACCTTCAAGAAGAGCAGCACGACAATTAGTCACACACAGGCATATTACCGTTAACGGAACAATTACCAACATTCCGTCATATACGGTTAGCCCCGGTGATATTATTGGTGTAAGAGAAAAATCAAAAAGTCTTGAAGTTATAAGTGATTCACTAGCTTCACGTTCATCTGCATATCCATGGTTGGAGTGGGATGATACTTATCTTGCAGGTAAATTTATGAATATGCCTGAAAGAGAACAAATTCCTGAAAATATAAAAGAACAACTTATAGTGGAGCTTTATTCCAAGTAATAACGACAAAAAACTTTTTTTAATAAATGGCAATACTAGCTTTTCAAAAACCCGACAAAGTTATAATGCTTGAATCCGATGGGTTTTTCGGTAAATTCGAATTCCGCCCATTGGAACCAGGCTATGGAATAACTATAGGAAACGCGCTAAGACGAATCTTACTATCCTCTCTTGAAGGATATGCTATTACTTCTTTAAAAATTGAAGGAGTAGAACATGAATTTTCAACCATAAAAGGTGTTGTTGAGGACGTTACCGAAATAGTTCTGAATCTTAAAAAAGTAAGATTCAAAAAACAGGTAGAGGATGAAGATTTCGAAAAAGTTAATATAAGTATTTCCGGCAAGGAAGTTTTTAAAGCCGGCGATATTAATAACTCTTTAATGAATTTTCAGGTACTTAACCCGGATGTTGTTATTTGTAATATGGAACCATCCATTAACCTCGATATGGAAATTACCATCGAGAAAGGAAGAGGTTATGTACCTGCTGAAGAAAACACCAGTCTGGAACCTGTGATAGGCCAAATACCTATGGACTCTATCTTTACACCGATAAAAAATGTGAAGTTCCATATTGAAGATTATCGTGTTGAACAAAAAACCGACTACGAAAAATTAATATTTGAAATTTTAACCGACGGTTCAATAGATCCCAAAGAAGCTTTGAAAGAGGCTGCCAAGATTCTGATCTATCATTTTATGCTTTTCTCTGATGAAAAGATTACTCTTGATACTGAAGAAAAGTCTGCTAGTGAAGAATTTGATGAATCCTCTCTGCATATGAGGCAGTTGTTGAAAACTAAACTCGTTGACCTCGACTTGTCAGTTAGGGCTCTGAACTGTCTTAAAGCTGCAGATATTGAAACTTTGGGTGACCTTGTTACTCTTAATAAACACGATTTGTTGAAATTTAGAAATTTTGGAAAGAAATCTTTGACCGAGCTTGAAGAGTTGTTGAAATCAAAAAATCTCAGCTTCGGCATGAACGTTTCAAAGTATAAATTAGATAAGGATTAATTGAAATGAGACATAGAAAGACCTTTAATCATCTTGGACGTACAGCATCACATCGCAAAGCTATGTTATCAAACATGGCATCTCAACTTATAGTGCATAAAAGGATAAACACTACCCTTGCAAAAGCAAAAGCACTCCGCACATACGTTGAGCCATTGATTACAAAATCAAAAAATGACTCAACGCATTCAAGAAGAACGGCGTTTAAATATTTGCAAAACAAGGAAGCAATAAATGAGCTTTTCAGGGAAGTGTCTAAGAAAATCATAGATAGACCCGGTGGTTATACCAGGATCTTGAAAACAGGCTTTAGAAAAGGTGATGGTGCTGAAATGTGCTTTATCGAGTTGGTTGATTATAATGAGAATATGCTTGCTACTCCTGAAGAGGAAACTCAGAAGCGTACACGCAGAAGCAGAAGAGGTGGTAAAAAGAAAACTACACCACAACCACAAGCAACAGAAGCCGACGTAAAAACACAGGAAGCTGCTGCTGAGACGGACGAGCAAGATTCAAAAGCCGGGAAACCGGAAGACAGTGCTGAGGAAAAAACACAAACAACAGCTGAACAACCACAAAAAGATACCGGCACTGCTGAGGATGAAAAGAAGCCAAAGGCTGAGAAGGTAGAAGAACCTAAAAAGGAAACTGAAAAAAAAGCTGAAAAGCCTAAGGGAGATAGCCAAAAACCTCAAGTAAAAAACAAGCCTGATACTGAAGCTAAATCTGAATCAAAAGAGGATAAAGCAAAAGCTGAAAAGCAAGAAGAAGATACAAAGAAAACTTCTGAAGAAGAGACTAAGCCTGGACAAGATGACAAGCAGGCTGAGAGTAAAAAAGAGGATAAGCCTGGAAACAAAAAGGAAGAAACAAAATCAGAAGATAACAAAGGGAAAGAGGAATAGCACAAACCCTTTTCTGAAAGCTTCCTTTGTGTTAGTTTAATTTCCTGAATTGGAACGAACTTTGTCTGGATAGTATGGCTGTTTCAAATTTGTGATCCGGATAAATTATTCATGATTTACCTGTAAAATATTATTTTTAAAATAGAGATATAAAAAATTGGACTTGTTATGGCCGTTTTTTATATCTTTATTCTTTGTTTTGGAATTAGAATGTTTAACTTATTAAATAAAAACATTATGAGCACAATATTGAATATACATAGCAGGCAAATTTTTGATTCAAGAGGTAATCCTACAGTAGAAGTTGATGTTATAACAGATAACGGCCTTTTAGGTCGGGCTGCAGTACCATCGGGTGCTTCAACAGGTGTGCATGAAGCGGTTGAGTTACGAGATGGCAACAAAATGGATTATATGGGTAAAGGTGTGTTGAAAGCTGTTTCAAATGTAAATGATATAATAAATGAAGAGTTGAAGGGTTACCTTGTAACTGAACAGGTTGAGATTGATAAAAAAATGATCGAACTTGATGGCACACCCAACAAAGCTAATTTGGGTGCGAATGCCATATTGGGCGTTTCACTTGCTGTTGCCAATGCTGCTGCACAAGAAACAGGCCAACAGCTTTTTAGATATATAGGAGGAGTTAATGCATGCACATTGCCTATACCTATGATGAATATTCTTAATGGTGGTTCACATGCTGATAACTCGATTGATTTTCAGGAGTTTATGATTATGCCTGTTGGAGCTGAATCATTTTCACATGCAATGAAAATGGGTTCTGAAATTTTTCATCATTTGAAAGCGGTACTAAAGAAGGGAAAATTCTCCACCAACGTTGGAGATGAAGGTGGCTTTGCACCAAACCTCAAATCAAATGAAGAAGCTATCAAAGTAGTTCTTAACGCTGTTGAAAATGCCGGATATAAACCTGGTGAAGATATTTTCCTGGCCCTGGACCCTGCAGCTTCTGAATATTTTATACCCGAAGAAAATGTTTACCACTTGCATAAGTCAACAGGCGACAAGCTTACACCTGCACAAATGGTTGATTATTGGGCCGACTGGGTGAAAAAATATCCTATTATTTCTATTGAAGATGGTATGGCTGAAGATGATTGGGATGGATGGAAAATTATGACAGATAAACTTGGTGATAAGATCCAAATTGTTGGTGATGACTTGTTTGTAACTAATGTGAAGCGTCTGCAACAAGGCCTGGATAAAGGTATTGCTAATTCTATCCTCATCAAAGTAAACCAGATAGGCACATTGACTGAAACTATTGATGCCATTAATCTTGCAACAAATAATTCATATACTTCCGTTATAAGCCATCGATCGGGTGAAACAGAGGATACCACTATATCAGACCTGGCTGTGGCTCTTAATACAGGTCAAATAAAAACCGGATCAGCATGCCGCTCTGAACGTATTGCAAAATACAACCAGTTGCTTCGTATTGAAGAATTACTGGGCGAAGCAGCACATTACCCCGGAAAAAGCTTTAAATTTTTCAAAAAATAAAATTGATCTGTAAATTAATATTTATGATAAAGCCGGCAAACATTGACGTGTGTCGGCTTTATTTTTTCAGTAAGCTGAAAATAAAATTTTAGCTTAATAATAAATTAACTTTTTCTAAGTTAGTCTAAAAAACACCTCGCTTGTTGTATAAAAAATTGTTTTTATAAGTTATAAGCATTACATTTGTATAGGTAGAGAATTAGTTATTTACTAATTTTGTTGTCTGAATTAGCTGTCAATTTATTTTATTGATTATTTCCAAACACATATGTCAAGGTTTATTTGCCTTTTGTTGATTTATGCAGTAATTACACTTTTCAATTGTTCACTGTTAGCATCTGAGGAACGGGAAGATCACTTGGAGAGCCTTAAGGCATTGGTTGAATCAGAAGAGCATGATACTGTAAGGATCAATGCTATGATCGAGTTGTCAACTGAAATCAGGTCAAAAGATCCTGATGCTGCACTGCAGTATGCAAAAAATGCATTGGAGTTGGCTCAAAAACTTGATTTGGAGGTTTTGCAGGGTCATGCCCTGAATCGGATAGGTATAGTCCATTGGCAAAAAGGAGAGCTTGGGCTTGCTATGGATCACCTGCTTGAGGCTAGACATATATTTATGATAAAAAATTATAAACCCGGAATAGCCAGAATAATGACAAATATCGGGCTTATTTATAGTGATAGAAGTCATTATGAAAAAGCTCTTGAATATTTTTTTGAGGCTTTGCGATTGTTTGAAGAGGAAGATAATCAGATTGGGATGGCAGTAATATTTAATAATATCGGCAGGATTTATCAAAATACCGGCGACTTTGATCTGTCAGAACGATACCACAACCTTTCCCTGAATATAAAAACTGAATTTGAAGAGAAAAGAGGGATGTCGTTTTCATATAATAACCTTGGTATAGTTTATAAACATCAGGGAAAATATGATGAAGCTGTTGAGTATTTTCGTAAAGCACTTCAAATACGTAAAAAATTGGGAGATAAGAGAGAAGTGGCATCAACAAAAGGTCATTTAGGGCTTTTGTATTTGAAAACCGACAATTATGATCTTGCTTTAAATGAATTATATGAAGCTCTGCAATTGTATGAAGAAGTAGATGATAAAAGTGGAATATCCCGAAATTTAAATTTTCTCGGACAAGCATACATGGGTAAGAACAATTTGCCCAAGGCAGAACAATGTTTTAATGAGAGCCTTGGATTAGCTGAAGATGTTGGACTTGCAAGGGTTATTACCGAAAATTATAATAATCTGGCAGAGTTGTATTCCAAACAAAATAATTTTCAAAAAGCGTATAATTATCAACAAAAATATTTAAGTCTCACTGATAGCATTTATACTGAAGAAAGCAGGCGGCGAATATATGAGTTCCAAATGATTTTCGATAGCGAAAGGAAAGAGAGGGAAATTGAGTTGTATAGGAAAGCCAGTCAAATAAATGCACTAAACTTTGAGAAACAAAGGCTCTTAAAAAACTTTTTACTCGCAGGTATAGTCCTGGTTGTTTTGCTGCTGTTTTTATTGTATAACAGATTTCTTGTTATAAATAAAACAAATAAGCTACTTGAAAAACGAAAAGATGAGGTTAGCAAAAGTAACGCTAAACTTGTAAAGCTTAATCAGATTTTGCTTGAGCAGAAAAAGAAGTTGGACGACCTTAATAAAAGATTAAACACAGCCAACCAAAAATTAATTGATTCGGAAAAACACCTTATTGAAGCTAATGTAGCCAAAGATAAGCTGTTTTCCATTATTTCGCATGATTTGCGTAATCCTTTTGCTTCAATTGTTAGTTTTTCACGAATGCTAAAACGTGATTTGGATAACCTGGATAAAGATGAATTAAGAGAACTTACTTTAGAACTGGATAAAACAGTTGTGAACATAAATGATCTGCTTGAAAACCTGTTGCAGTGGTCGCGCACTCAAATAGGCAAGATAAAATATAATCCACAATATATTGATATAACAGAAATCGTTAACGATAATGTAAACCTTTTCATGCCTAATGCACAAGAAAAACAAATATCAATTGAAAATCATATTAACTCTAACCTGATCGCATGGGCTGATCAAAATATGACTGACACAGTTATGAGAAATTTGCTGTCGAATGCGATAAAATTTACAAACCAGAAAGGCAAAATTAAGTTGTTCTATGAAACTGATAACAACCATGCTTATATATCTGTGAAAGACAGTGGTGTTGGAATTAATAAGCAAGACCAGGAAATGCTGTTTAGAGCCGACTCATTGCACAGTACTTATGGAACTTTTGATGAAAAGGGTAGTGGTATAGGCCTGTTATTGTGTAAAGAATTTGTTGAAAGGCAGCATGGTGAAATTAAATTTGAGAGTGAGGAAGGTGAAGGCTCCGTTTTTACTTTTTCGTTGCCTTTATCTGAGTTCTTTTAACATTATTATCATATTTTTTTCTTTTTTCCACACGTTTAAAATCCGGTTTTAAATTATCCATATTATCAAATATATATCTGTTGCCCAACAAGATAGTGAAAATGATAGTGATCATTGTACCTATAAAAATTGACATTAAAAGCATTATTTGATACTTTATAGCTACATTAGGGCTGCTACCTCCAAGTATCTGGCCTGTCATCACTCCCGGAAGAGCAATCAGTCCTATAACTGCCATGTTAGCCAATAAAGGATTAAAACTGGCTTTCAAAGCCTCTTTTATATAAGGCTGTAATGCTTCCTGGCGGGTTGCACCGTTGGCTAAGTAATATTTATACATTAGCGACTCGCGCGTTATTGAACGGTAATATGTGTTGAGTGCTATTATATTCCTTTCCATACAGTTGCCAATAACCATCCCTGAAATTGGTATAAAAAACCGGGCATCAAAAAAATATTCGGTTCGTACAACCAGGCCAATAAAATATGCGTCAATAATTACTATACTTATTAAAAGCGATAATATAACCGGGATGAAAAAAGTCTTACGGTTAAGCTCACTCCTCTGGATTGTTACAAAAGTTGCAATAAAGATCATTATGACCACCCAAGCCATGTTTATCCACATATTGTTTAGGTTAAAGATTAACTCAAGGTATAAACCAACAAAAAATAACTGTACGGTCATTCGTAATACGGAAATAATAACCTGCTTTACCAGGCCTGTTTGAAACCAGTAAAGAATTGATACCGGTATTATTAGCATGAGGTATCCTAAAAAAAGGTTCATCCAGCTTATGTCATGTGTTTCCATTTTTTATTATCCTCGTTTTAATTTTAACATATTGTATTCCTATAATCTATTACATATAATTTCATTCCTTGCTATTTTAATGATATTTTGTAATATCTATAACCAGATCGTTGTATTTGGCCCACATGTCATCATGCGATGCTGACAATAGTGTAAGGTTTTTGTTTTGTAAAAAGATTTCAGTAACAATTGATTTGGTTTTTGCATCCAATGCAGAAGTTGGCTCGTCCAAAAACAACAACGGTTTTTTTTGGAGAAGAGCTGAACATAGTGAGATGCGTTGCTTTTCACCTCCTGACAACTCTTTTAGTGATTTTTCCAGTATGTCCGGATTTAGACCAAAATCTGTTAATGCATTATTTATTTCAACTTGTGTAGGGTAGGAGGATTTGTTTAACCTGAAAGAAAATGGAAGTAATAGCAGTTCATGGGTGTATTCAAGGTTAAATCCCAACTCCTGTGGCACCCAGGCTGTTATTGAACGAATCTTTCTTATTGTTGAATCGTTTAAAATGTATCCGTTAATTTTTATTATGCCATTGGCAGGTTTTACAAACCCTAGCAGAGACATTAACACAGAGCTTTTTCCGGAACCTGAACGTCCTTTTAGTGTTGCTTTATACCCTTCAGGTACATGGAAAGTCAATCCATTTATAATACTTTTCCCTGAATAAGAAATTTCCAGATCTTTAACTTCTATCATTTAGAAACAGTTTTTATAAAATTGGCATCAATCCGCAAAATTACCCAAATAAATTTACTACTCAATTCTTCGAACTTCACTTTACAACTTTATCGGCCTGTTATTTATTGAGGGTGAAAATAAGAAATGTGATTTTTGTTCGTTTTTGTCTTTTAAGATAGAAAAAAAGTTGTATATTTGCACTCTCATTTAGGAGATGCTCCAAAAGCGGATGTGGCGGAATTGGTAGACGCGCTAGACTTAGGATCTAGTGCCGCAAGGCGTGGGGGTTCGACTCCCTCCATCCGCACTAATTAAATTATTATCCATATTAACTGTTAATGATCGATATACGATTTAAATTAAAAAACCCCTTTTAGGGGTTATTTTTATTTAAGTGTAATCGTTTTAAAGTAAAAAATACAGATATTATAATAGAACTAAAATAAAGCTGAATATGAATATATTACATGAAAATACCGGTAATCTTACCGGAATATTGAAAGTTGAGATTGGAGAGGATGATTATAGCAAAAATGTAGAAAATGCAATAAAAGATTTGCAAAAAAAAGCACAAATGCCCGGATTTAGACCGGGTAAAGTACCGGTAGGGCTTGTGAAAAAACTCCATGGCAAAAATGTGCTGGCCGAGCAAGTTAATAAACTGATCGCAGAAGCTATTTATGATTATATTAAAGAAAAAGACCTTAAGATACTGGGTAACCCCATTCCTGTCAGAGAAAAGAATGATGCAGTTGACTGGGATAATCAGAAAGAATTTGAGTTTCACTATTTGCTTGGATTTGCTCCTGACATTGACCTTGAACTATCAGATAAGATCAAAGTGGAATACCATAAGATAAAGGTTGATGATAAAACTATTGATGAGCAGATACAGAATTTACGTCAGCAGTATGGAAAAATAATTAATCCCGAAGAAATTGGAGATCAGGATTCGGTTTTTGGTGAATTGATACAGATGGAAAATTCCGAAAAAGTTGCTGAAGAGCCTGTTACTAATAAGGGCACAGTTTATATCAAGGATATAAAAGACGAAGAAATTAAAGCAAAGTTCTTGTCAAAGAAATTAAATGATCAGATCGTTTTTGATATTAATAAAGCCTTCGAATCAAAAGCTAAAGCAGCTTCCGTAGCCGGAGTCAATGAAGATGAATTGCCTGGTGAAGGAACTCTTTTCCGTTTTACTGTTGAAACTATATCCAGGATTGAACCTGCAGAGCTGAATGAAGAGTTTTTTAAGAAAGTATTCCCGGATGAGGAAATAAAAGCCGAAGAAGAATTGAGGGAGAAAGTGCGCAGTGAGATAAGCAAACAATACCAAATGGAGGTTGACAGGCATTTTAAAAACGAAGCTATTGAGAAATTGTTGAAAAAAGCCGACATTAAGCTACCTGAAGAGTTTATTAAAAAATGGCTTCTGGAATCAAATAAAGAAGAACTTACTGAAGAAAAAATAGAAGCTGAATTTGATAAATATGCTGATTCTTTGCGTTGGCAGCTGCTGGAAAGCAAGATAGTAGAAGACCATAATCTAAAAGTATCGGAAGAAGAAATTAAAGATCATTTGAGAGAGTATGTTAAAGCACAACTCAGACAATACGGGCAAAGTAACCCTGAGGAACAAATGATAGAAAGTTTCGTAAAAAATATTATGGAGAAAAAGGAAGAGGTTCAAAAAGTTTCCGAAAAGCTTATGGAAGATAAGCTTATAGACTTGTTTAAAAATACTTTAAAACTTAAAGAAAAACAGGTTACTTTTGATGAATTTGTTAACTTAGTAAAAGAAAAATACGATAAAGAACAAAAAAACACCAAATAAGTTTTATAAGCAAAAAAAAAATCGAAAGATGAATTACAAAAATGAATTTAATAAATATGCTACTAAGCATCACGGTATAAGCAGCATGACGTTGCATAACTATACTTCTGTTCAGGATAATTATATAAGCCCTACTATTATTGAGGAGCGTCAGCTAAACATTGCTACAATGGATGTTTTTAGCCGTTTGATGATGGATAGGATCATATTCTTAGGTGTGCCTATCAATGATTATGTTGCGAACATAATACAGGCACAGCTGTTGTTCTTGCAATCAGCGGATCCAAAAAAGGACATACAAATTTATCTTAACACGCCGGGTGGTGCTGTTTATGCAGGTTTAGGCATATATGATACTATGCAGTATATTACACCCGATATTGCAACAATTTGTACAGGAATCGCTGCTTCTATGGGCGCGGTATTGTTGTGTGCAGGCACTCCGGGGAAAAGAGCTGCCCTTAAACATTCACGAATCCTTATCCATCAGCCTATGGGTGGTGCACAAGGACAAGCTTCCGATATAGAAATAACCGCCCGCGAAATCCTGAAAATTAAGAAAGAGCTTTATGAGATCATTGCTGTGCATTCAAAACAAAACTATGACAAAATTTATAAGGACTCAGATCGTGATTTCTGGATGAATGCAGAAGAAGCAAAAAAATATGGAATGATTGATGAAGTTTTAACTTCAGAGAAAAAATAATTCTAAAGTTAGTTCCATAATAATTCATTTTATATCAAACATTAAATATCTTTTAAAGTATAAAGATCCGGAGCTAGGTAAAGACAATTTTTTTTATTAAATTTATAGTTAATTTGACATAGCAGAACGGATTAAAGTGTAATATAATGACTAAAGAAAACAGAAAGTGTTCTTTTTGCGGGAGAAGCGAGGAAAATGTTGATATTTTAATATCAGGCACAAGTGCTCATATTTGTGAGAGATGTATTGAACAGGCACAGCTTATTGTGAAGGAGGAGAAGCAGGCCAAGGGAAAACATAAACTTCCTTCTTTCAAGCTTCTTAAACCTGCTGAAATTAAAGAACACTTAGATAAATATGTTATTGGCCAGGATGAAGCCAAAAAAGTCCTGGCTGTTGCTGTTTATAATCACTACAAAAGAATAGCATATTTGAGCAAAAAAGATGAAAGCAAGGACGACGTTGAACTCGAAAAATCCAATATTGTACTTGTTGGAGAAACAGGCACGGGTAAAACTTTGCTTGCACGGACAATCGCTCGTATGTTGCAAGTTCCTTTTTGTATTGCTGATGCTACAGTGCTTACTGAGGCCGGATATGTTGGGGAGGATGTGGAAAGTATACTTGCACGGCTATTGCAGGTTGCTGATTATGATGTAGCTGCCGCCGAAAGAGGTATTATATTTATTGATGAAGTTGATAAAATTGCACGAAAAAGTGATAACCCATCATTGACCCGGGATGTTTCGGGAGAAGGTGTTCAACAAGCATTGCTCAAAATACTAGAGGGAGCTTCAGTTAATGTACCTCCGCAAGGAGGCAGAAAACACCCCGAACAGAAAATGATACAGATCAATACTCAAAACATCCTGTTCATTTGTGGAGGAGCTTTTGATGGAATTGAAAAGAAAATTTCCTCCAGGATGCAAACCAATTTGATAGGGTATGGTCTGAATAAAAAAGAAGATGAAGTTGATCGTGATAACCTCTTACAATACGTTGCACCACAAGACTTAAGAAGTTATGGGCTTATACCTGAGCTTGTCGGCCGATTACCTGTGTTGACTTATCTTGATCCGCTCGCAAAAGATACTTTGAGACAAATTTTGACTGAACCGCATAACTCATTGATAAAACAATATACCAAGCTTTTTGAAATGGATGATGTTAAATTGATCATTGAAGATGAAGTGCTTGATTATATTGTTGAAAAAGCCGTTGAGTGCAAATTGGGCGCACGAGGACTACGTTCTATTTGCGAGATCATAATGAGAGACGCTATGTTTGACTTACACTCTTATGCTAAAAATAATGAACTGCATATTGATCTTGAATATGCAAAGAACCAACTGGATAAGACTAACTTCAGCCGTTTGAAGGTTGCCTGATTTTTTTGCGATTTCCAAATTTTATTTTTAAATTTACGTTTAACTTTCAGTAAAGCCTTACTTAATGTTTGGTATATTTATTGTTATTTATACCTGTTAGTACATTGTGTTTTTTATTAATATTTAATATGATGCTGAATTTCAAAAATCTAACAGCATTGATCCTGCTTTGGATAATATGTATCCAGATAAATTCTCAAGAAATTACCGGGACAGTTACCAGGGCAAGAGTTATTGATGGCGACACTGTGCCGGTTATTACACTTCCCGAACATGTCGTTGTTGCTCCTATGGTTTTTAAAAATCGCTTTGAAGAAAGACGATATAATCGACTTGTAAGAAATGTAAAAGCAGCTTATCCATATGCTAAACTTGCTGGTATTAAATACAGGGAATACAGCAGGCGTCTTGAAGAAATTGAAAGTAAAGCCGAAAGACGCCTAATAATAAGCCAACTTGAAGATGAATTACGCGATCAGTTTGAGGATGATTTAAGAAAGTTAACATTTTCACAAGGATTGATACTTTTAAAGCTTATTGATCGTGAAACACAGCATACCTCGTATGTTTTGCTGAAAGATTTTAAAGGAGTCTTTCAGGCATTTTTCTGGCAGTCGTTAGGCCGGATATTTGGTTATGACCTTAGAACAGAATATGATCCGCACGGGGAAGATAAAATGATTGAACATATAGTTATGCTTATCGAAGCCGGTGTGCTATAATTTAATCTGCAAATTCATCCGCATCAGAATAGATAAATACGGTAATCTCAAAACATTACTTACCTCTGCCCTGAAGTATAATTAAGACAGTATAAATTAGTATTTTAAAATCAACAGCCAGAGACATATTTTCAAGATATAACAGGTCATATTTCATTCTTTCAATCATTTCTTTTACATTTTCTGCATATCCAAATTTAACTTGTCCCCACGAAGTAATACCTGGCTTTATTTTTTGCAGCAATTTATAGTGTGGTGCCTTTTTAACAATTTGGTCAATATAGTATTGACGCTCGGGGCGCGGACCTACCAAAGACATATTGCCCAACAAAACATTGTAAAACTGCGGTATTTCATCTAATCTAACCTTTCTCATGAATTTGCCAAACGGAGTTATCCGCGGATCATCCTGACATGAAAGCTGAGGACCGCTTTTTTCGGCATCAACATACATTGAACGAAATTTATGCATTACAAAAGGTTTACCGTTTAAACCTATCCGTTCATGAGAATATATTATTGGACCCGGTGATGACAACTTAACTCCTATGGCTGTTATGATAAATAGTGGTGAGAGAATAATCAAACAAAAGATGGACGCTGCTATATCAATTAATCTTTTGATAGTTTGTTGCCATGGTGGCATAAGACCTTGTTTTATCTGAATAAGTGGTGCGTCGAAAATAGCAGTCATCTTAACTGAACCAAGAAGGATGTCGTGCATATCAGGTATTACTTTGATCAAAACATCCGTTTCATATAGATCTGCAAGAATATTTGTGATTTTTTTGTGTTCACGTGATTCAATAGCTATAATAACGTCTTCTACCTGGTACTTCTCTATTATTGATTTAACATCTTTGAATTCACCAAGGTGAGGTAAATAATCATTTAATTTGTGCTCGTCGCCGGGTGATATTGAAACAAAACCCACAAATTTGTGCCCTGAAGATTTTAATTGTGATTCTATTTCTTTATAGATTGAAACAGCGTTTTTTTGACTGCCAACTATAAGCGTGTTAAAACCAATAATGCGGTTTTGAATTTTATGGGCAGCAATAGATGATAATATAAATCTGAATATAGAGGTCAGGGAGGCATGAAAAACAAAGAGCATAAAGAAAGAATGATAATAATTGCGATTGGCATTGACCTCTTCATCAAGCAAAACAACAAAAAAGATTATTAATACACCCAACAAAGAAATGAAAAGTGTTTGACCAAACTCATGCAGCCTGGAACGGCGGAAAACACGCTTGTATGAACCGGTTAATAAATACAATAATAGCCAGAACACAGGTATGATTATTAACCCCATGGCAAGATAATCATCAATGAATATCTGTTCCTTTATTTGTGAAAAGCCATAGCTGTTATTTATCTTTCTATAGCTTATAAAAACAAACCAAGCTAAGAATGCTGCCAGAAAATCTGCTATAACATATTTTGCTACTTGTAATTTTTGTAATTTTTTATCCATTCACTGTTTTTTGGTTTACTTAAAATATACTTGTCAACGAAAATTTGATTATAAAAAAAGGTTTTACTAGTATTTAGTTAAAACCAAAAAATGTTACTTAAAGGTACTATTATAAATAAAATCAAATTGTATTGTGATTTTTCCAGCATTATTATTTGCTTTCTTTAAAATACACGCTAAAATATGTGAATATAGGCAAATCAAAAAAATACGCAAGTTATTTGGATATAAAACAAACGGCTGTTTTATTTTATTATTGCTATAATGCAAAATAACTTATTAATAATTACTTTCAAAACTAATAAAACATGAGTTTTTCTTTTCTTGCCCTGGTTAAAATTCCGGATTTGTTGTTAAATTGCTTTCAATTTTATCCATAATTTTATACGCTAGTTCCAGGGAGTTGTAACCGTCCATAATAGTTACCAGTGGTTCGGTATTATTTGTTATGGAACTATAGAAAGTTTCTAATTCAGTTTTGATAGCATTTATTGGTTTAATCTCCGGTTTATCTATCAAAATGTGCTTTTTCGGTTTTCCTTTACCCAGGTCAAGAACTAAATCCAGCGGGCTGGGATCTCCTTCAAAATCTTTCATTTTAATAACCTGGGTTTCTTTTTTGAGAAAATCAACGGCCAGGTAGCTTTCTTTTTGAAAAAACCTGGATTTACGCATATTTTTCATAGAAATACGACTTGCAGTTATGTTTGCTACACAACCATTATTGAATTCAATACGTGCATTTGCAATATCAGGTGTGTCAGAAACCACAGAAACTCCACTTGCACTAAGCTTTTTGATGCTGGAATTCACGACACTCAAAACAATATCCAGATCATGTATCATAAGATCAAGTATTACAGGTACATCCGTTCCGCGGGGATTAAATTGTGAGAGCCTGTGAGCTTCAATAAACATAGGGTTGTCGAAGTAAGGCTGGGCTGCAATAAATGCAGGGTTGAACCTTTCAACATGCCCAACTTGTACTTTTACTCCTGCTTCTTTAGCCAGATCAATAAGCTTTCTGGCTTCCTCCAATGTCGTTGTTAAAGGCTTTTCTATAAAAACATTTTTGAACTTCTTTAAAGCCATCGACGCTGATTTATAATGCGATACCGTCGGGGTTACTATATCAACAATTTCAGAAGCTTCAATCAATTCTTCCGGTGTATTGAAACAATGTATGTCAAATTTTGTTTTTACCTCGGCAGTAATTTTTTCATCTGGGTCATAAAATCCAACCAAATCAAACTTATCAGATTCTTTTATGCATTTTATGTGAATTTTTCCTAAATGACCGGCTCCAAGTACTCCTATTTTTTTCACTTTATTACGTTATGTTTTGAAGGTTACCACTAGTTTAATTGTTATATATTCGTTCTATAGATTTTTAAAAGTTCTGTATTTGCTAAAATCAACAATTTCAAAATATTGTGCAAAACTAAAATTTTTTTGACTGTTAATTATTATTATTTTCGTGCTGCCAAACAAATATATTACTTTATTTTAAGACAAAGGGTTTATGATAGATTATTTTTTCCAATGCATTTTTGTTAATGATGTTTATTAGAATTAGATGGTGTATTTTTAAACTGCTTTAGTTGTATTTATTATTTTGCTATAAAATGGAAGACACGTATAAACATAAGGGGTTGAGAAAAAAGCTTGTTGAAGAGATACGTAAAAAAGGAATCGGAGATGAGAGAGTTTTGTCAGCTATAGAAAAAATTCCACGTCATTTCTTTATGGATTCTTCATTTGAGTCATTTGCCTATCAGGATAAACCATTTCCTATAGGTTCTGGTCAAACGATCAGCCAGCCTTACACGGTTGCATACCAAACGGAACTATTAGAGGTAGAACCCAAAGACAAAGTGCTTGAAATTGGCACAGGAAGTGGCTATCAGGCATGTGTTTTGATTGAGATGGGAGCCAGGGTATACACAATTGAACGGTACAGAACTTTGTATAATAAAACCAAAAAGATTCTGAATAAGATGGGGTATGCACCAAAAATGTTTTATGGTGATGGTGCAAAAGGTTTACCTTCTTATGCACCTTTTGATAAAATCCTTGTAACTGCCGCTGCTTCTGAAGTACCGGAAGAACTTCTGAAACAACTTAAGCCGGGTGGTATTATGGTAGTACCCGTAGGAACCGGGGATACTCAAATTATGAATAAGATATTTAAAAATGAAGATGGAACTTATAATGAAAAATCATGTGGCTATTTTAGATTTGTTCCATTGTTGTCAAATAAAGCATAGGTTCTGCTGCCTGAGATGGTGGTTTTTTTCTTCTAAATAATAAAATAGTTGTATTTTTAATTTATTTGTTTTTATATTTGCATTGGTTCATCATGTCGATCATTCATATAATTATTAGCATTACTGTATCTCTTTGCTTTTTTAAATAGTACTGTTTTTTATTAATCTTCTTTTTAATGATAAACCCGATTAATATTAAGGAAATTAACACCAGTGACTCCAAGAGTGAAATGATTTTTGCTTTTAATGGTGTTGTTACGCAGGATCTAATTGTTACACTTGGAGAAACAATCCGTGGCGAGTTATCATTATATACGAAACCTCATCTGGTTAACAGGGTTTTTGCCACTTTCATTGAAATGGCACAAAATGTGATGCATTATTCTGATGAGAAGTTTTATTTTGATCAAAAATCTTATGGAAAAGGTCAACTTATTCTTATTAAAAATAACGACGGGTTTGAAATTGTTATAATAAACAGGGTTAACGAAACTCAAAAAAAGGCTTTAGTGAAAAAAGTTGAGCTGGTGAATAAAATGAATAAGAATGAATTGAAAGACCTGTACATCAAAACACGACGCCAGAAAAGCATCGATAGCGCCAAGGGCGCGGGGTTAGGATTTATTGATATAGCAAGGCGGTCAGGGTTGCCATTAAATGTCGACTTTGAAAATATAGATAGTTTTCATCACTTATTTCAATTAAGAGTGATGATACAAGAAAGTTAATTGGTATGTTTTATGGAAAGATTATTGATTAAACCTACTAAATGTACTCCGGAAATTGTTTTTGACCCCGAAAAAGGCGCATTTAGTATATATGGAGCTAGTTATCCCGAAAATGCATATGAGTTTTATACCCCAATAATTGATTGGATTGATAATTTTATCAAGAATGAAAAAGATAAAAATGTTGAGTTAAATGTGAAAATGCAATATTTTGACACATCCTCTTCAAAATGTTTGTTGATAATTCTTGAAAAACTTGAATCATTTCATAAAAATAATAACAAAGTAAACGTTAATTGGTTATACCATGAAGACGATTTTGATAGCCTGGAAAGTGCGGAAGAATTATTTATAGGACTTAAGTTACCGCATAGGTTTATTAAAGAATAGTGCTTTTATAATGTTGTAATTTGTCTGTATAACCAACGAATAAATTATTAATAAAACTCGCTGCTTCAGCCTCGTCATAATGCAAATGCAACTCTATGTTTTTCCTGTTCAAATATAATAATTTGTTGTATGTATTATTTACAATTAAACGCTCAGCAGTGCCCAAGACGTTCGC